>JAKPTG010000125.1 GCA_029571005.1 Candidatus Fermentibacterota bacterium
TCCTCCGGGCCCTGGGCAACACCACCACCAGCCGGGTCATCACGACCCTGGGGCCGGAGCAGGAATATTTCCTGGTGGAGAAGGAACTCCACGACCGGCGGCTGGACCTCCTGCTGACGGGACGGACCCTCTTCGGGGCCAGGCCCCCCAAGGGCCAGGAGATGGAGGACCACTACTTCGGCAACATCAAGGACCGGGTCTCGGGTTTCATGCGGGAACTGAATTACGAACTCTGGAAACTGGGGATCCCATCCAAGACCCAGCACAACGAGGCCGCCCCGAACCAGTTCGAGATAGCCCCGGTCTATACCACCTCCAACGTGGCCTGCGACTGGAACCAGCTCATCATGGAGACCCTGAAAAGGGTGGCCGCCCGCCACGGCCTGGTTGCCCTTCTGCACGAGAAGCCCTTTACCGGGGTGAACGGCTCGGGAAAGCACAACAACTGGTCCATGCTCACCGACGACGACGTCAACCTGCTGGAGCCGGGCACCAGTCCCCAGGACAACGCCCAGTTCCTGCTGTTCCTCAGCGCCGTCATCAAGGCGGTGGACATCTACGCGCCGCTGATCCGGATGTCCGCGGCCAACACCGGAAACGACCACCGCCTGGGGGCCCACGAGGCTCCGCCGGCGATCATTTCGATCTTCCTGGGGGACCTGCTGACGGAAATCCTGGACAAGCTGTCCCGGGGGGAGTGCGTCAAAACCAACGGCAAGAGCCGGCTGGAGATCGGGGTCACCTGTCTACCCAAGCTTCCCAAGGACCTGACGGACCGCAACCGTACCAGCCCCTTCGCCTTCACGGGGAACAAGTTCGAGTTCCGCATGGTGCCCTCCTCCGAATCGGTGGCGGGACCCAACGTGGCCCTGAACACCGCGGTGGCGGAGGTCCTGTCCGGCTACGCGGACATCCTGGAAAAATCCCGGGACATCCCCGGGGCGATCACGCAGATCATCGTGGACACCTACAAGGCCCACGGCAGGATCATCTTCAACGGCAACAACTACTCCGAGGAATGGGTCAGGGAGGCGGAGAGACGGGGGCTTCCCAACATCGCCGAGACCGTGGAGGCCCTGCCGGAGCTGGCCAGCCCCCATTCGGTGGAGCTCTTCACCCGGCACGGGGTTTTCCGGCCCCAGGAACTGGAGTCCCGGAAGGTCATCTATCTGGAAAAGTACATCAAGCAGATCGCCATCGAGGCCCGGACCACCATCGCCATGTCCAATCGGGAAATTTTTCCCGCCGTTCTGGCCTATGCCGGCGAGGTGGCCTCCGGGATCGCGGCGGTGAAGACCCTGTCCTCCGAAATCGACGTGGCGGTCCAGGAGGCCTTTCTCTGGGAGATCATGGAGAATCTCAGCGAGCTGAGAAAAAAGACCCGGGAACTGGAGCTTCTGGTCGCGGAAGGGGAGGACTGCTGTGTCGAAGACACCCTCTCCCAGGCCCGGAATTACCGCCGCCGGGTCTTCCCGAAGATGGAAGAGGTCAGGGCCTGCGCCGACAGGCTGGAGACCCTGGTGGACAAGAAGAGGTGGCCCTTCCCCACCTACGAGGACCTTCTGTTCCGCCTGTAGCCGGAGACCGAACCACGACGGGACCCGGGGCGATCCCGCCGAAGCGCCCCGTCGGGCCGCCCGGCCGGGCGAACCCCGGGTTTTCTTGACACTCCCGCCCCATTTGTGGCATAAAGGAAGCTCTTCCGGGGCCCATAGCTCAGTTGGTCAGAGCGACGGACTCATAATCCGTTGGTCGCAGGTTCAAGTCCTGCTGGGCCCATACGCGAGCCTTTCTTCCGGAAAAAAATTGCGCCATGGGCCCCGCCCGACCGGCTGAGGCCTGGTTGCTTCCCCGGGGCTCCCTATGGGAGAGTTCCCTACAGGACGTGCAGGCTGGAGTTGTCGAAGGTCAGGAAGGCCTCTTCCTCGGCCCGGAAGATCCTCCGGGACCGGGGGTTGTAATCGGTGACGATAATGGTCTCCTCTCCGCTCACCACCTGGTAGTACTGGTAGGAGCCCATGAAGGTGGAAATCAGGACCCGGCAGGGGATCTCCCCCCGGTCGTGGAGGGTCACCGATTCGGGGCGGATGACGATCTTGCAGTCCCCCCCGGTCCGGACATCCTCGAAGGACCTCACCTCCAGGGGGACCCCGTTGAAAATCACCCGCACCCGGTCTTCCGCCACCTCCTCCACCCGGGCTTTGAGGAAGTTCGCCTCCCCGATGAAGCCGGCGGTGAACTCGCTGTTGGGCCGGTAGTACAGGTCCTGGGGCGTCCCGATCTGGGCGATCCGGCCCCGGTCCATCAGGATGATGCTGTCCGACAGGCTCATGGCCTCCGCCTGGTCGT
>JAKPTG010000043.1 GCA_029571005.1 Candidatus Fermentibacterota bacterium
GCCTTCGTGGCGGGAGTGAACGGCATCATGATGCGGCAGAAGCCCGCCACCAACTTTTTCCTTGGCATGTTCTGGGCCGAGAGCCTGATCCTTGCGGAGACCGGCTCCCTCTCCGGGGCGATCCAGATAGCCGGCACCGACTCGGTGACCCAGCTCCCCTTCTTCATAACCACCTGCGACTACACCCTCATCGGCGAGGAACTCTACGCCGCCAGCGCCTACCTCAGCCGTGAGCCCATGCAGATGGGTTCCATCAAGGGGCTGGACGCCTGCAAGGCGATACTCATGGTCATCATCACCCTGGGCATCGTTCTCGCCCTGGTGGATGCGGCCGCACACACCCAAACCCTGGCTTGGCTCAAGAACCTGGTAACGTGTCAGGTAATGGACTAGCCCACCGGAAGGAGCTTGAGCAGTGAAGAGAACTGTTCCCCTGATGATAGTCCTGGTGGGCGGAGTGCTGATGATGATTCAGTACTTCATCCCCCACCGGATATCCCAGAGCGTTTTTGACAGCTACACCACCTGGATTCCCATCATAGGCGCCTTCGCCCTGATTCTGGGCGTCGGAAGCCTTACCAGGCTTCACGGCCACAAGGTGAGGCACCGGGCTCCCAACTGGCCCTACAGCCTGGCGGTGATTCTCTCCATCTACCTCATGCCGGTTTTCGCCCTGCTTCTCCCGGTTTCGGTCGGAGGCGGCATGAACTCTCCGAGCGTGTTCGACTTCGCGTTCATGCACATTCTGGTGCCCATCCAGTCCACCATGTTCAGCCTCCTGGCCTTCTACATAGCCAGCGCCGCCTTCCGGGCCTTCCGGGCCAAGAGCCTTCTGGCCACGGTGCTGCTGCTGACCGCGGTGGTGGTGATGATAGGGCAGGTGCCCATAGGCGAACTTCTGGGGAGCTGGTTCCCGAAACTCGGGCTCTGGATAATTGACTTCCCCAACAACGCCGCGAAGAGGGCCATCGGTCTCGGGGTGGGCTTCGGCATTCTGGCCACCCAGCTCAAGATCATTTTCGGCGTAGAGCGGAACTGGCTCGGCGGCGTCGGTGATTAGGAGGTGAAGGCATGAAGGAAAACATCTGGGGCAGAATGCTCAATCTGGACAGACGCTGGATCTTCCTCTTCATAGGCGTGGTCTGCATCGTTCCCTTCTTCGTTCCCTTCGGGCTTCCCGTGATACCCACCCGCCACGTCATCTCCATCTTCGACTATATCGAGGAACTGGGTCCCGAGAACGCCATCTTCGTGAGTTTCGACTTCGATCCCGGTACCGACCCGGAAAACATGCCCATGGCCGTTGCCATCACAAGGCACGCCTTCGCCAGGCACATTCCGGTGTTCTTCACCGCCAACGGGCCCCTGGCCCAGGGGATGCTGGAGTCCGGCTTCGCCTACATTACGAACCCCCTCAGCGAAGGGTACTTCCACGTGGTTTCCTGGTCCGAGTGGGCCTCCTACCGGGAGATGGGCATCACCGACAGGAGCGAACTGGAGGCCGCCTGGGAGGCGGACGGCCATGTCCTGCCGGACAACGCCGCGGGATGGGTTTTCGAAGGGCGGGACTTCGCCAAGCTGGGATACCTTCCCTACTTCAGCCTGGTGATCCTGGGCATGACCTCGTCCATAGCCGCCCAGTACCCGGAGGACATGAACGGCAACCCCCTGGTGGAGATGCCGATGCTCCAGGAGCACAAGAACCTTCGGGAGGTTGACCTGGCCACCACCTTCTCCGGTACCGCGGCCTGTACATGGTGGATCACCTTCGGGAGAGAGAAAATAGGTCTTCCCGTGGCCTTCGGGGTCACTGCGGTGAGCGCCACCGACTACACCATCTTCATCCAGTCGGGCCAGATTGTGGGCCAGATGGGCGGGCTCCGGGGCGCCGCGGAGTACGAGGTGCTTCTTCAGCAGCGGGGATACTTCGACAAGCCGGACAGGGCCTTCGTCGGCATGGATGTGCAGAACGCGGCGCACCTTCTGATCCTCTTCTTCATCGTGCTCGGCAACATCGCATACTTCGCCGGCGGTTTCCACAAAAAAGGCGTCCTGCTGAAGGGAAGGAGGTAAGCCGTGTACGAAACCATCGGAATATGGGTCGCGGCCATGTTCACCCTGGCCATTTACTCCTTCCTCTACAAGGAGAACCCCCTGTACCGCCTCGGTGAGCATTTGGCGGTGGGAATATCCACCGGCTACTTCATAGTGCTCACCTACACCCAGGTTCTGAAGCCCAGGCTCATAGACCCGGTATTCCAGGAAAGCCAGTGGATCCTGCTGTTTCCGGCCGTACTGGGTCTTCTGTACGTGACCCGCTTCTTCCCCAAGATAGCCTGGCTTTCCCGTTACCCCATGGCCTTCATCATGGGTACCAGCATGGGCGTGGGGTTTCCCCTGTCCATGAAGGCCAGCGTTCTGAGGCAGCTCGAGGCCACAATCCTGCCCCTCTACCAGCCCGGGATGCCCTGGCAGGACCTGGCGGGCAACATCGTCCTGGTGTTCGGAACCCTGGCGGCCCTGATCTACTTCTTCTTCAGCAAGCCCCATAAGGGTCTCTTCTTCGGAACGGGCTCCAAGATCGGCGTCTGGGTCATCATGATCGGGTTCGGGGCCACCTTCGGCTTCACCGTCATGGGCCGGATCAGCCTTCTGATAGGGAGAGTGCAGTTCCTGCTGAAGGACTGGCTCGGCGTGATCCACTGACGGAACGCCCCCGGCCGCTTCCGGGCCGGGGGCGCCCGTTTTCCCGGAACCCTGCGGAAAGGGGAGGCTGGCATGAACGGCCTGCTCCCGGTGACGGACATCGGAAGCACCACCAAGGTGCTGCTGCCGGAATCCGCCGGTGAGGGTCCGTCCGCGGTCGAGGCCTGATGGACTATTCGGAGCTGATGGGCCGCTTTCCCGGGGTCACCCTGAATTCCGAGGGTGGCGTTTTTTACATGGAGCGGCGGATAGGCACTCTGGCGCCGTCCGGTTCCGGTGTGGTGTTCCGGCTTGAGGTCCACCGGCTGGACTACGGTCCCCTGCTGTCGGAGTACCCGTTCCTGATCCCGTCCCCGGAGGGGGTTGTAGAGATTCTGCTGGAGGGTACCCCGGGGGAGGATGAGACGGCGGCCCTTCTTGAATGCCTCAGCAGTGCGGTGGACCGTGCCGCGGATTCCTCAGAATAGTGTATAATTGAGCGGGAAAAAAACGGAAAACGCAGGGAGGTTTGCAATGTGGGTCTGTCAGGCGTGCGGGTGGGAATACGACCCGGCAAAGGGTGACCCGGACGGAGGAATAGCTCCGGGGACGGCGTTCGAGGACATTCCCGACGATTGGGTGTGCCCTGTGTGCGGCGTGGGCAAGGACATGTTCGAGAAGGAATGAGGAGCCGATGAAGGAGACCATAGTCGCCCTCCTGGTGTCCCACAGGAACCAGGCTGCGGTCAATGTTCAGAAGGTGCTCACCGGCTGGGGCTGCATGATCAAGACCAGGCTCGGGATTCACGAAGGCACCATGGAGGACTGCACCGAGAGGGGCATCATCATTCTGAGCCTTGTCGGCGAGGAGCAGAAGAAAGAGGAACTGGTCAGGAAGCTCAACGCCCTGGACGGCGTAACCGCCAAGAGGGTGGACCTGACGCTTGACTGACCGGCTTGCCCGGGTTCTCGAGGACATTTACCTCCGATGGAACAGCCGGGAGTTCGTGCATCCCGACCCGCTGGAGTTCCTGTACGCCTACGACAATCTGCAGGACCGGGAGATAGCCGGGCTGACGGCCTCCGGGCTGGCTTACGGCAGAGTGGCCCAGATACTCGGAAGTGTGGGGACGGTGCTGGAAGCCCTGGGGCCTTCGCCGGCGACGGTTCCGGAGGCCCTGATGGAGGAAAGGCTCGCGGGGTTCAGGCATCGTTTCACATCCGGCGCGGACCTGGCGAGGGTGCTCCGGGGAGCCCGGCGGATTCAGAGGGACAACGGCTCCATCGGCGGATTCGTGGCCGAGGCCGTCGCGGAGGGGGGCATCCTGGAAGCCCAGCGGCGGCTTGCAGCCGGAATCCTTGGCGACGGGCCGCCCTCGAGCCTTCTGCCCTGCCCCACAAGGGGGAGCTGCTGCAAAAGGCTGAACCTGTGGTTCAGATGGATGGTCAGAAGGGACTCGGTGGATCCCGGCGGCTGGTTCGGCGTTTCGACCTCGCAGTTGCTGATTCCGCTGGACACCCACATGTGGAAGATCGGCAGGCGGCTCGGCTTCACCCGTCGGAACAGCCCGGACCTGAAGGCCGCCATGGAGATAACCGAAGGCTTCGGAAGGGTGAACCCCCTTGATCCGGTGAAGTACGATTTCGCCCTGACGAGGTTCGGAATCAGATCGGACCTGGCGCTGGAGTCGCTTTTTTCCGAGCTTGACCCTTCGCGGGAGTTATAGTAAGTTCGCACTTCGTGTGCCGAGGTAGCTCAGTTGGTAGAGCAACGGACTGAAAATCCGTGTGTCGACGGTTCGATTCCGCCCCTCGGCACCATTCCTTTCCTGCCGTGAAATACGATCCCGGCGCCGTCACGATCCGGCCCGCGGGCGCCGGAAGCCGGGCACCGGAATCCAGGCTTCACCCCTTGATGCTCAGCATACCCGGGAGCGGGCTTCCCGGGGAGAGAAGACTCCGCGGGAAGGCGCCTGCGGGCCGGGGCCGGTAAGGGACGAAGCGGGGATTTCAGGGTTCTATGACGAGGTAAGGCCCGTTCTCCCGGCGCCGCTGGACCCTGCCGATGATTGAGGAGTCGGTGTCGCCCCCCTGGCGGAGACGGTCGAGGGCCTCTTCGGCCTGGTCCGGACGGAGCGCCGCCAGGAGCCCTCCCGAAGTCTGGGCGTCGAAGAGGAGTTTCACCAGTTCGGGATCGAGGCCCTCGGCGAAGGAGGCGTTCTCCCCCACGAACTTCCTGTTGTTGCCCGAACCCCCGGGGAAGAAGTCTTCGGCGAATTGCAGCGCCCCCGGGAAGAGGGGAACGCTGTCGGCGTTCACCGTGATTCCCACCCGTCCGCCCCGGGCCATTATCAGGGCGTGCCCAAGGAGCCCGAAGCCTGTGACGTCGGTCATGGCGCTCACGTCCAGGCTCCTGAGAACCCGCGATGCGTACAGGTTCAGCCTCTCCATGGAAGCCGACACCGGGTCCAGCAGATGCCGGGGCAGGGCGGAGGCCTTGTGGGCTGTGGTGAGCACCCCTGAACCAAGGGGCTTGGTGAGCACCAGAAGGTCCCCCGGCCGCGCCATGGAGTTCCGCACGGCTCTTCCCGGATCCACCGTCCCGGTGACGCTGAGCCCGAAAACCACCTGGTCCAGCTCCATGGTATGACCACCCATCAGGACGACCCCCGCCTCCACCATCTTCTCGCAGGCGCCGGACAGGATCTGCTCGATTATGTCGGCATCCAGGATATTTCCCGGAAAGCAGAGGAGGTTCATGGCGGTGATCGCATCACCGCCCATGGCCCACACGTCGGACATGCTGTTGGCGGCGGCTATCCTGCCGAACTCCAGGGGACCGGAGACCACCGGCTGGAGGAAGTCCACGGTCTGGACCAGAGCCTTGTCGGGGGTCAGCAGATAGACTCCGGCATCGTCCATGGACTCCATGCCCACGACGAGATTCCGCGATCCGACCCTGGGGAGCCTTTCAAGAATACCCGACAACCTGTCGGGTGACATCTTGCCTGCTCAACCGGCACACGCGGCGTAGTCCATCAGATTGACGGAAGACTTCGCCGCCGAACCACCGGCCTTTCCCTGAACGATCTTTTCGCAGTACACCTGTTCCCCCAGGAGTTCATGGAACTTCCTGCACGCGACGCAGTCGCCGTGCCGTTCGCACTCCATGGGGCAGGGGCAGTTGTCGTTCATTCATCCCCTTTCCATCATGATTGTAATATTATATCCAAAAGCCGGTTTTTCCAATTCCGGATCTGCTCCTGAAAGGCGGTCAAATGGGTCACCTGCTCGTATCCGCGGCGCTCTGTTCCATGATGGTTCCGGAGATTGTTTCGGTCAGGGATGTCCCGAACGACGCCGGTGAACTCCTGACGGTGGAAGTATCGTTCCCCTGCGAAATCGAGGAGGCCTGCGGGTTTCTCCTGTGGCGAACCCCCGCCGACGCGGACGCCTGGGAGCTGGTGATGGTGGAGCCTGTCCCGCTGGAATCGAACCCGCTGACGGACGGCTTCGATCCGGACTACCCTCTGGCCGCCGGCACCCGGTACCTCTACCGGGCCGGGTTGATAACCCATCAGGGAGACACCCTGCGGGGGCCGGTTTTCACCGGCGCTGAAATACCCGTCGGATCCTGGTTCAACACCGGCGAGGTTGCGACTCTGATCGCCTGTATTGTCTTCATGGCGCTGGTATTCCATTACTTCCGGATGGCTGTCAGGGGAGGGGAGTTCTACCTCCGGCCCATAGCCGGCATCGAGGCCATAGACGAGGCCATCGGCCGGGCCACGGAGATGGGCAAGCCCATACTGTACGTCCCGGGGCTTTCCTCCATAGACGACGTGGCCACCATCGCCAGCCTCACCATCCTGGGAAGGGTGGCCAGGAAGGTGGCGGAGTACCAGACCCCGCTGCGGGTTCCCAATACGGACCCGGTCGTTTACACCGTGGCCGAGGAGGCGGTGAAGCAGGCTTACCTCGAGGCGGGCCGTCCCGACTCGTACGACCCCAACAGCGTGTTCTTCCTGACCCAGAGCCAGTTCGCCTTCGTGGCGGGAGTGAACGGCATCATGATGCGGCAGAAGCCCGCCACCAACTTTTTCCTTGGCATGTTCTGGGCCGAGAGCCTGATCCTTGCGGAGACCGGCTCCCTCTCCGGGGCGATCCAGATAGCCGGCACCGAC
>JAKPTG010000047.1 GCA_029571005.1 Candidatus Fermentibacterota bacterium
CTGCCGACCGGCCAGGGCGAGAAGCGGCCACGAAGCTCCCAGGCAGGCCACCAGGGCGGCAAGGCTTCCCTCGAGGGTGCGCCCCCCGAACAGGGGGGTGACACCGAAGTGCCGGCCCACCAGGGCTGCCGAACTGTCGCCGAGGCTCAGGAACACCAGGGCCGCCACGGCTATCTCGGTGCGGAAGACCATGATGGTCAGGGCGGCGCTGGCGAGGACCACCGTGGAAGCCGTCATGCCCCCTTCCTGTTCCTTGGGACGGAGCATCCGACCGAACAGGGCCATGAAAAAACTTTGGAACACCTTGTTCCTGGCCCTGAGCAGGTCCACCAGCAGAAGGAGCAGGGAGGCGGCGCAGAGCAGAAGCACCATGTCGCCCCGGTCCACGAAAACCGCCGCCACCGGAATGATCACTGAAGCCGTATGGACGGCCTTTCTGAGGATTTCCTCGACCTGGGGCATGTTCCCGTTCTCAGAAACCCACGCCCACACTGAAACGGTGGGTATTCTCCAGTTCGTCGTGGCCGAGCCATGCGTAGTCAAGGGCCACGGGCAACCCGAACAGGGCGATTTTCATGCCGAGCCCGGCGGTCATGTTGCCCTCGCTGGAACCGATTCTGATGCCGACGGTGTCCCGAATCAGGAGTTCGAGACCGGTCCGGGTGTCGAGGCTGACGTCCCCCTGGCTGTAACAGGCGGAGTAGTCCCTCCCCTCGAAACGGAAATCACCGTCAAGGGCCACGGTCACCACCGAAGAAAACTTCCTGACGGGGACCCTGAAGGCCGCCCCCAGCTTGGCGGTGGGGGTGACCGATTCGCTGTGGCCGTTGTTCCAGAAGAGGTGGGTTCCCGTGATATCCTGCAGATTGAGCCCCACGGAGAAGGCTCCGGTGGGACGCCAGAGCAGCCCGGCGTCAAGGCCGAGCCCCCAGGCGCTGTACTCCATTAGCTTCCGGTACACCACCTTCATGTTGGCGCCCAGGGAAAGGTTGTCCGAAAGGGGCCGGGCCCAGGACAGGTAAAGGGCGTTGTCCGAAGCGCTCTCCCAGGTTATCCTGCCCTCGTCGTAGATTATCTCCTCGCCGGGGTCCCACTGGCCGTTGCCCTCGGTACCGCCGGGGTTCGTGTCGGGATGGTAATCGTCGTCGCCGGCGTCGCCGGGTTCGCCGGAGCCGTCTTCGCCGAACACACCGTCCGAACCGGTGTCGTACCATTGCAGATTGTTGGTGTTGGCGATTTTACCAAGGTCGGTCCGGAACAGGGACACCCCAAGGGCGTTCTCCCCCACCCCCCGGGAATAGGCGAGGTAGTCGTAGGCGATGAGCCCTCCGAACCTCTCGGAATGCATGAAAGCCGCGTTCTGACCGGAGGTGCCGGCCAGGCCCGCCGGATTCCAGTACCCGGCGGTGCAGTCGTCGCTCACCGCCGCGAAGGCTCCGCCCATTCCCAGGGCCCGGGCGCCGGCGCCCACATTCATGAACTCGCCGGCGTACTTGGCCCCGAGAGCCGGCACCGCCGCGAGGCCGAGGAATACCGCCAGAGGTGTCTTCACTCCTTGCTCCCGTCAACCAGTTCGTTGATCAGCTTCCTGTCATCCAGGCCGATCCGGGTGAAAAAAAGCCCCACCCCCCAGGTCCCGTCAGGCTGTTCCTCCTCCCGGATGACCACCGCCCGGGCGGTGATCTCCACTTCCTGCACCTTCAAGAGAACATCCAACCGGGTGAGGTCTCCTAGGGGCGCCGGACAGATGCAGTACAACCCGGAGGAACTGATGTTCAGCGCCTTGACAGGCAGTGCGGGCATGCCGTGGGTTCCCAGAAAGACCTGGACCTCCCTGATGCTTCGCCTGTCCGAGCGCCTCTCGGACTCCGTCATGAAGAAACGACCGTCCATTACCTGTTCCTATTTCCTGGAAGGATGTGTTGTTCCACGCTCACCGACTAATATACGCAACCTGCCTGCGGGGCAACTCCCACTTTCCCGAACCCTTAAGCGGCCTTCATAAGCGGCCTTCAAAGGGACCGCACCTTGACAACGGGCCGGTTTTGTCGAAGTGTAGTGCAGTTTGTCGGGTTTCCGGTTTCTCACGTTTAACGAAAGGGAAAACATGAACGAGTTCAATATCAGCCCTAAGGAGATTGAAGAGGGCAGGACCCTGGGCGGTGTCGCCTACATCACGTGGATCGGCTTGCTCGTCGCCTTCATCACCGGCAAGGAAAACCGCTACGTCATGTACCACGTTCAGCAGTCCCTCATCACAATGCTTTTCGCTCTCCTCGTCATCATTCCGATTCTGGGCTGGATTATCGCCCTCTGTTGCTTTGTCTTCCTCATCATCGGCCTTATCAACGGTTTCAGCGGCAATGTGAAGCCGGTTCCCGTAATCGGCACCCTCGGCTACAAGTTCAATCTGGTGAAGCCCGCCGCCGCTCCCGAGGCCCCCGGCGCACCGGACGTGGAGTAGCCTCACCCGCACCTTTTGGGGCGGACGGTCCGCCCCATCGTAACACCCCCCGGTTCCCCCAGGGAGCCGGGGGGTATATTCACTCCATGGGAAAACTCATTACCGTCCTGACCCCTGAGGAAATCCGCTCCATCGCGGCCGCGGAATCCTCCGACCCCTTCCGGTTCCTGGGCCTGCACCCCACGGACGACGGATTCGTGGAAATCAGGGCGTTCTGCCCCGGCGCATCCTCAATCATCATGCTGCCGGACCGGGGCTCACCCTTCCCCATGGTCCGGGTGCACGACGACGGGCTGTTCGTATGGCGGTCCCCGGAGAAGACCGAACCCTTCGGATACAGGTTGACGGTAACCAGGGGCCGGGTGTCATGGACCACCCGGGACCCCTACAGTTTCCTGCCGCAACTGGGGGACATGGACCTGTACCTCTTCAACGAAGGGCGGCACACGAACCTCCATCGGGTGATGGGCGCCAGGGTGGTCTCCCCGGGGGGCGAACCGGGCGTCCTGTTCTCGGTGTGGGCCCCCAACGCCCGGGCGGTGAGCGTGGTGGGAAGTTTCAACGACTGGGACCGCCGACGGCATCCCATGAGATCCCGGGGCGCAAGCGGCGTCTGGGAACTCTTCGTGCCGGGGGTCTCCCCCGGCGACCTGTGCAAGTTCAGCTTACTGACCTCCGACGGCTCGACCCTCACCAAAGCCGACCCCTACGCCCTCCGTTCCGAGCTGCGGCCCGGAACGGCATCGGTGGTGGACGACCCCTTCGGCTTCCCCTGGACCGACCGGGAGTGGATGGAGGCAAGGGCCTCCCGGGACCCCTTCTCCAGCAGACTGTCGGTGTACGAGGTTCACGCCATGTCCTGGGCCGGGGACGGCAGGGGCTTTCCCGGCTGGGAAAGACTCGGCGACTGGCTGATCCCGCACCTGGTGGGAATGGGCTTCACCCACGTGGAGCTGATGCCGGTGATGGAACACCCCCTCGACGGTTCCTGGGGATACCAGGTAACCGGCTTCTTCGCCCCCACCAGCAGGATGGGTGGCACCCGGGACTTCTGCCGGTTCGTTGACCGCTGCCACAACGCCGGAATCGGGGTCATCCTGGACTGGCCCCCGGCCCATTTCCCCGCAGACGACTGGGCCCTGGCCCGATTCGACGGCACCAAGCTCTACGAACACGAGGATCCACGCCTGGGAACCCACCCCGACTGGGGCACCCTCATATTCAACTACGGCCGCCATGAGGTGAGAAACTTCCTGCTGTCCAGCGCCTTGCACTGGCTCGACACCTTCCACGCCGACGGGCTCAGGGTGGACGCGGTGGCATCCATGCTCTACCTGGACTACTCCCGGAAGGAGGGCCAGTGGATACCGAACCGGTACGGCGGAAGGGAGAACCTGGAGGCGGCGTCCCTGCTCCGGGAGATCTGCCGGGAGGTGGGCCGCCGGTTCCCCGGAGCCCTGATGATAGCCGAGGAGAGCACCGCCTGGCCCGGGGTAACCCGGCCGCCGGAGTCGGGCGGGCTGGGATTCCATTTCAAGTGGAACATGGGATGGATGAACGACACCCTGGAATACTTCCGCCGGGACCCGCTGTTCCGGGGCTACCACACCCGGAACATCACCTTCAGCGCCGTTTACGCCTGGAGCGAAAACTTCGTCCTCCCCCTCTCCCACGACGAGGTGGTCCATGGAAAGGGTTCTCTTCTGGGCAAGATGCCCGGGGACGACTTCCGCAAGCGGGCCGACCTGAGGCTGCTTCTGGCATACCAGTGGCTGTTCCCGGGGAAACAGCTCCTGTTCATGGGCGGCGAGAGGGCCCTGGCTGCGGAATGGAACCCCGACGAGCCCCTGCCGCCGGGGGACAACAGGATGGAAGCCTTTACCTCGGCCCTGAACTCCCTGCAGAAGGCCCGTCCGCAGCTTTACCGGGAGGACTGCTCCCCAACGGGCTTCAGGTGGGTGGATTTCTCGGACACCTCGTCGTCGGTGATTTCCTTCCTGCGCACCGCCGCAGGGCTGCCGCCCCTCCTGTGCGTGTTCAACATGACCCCTGTCCCCAGGGAAAACTACAGGATAGGCGCCCCGATAACGGGGATGTGGCGAACCATCTTCAACAGCGACCAGGAAGCCTTCGGCGGCTCCGGTACGGACATCCCCGCCACGGTCTCCGCCGACCCCCCGGGAATGCACGGCATGGAAGCCGGCCTGAACCTCCGCCTCCCGCCCCAGTCGTGCCTGGTTCTCGAACCCGCGGAATAATTTCATATACTAACCCCGGCGAAGGGAGAGCGGAATGAAGTCCCACACCGGCTACCTGTGGTTCCAAACCGGCTCCAGAACCGAGTTCATAAACATCACCGAACTCGTGGAAGAAGAGCTGGCGAAAAGCGGTATCACCGAAGGGCTGTGCCTGGTGAACTCCATGCACATCACATCCAGCGTCTTCATAAACGACGACGAGCCCGGGCTCCTGTCGGACTACGGCCGATGGCTGGAAAAGCTGGCCCCCTACGACCCCGGATCCTACCGGCACAACCTGACCGGTGAAGACAATGGAGACGCACACCATAAGAGACAGGTGATGGGCAGGGAGGTGGTGGTTGCGGTAACGGAAGGGCGGCTGGACCTGGGAACCTGGGAGAGGATATTCTACGGGGAATTCGACGGACGCCGGCGCAAAAGGGTGCTGGTTAAAATCATAGGAGATTAGGAGAGGAAACATGAAAAAACTGCTTGCAGCGATGGCCGTGTCGCTTCTCGTCGCGGGGTGCACCGGCGGCTCACCCCCCCCCTACCCGCCCACCATCACCGTGACCGGCACCGGCACCGCCTACGCCGAACCGGAGACGGCCCTGATCAGCCTCGGCTTCAACATCTCCGAGACGGACCCCGAAACCGCGGTCCAGGCGGCGGCGGAGCAGGCCGAGTCGGCCATCGCCTCCGCTGAGGCCGCCGGAATCGGCCGGGAGAACATCACCACCACCGGCTACTCCCTCTGGGTAGAGGATGAGTACGACTACAACACCTACGCATACACCGGCAAAACCCTGTACCACGTGAACCACAGCATGCAGGTGAAGGTCGCCGATACCGAACGGGTCGGCGCCGTGCTGGCGGCCCTGGTGTCCGGCGGCGCCAACACCGTGTACTCGGTGCGGTTCACGGTGGAAGACATGGGCGAAGTGTACGCCAGAGCCCGGGAAACGGCGCTTGACGACGCCGCCAGAACCGCCGGCCAGTTGGCGGAGAGGCTGGGAGTGAACATCGGCGGAGTACAGAATGTCAGCGAGTGGGTGGACTACTACGCCCAGTCCGCCTTCGGCTCCTGTGACATGGTCTGCGGGGAAGAGTTTTCGCCGCCCATGAACCCGTCAAACCAGTCCCTCACGCTGAACGTCAACGTCTCATACCTGATAATCCAGTAGTCTTCTTCACCTTCCCGGTGGAACCGCCTCCGTCGCTCCCGACGGAGGCGGAGTTCCCCGGCAAAGACGAGCCCAAGCCGCGCATTTCCCACCAGCCCCTTGGAGGCAGCCGGTTTTCGGGGTTTCAGGCGGTTTATGTCTCGATCATGCAAGATGA
This sequence comes from Candidatus Fermentibacterota bacterium, assembly GCA_029571005.1. Lineage (GTDB taxonomy): Bacteria > Fermentibacterota > Fermentibacteria > Fermentibacterales > JCC-6 > UBA6080. The sequence continues at coordinate 6,046 of JAKPTG010000047.1, forward strand.
CGACGTGGAACACACTCTGAAAGACACGGTTGACAATCACGCCACCCGAATGCAATAATGATGAATCCACACGTTCTGCCCTGCTGGCAGAACGTGACCAAACCTTTCTTCCTAAGGAGTAGCAGCATGTCACCACCAAAGTTTGTTACCTGCCCCCCCGCTTTCGCACAGTTGTTCGATGAGGGCGAAGCCAGTATGTCCAGTGTACTTAGTAAGGCGACCTGGGATATCGAAACCGGAACGCATCACGTCGCGGGAGATCGCTACGTGCTGATCCGCGCTGAATCCTTAACCGTTGGCGTCCAGGAAGAGCTCGAGAAGGTCCTGGGCTCAGGCAAAGATGCAGCCACATACAGGCTTGGCAAGGCGCTAGGATCAACTACCTGCAGGAAAGTCGCCAGTACTTACCCTGACTTTTCCCGTGAACAAATACTGGCTTTGGGTCCGATTGCTTTCGCTCTCAATGGATTCTCTAAAACGACGATCCGGGAGGAGAGCAACTTAGCCTTTGACGACTCGTTTCTGATGTTCTACGAGCATTCCAACTCATTCGAGGCGGAGTCTTTCAAGCAAAATGGCATAACCACACCCAAAACCGCGTGCTGGCTCTCTGCCGGCTTCGTGGCCGGCTGGTGCACTGAGGCCTTGGGCTTCAACGTCGAAAGCCGCGAGGTATCCTGCACCGCACGCGGCGACGACAAGTGCATATTCGTCATGTGCGTTCCCAAGAAGCTCCGTGAGGTATCGAAGGATCTCTGTACCAAGCACGGCATAGCCTCCGATCCCAAGTGAAATATGGGTCAGACTGCTGCTAAACGCCTTGGCAACTCATGCACAGCAGTGTATTGCAGCCGTGGTTCACTTTCAGGTTTCCGCGTGGAGGTAAGCGAACTCACCCCCGGAAGCCCTGTTGATCAATGAGCCGGCTCTGATCATCGTTCTTTGATGCGGGGGGCGGGGAAACCCGCCCCTCCTCCGCTCTCTCCGGAAGCTACCGCTCTCCGATGATCATCAGACGTGGGGACACCGGCCCGCCTGCACATGGATCACGTTCCGGGCGCTGAAGCCGGTGGATTCGACGCAATGCTATTACGATGCGTCAAGGAAGTCCAGCCGGCCGCGGTCCGTCATCCGCCGGCCGGCTCAAGGGCCCACTCTGCAGCGGATTGGACCTTTACGCCGTCCGCCTCGATCCTGGAAGCCGAGCTGCGATCGGGGACAAGAAGCAGGCGTCGTGCTTTCGGATGCATGCGCCCTGCAAGCTCCATAGCTCGCAGCTCCCTTGCCAGTGTCGCTGAGTCGGAGGCGTCGAAGCAGACCTGGACAAGCTCTTCGCCTACCATGGGATCCCGTGCCAGAAAATCGACTTCCATGCCCTCTTCGGTTTTGACGTAGCCGGCAACCGTGCATCTCCGCTCGAGTTCGTGCAGAACGACTGTCTCGAGGGAATGGCCCAGATTGGTCCTTCCGCTGGTATCGAAGGCCTTGATCAAACCCTGGTCGGCCGGATAGATCTTGCGGGGATTCGAGTTGCGCCGCCTCTCCGAATCGGTCGCCATCCGCACCTCGCTCAGAAGGAAGGCGTCAGTGAGACTGTCCAGTATGGCGTGAACCTGATCCCTGGCTATCCCGAGCCCCTGCGACCTCAGATCGGTGTGAAGACGATGGACGCTGAACGATCCGGCGGGATTGCGCAGGCAGTGACGGATAACCCAGCGCACCGCTGCTACCCGGGAGAACGAGTGGCGCTCGACTATGTCACGCAGCATCACGGTATCCACGTAACCTTGAAGCAGCTCTATCCTGAGCGCCGGAGAAAGCCCCTGCGCCTCGGGAAAGCCTCCTTCGACCAGGTAATCACGGAATAGGCTCTCGATGCGCGATCGTTCGGTCGGAGTCCACCGCCCCGGTTCGTTTGCGGGTTCCTCCCCCCTGTGGCGCAGGTACTCGCGGAAACTGAAAGGCCTGATGACCGTTGCCATCCCGCGCCCACGAAGAGACGTATGCACCTCGCGGGAGAGCATCTTTGCCGAGGAACCCGAGACCACAAGTTCAATCCGCTCCGTTTCGAGGACGCGACGGGCGAAACGGTCCCACCCTTCGACATTCTGCACCTCATCGAGGAACCAGTAGCAGGTATGATCACCACGCAGTTCAGGGTGGGCCCTGAAATACTCCTCGAGAAGGAAATCGAGCTGTTCGGTTCCGATGCCTTCCAGGCGATCATCGTCGAAATTGAGAAAGACGGCCCGCTCCGGCGGAACCATCGCACGACGATCGGCCTGAAGCTGGCGGAGAAACGTGGTCTTCCCGGAGCGGCGCATTCCGATCACCGAATGGATCTTGCCGGGTATGTCCGGAAGCCTGGCATCACGGGGGGTGAACTGCAGCGGGGAGGCGGGCAGCATGGCTGCGTTCAACATCTCTGCGAGCACCGGATAAGGATTCATACCGGGAGCTTACCCGAAAAGTGGCCTCCTGTCAAGCCCAGATTTGCTCTAACCTGGACTTCCCAGAAGGCCACATCTTGATCGGACTGCCGGTCAAGTGGTTACGAAAAGAATAGGGTCGCTATCTAACTAACAACTCTATAAGATTATCTATCTCAAAAGATGCCCAGCAAACCGCAGCAAGCTGATGCCCGCGACCTCGCCATGCTGCGTTGATAACCTTGTAGTTCTTTGACTGAACATGTTCAACAGCAGGTATGAAGTCCTTAAATGATACGGGGAGCTGAAAAGCTCCCCGGGGCAAACATTCGTGCCAGCAAAGCTGACACGGGGCAAACATACCCTATAAATGCCATGAGGTCGGTACACCGTCAAGTAGCAGGACCATTGCCGACCTTCTGCCCTCTTCGGTTTTGACGTAGCCGGCAACCGTGCATCTCCGCTCGAGTTCGTGAAGAACGACTGTCTCGAGGGAATGGCCCAGATTGGTCCTTCCGCTGGTATCGAAGGCCTTGATCAAACCCTGGTCGGCCGGATAGATCTTGCGGGGATTCGAGTTGCGCCGCCTCTCCGAA
>JAKPTG010000059.1 GCA_029571005.1 Candidatus Fermentibacterota bacterium
AATTGACGGGCTGATCTACCTCGTGAAAAGCGACGGTACTCTGGAGGGGACGTGGCGCTGGCCCGTATCCGCCGGTTCTTCGCCCTTCCAGCCGCTTATACTGAACACCGCCGGGGGCAGGGCGGTGCTGGCCGCCACCGAGTCCGGGCTGATACACGCCTGGAACGCCGACGGAGAACCCGTCGCCGGTTTCCCGTTCCAGCATCCAGGAGGGATATCCTTCGCCCCGGCGGCCGGGGACCTGAACGGCGACGGACTGATGGACCTGGTGGTGGTGGGAAGCGACGGCACGGTAACGGCTTACTCCCTGCAGGCCGGCGCCTCCGATCAGGATCTCTGGGCCATGCCCCTGGGGGATCGCAGCAACTCGGGAACCTCGGGGGGCGGTCCGATGCCGGCGGCGGTCGTGGGTTCCATCGAACCCAGACAGTCCGGAGACGTGACCATCCCGTATTCCGTGAGGGGCGCGGCCCATACCGGAGTCTCGCTGTTCTACTCGGTGGACGCCGGGTACTCCTGGACCCCTACCGGGAACTACACCCAGGGCCGGAACACTCTGATATGGCACACCGAAGCGGACCTCCCCCACAGGATCGAACGCCAGGTGGCGGTGAAGGTGACGCCCGCGCTCTCTTCACGCTCAGGGGAATGCGGCGTGTCCGGAATATTCCAGGTGGACAACAACGTCGCTCCGGTGATCCTGGTCCATACCCCCCAGGACCTTGGGGACGGAAGGTTCTCCTTCACCTACTCCCTGGAGGATCCTGAAGGCGACATCATCCAGGTTCAGGCGCAGTTCTCCACCGATGGGGGTGAAACCTGGAACACCATGCACACCACCGGCTCCACCCTCTCCATCGAGCCCTGGTTCTACGGCGAGCCCTTCGAGTGGGATTCCGGCAAGGATGTGGACCCGGCGATGCTGGGTTCGGTGACGGTCAGAATCAGGGCCGCCGATCTGAAACCGGGGCCGTGGTTCGTGCTGGAGGAACTCGTTTCCGGGGAGGGAAGGGCCCCCGAGGCAAGAATGGTGACGCACGGACGCAGGGTCGGCGGCGACGTGAGGTTGATGCTGGCCCTGTCCGACCCCGGAATGAACCCCCTCGACATGGAGTACGAGTACTCCACGGACGGCGGGCTCACCTGGCTTCCGGCCACCGTGTCCGAGCCAAGGAAAGCGGAAGTCACCGGTTACGACTACTCGGTGACGTGGCTGTCGGAAACGGACCTCCCGGCCTTCGACGGCGAGGGGGTCAGGTTCCGGGGAACCCCCTCCGGGGACGCACCGGGAGTCGCGGTCCCCACTTCCCCCTTCCGGCTGGACAACAACCACCCTCCGATAGCCGTCATCCTGGCCCCGGGAAACTACGCGCTCTTCCGCGGCATGGTTCCGGTGAGTTTCAGCCTTTCCGATCCGGAGGGCGACCAGGTGACCCTGGGGCTGCAATACAGGACCATCGGTGAAAACAGATGGTTTCCCGCCGCCGGGGTTGTGAACCCCGGCCCCTTCGGCCCCGCGGAGTACTCCTCGGTGCTGTACTGGAACAGCAGTCAGGACATCCCTTTCGGCAGGGTATCCGATCTGGAGATCAGGCTGGTGGCCATGGACGCCGACAGCGCCTTCAGCATGGAGAAGGGCCCCATCGCCCTGGACAACCAGCGCCTGCCGGAGGTCGTCAGAGCCTCCATGACCTCCGCGGCGGGACGTGCCGGCGGAGCGGAAATCGCTTTCGAAGTGGTGGACCCCTCGGACAGGGGTATAGATCTGTCCGTGCACTTCAGCCTCGACGGAGGGGCCACCTGGAGACCCGCCTCGGTGACCGGACAACTGACGGGCCTTCGCGGCGGCTCCCGAAACGGAAGCTTCACATGGAACTGGCGGGCCGACGCGGGTCCGGAGCCGGGCCCCGTCACCCTCAGGATCACTCCGGTATTCAGGGACGGCGCGGGACGCCCGAGAATCATAAACCCGCGGCTTCCCTGACTTCCTTCCATCCGGATTTGCCGCAGGCCATGGCCATGGTCAGCGGGGCTTTTTCCTTCACCAGCGCCAGTATCCGCCCGGCCAGGCCCCGGATGTCCCACTGGGCATGCTCGTCGTCCCGCAGCCTGCCGAAATGGTACAGCTCCCGGCCGTTCATGACCAGCCTTACCCTGCGCCGGTGGGCGTTAGTGAGCAGGTAGGGCGTTCCCAGCCTGTCGGCGGCTTCCCCGGCGGCTCCCGCAAGCTCGACGAAAAAACTCTCCAGTCCGGCGGAACGAATCGAGGGCGGGACGGTGAAACCGAGGCCCGTGTCATAGCGGGATACCAGCTGGGTTGACATCCTGTGCCGTTTCAACTGGGCATAGGCGGTGGCCGAGAGGGTGAGCGAGAAGTCGGCCCTGAACAGCTCCCAGGCCCGGGGCAGCGCGTCGTGGACCCCCAGGTCGCGGTAAACCCGCCGGAACAGCTCACGGGGCTCCAGGGGACCGAAAGCCGCCCGCAGCCACTCCTCCACCCGCCGGTCGTCGTCGCACTCCAGCAGATCAACCTCTCCCCCGGGCCACGGGTCGGGCTGAAGGTGGGCCAGGCCGTCCACCGGAGCGGGGGTCGTGAAGACTATCAGCGAGGGCGCCACGGGCTCCACCGCGACGAACAGGGCCTCCGCCAGCCTTCGGACCTCCGCCAGGGGATGGGCCCTAAGCCGCCGGATCATGTGCTCCAGCTCCCGGGCGTTCACCGTCATGCCCATCTGGCTTGTGGCCGCCAGGGGAAGAAGGTACCTGGCGTCCTCCCGGGCGGCGCTCCTGTCGTTGCCGACTTCCGTCAACCTTTCGAGCAGTTCCCGGTAGCCGTTGAAGAGTTTTTGCACGGTTTCACGGAAGGGCCCCGGATCGGCCGTTTCTTCCGGAAGGTGCCAGTCCTCGCCTATCTTTATGTAGCGTTGCGATTTCTCGGTGAAGCTGGCCAGCCTGAAGGACTGCACCGCCTCCATCGCCAGCCGGGAAACACCAAGGACGTCCAGATTGAAGACGGCGTGTTCAGCCACGGATCCGTGGCCGTACATGAATACGATCCTCCGGTTGGACTCCCGGGCTCTCTCCACCTCCCGGGCGGCTTCTCTTCGCAGACGATCCACCGGAGACGGATCCCTGCTTATCCTGGCGTAGGCGGCGCTGATGGTCTCGGGGGTGGCGCAGGCGGCCTCACGATCGCTGTTGAAACCGGCGAGTATGACTTTCAAGGGTGCTCCTCCGAAGGGTATGCGGCTGACGCGGCCAGAGGGTTTTCGTAGGGAAGCCGCTCATGCATAAGATAGTGCAGCACCGCCCGGCGTGACGAGGGCGTGGAGGCGCCCAGGGCCCGGCGCCAGATGGAAAGGCTTCTGGCCACGTCCCTGGCGATGGGGTAGAGGTCCCAGCCGCCCATGATACCCGCAAGGGCGCCGCAGAACTCCTCCATCTCCTCCCGCGCCCGATCCAGCCGGTCAAGGCATCCGTCGGTCCCCCGGCCCTTCAGGGCCTCCGCCAGGTCCGCCAGGATGGCCGCTCCTTCCGGGGAGGGCCCCCAGGGGTCGTAATGGAAGCATCTGAGAAGATTCCACCCGGGAATCCTTGGCCCGAGTTCCGGTGGCCACAGGACTTCCCCGGTCACCGCCGCCCTGAGTTCCATGACCCCGTGAAGAGCCGCCGGGAACACCCGGGATGGGTTCAGGAGCCATGGCGTTCCCGGCGCGACCCTCCCCGCGAGAGGGCCCAGGTAAACCCTTCTGAGGCAGTAGTCATCGGCCAGCAGATTGTCCCAGATCACCGGAGGCCTGCCCAGCAGGGCCTCCGCGGTCTCCAGACCGGACATTTCCCGGCTTACCACGTCCGGCCCCGTCCACAGGAGCATCCAGTCCGGATCCGCCGTCCGTCTCCATACCTCCAGGTACTCCAGGGCCCCGGGGTCGTCCCGGGTGAACTCCATGCAGTAAACCGTGGGGCACACCATCACCGGAAGCCCCGTGCCGTCCGTGGCTTTCCGGGTGAACTCGATCTGCGCCTCCGCCAGCCCGCCGGAAGCTCCGGACCGGATGTCGTCGTAAAGCAGGCACAGCCCGGCGACCCCGGCGGCGGCGGCCCTGCCCAGCACCCTTCTTGCCACACCGTAATCGGACTCCCCGAAACCCCACGGGCTCAGGCCGAACCAGAACCCCACCCCGACGACGGCGGCCTCCCCGGCGACGGCGGCCAGGGCTTCCCACTCCCCCGCCGGGCAGGGCTCGCGCCAGCGGACCCTGTGATGGGGATCGTCCTTGGGGGCATACAGGTAAACCGGGCCGCCGGGACCCGAAAGGGCCCGGATGATCGCCCGCCTCATCTCCGGGCTATAGGGCTTTCCGTAGAACCCCTCCACAACGCCGTACAATTCCTGTGCCTCCCTGGTGCGGTTTCGGCTCGGCGCCGGTTGGTCAAAGGCGCTCCGTTGTTCTATGTTTCATAGTCCAATTCGTGAAAAGAAAAAACCCTTGTCCCTTCATGGAGGAGCGATGGCTCGCAGGATCGTCGAATGCGTCCCCAACATATCCGAAGGCAGGAACAGAAGCGTCATAGATGCGGTGGTAAAGGCCGCAGCGGTAAAGGGGGCCTCGGTCCTCGATGTTGACCCCGGAGCCGCTACCAACCGCACCGTCATCACCATCGCCGGGGAACCGGAGGCGGTGCTGGAATCCGCTTTCCGGCTCATCGAGAAGGCCGGTCGGCTCATAGACATGAGGGTGCAGAAGGGAGCCCACCCCAGGCACGGCGCCACGGATGTGTGCCCCTTCGTCCCGGTGAGCGGCGTCGGTATGGACGACTGCGTGGCCCTGGCCAGAAGCCTCGGGGAAAGGGTGGGGAGGGAGCTGGAAATACCGGTTTACCTCTACGAGTACGCCTCCTTCCGGGAGCACCTGAGAAAACTGCCGGACATCAGGGCCGGGGAGTACGAGGCCCTGAAGGACAAACTGGGCCGGGAGGAATGGAAGCCCGATTTCGGACCGAACCGGTGGGACGACTCGACGGCGAGGACGGGGGTCTGCACAATCGGAGCCAGAAACTTCCTTATAGCTTACAACGTCAACGTGAACAGCCGTGACACGTCCATAGCCCGGGAAGCGGCCCTGACCATCCGGGACAGCGGCCGTTCCGTCCGCACCGGGGACTGGAAGTTCGCCAGGGACGAAAAGGGGGGCAAGATTCACGCCGAAGGCCGCCTGGCCTGCTGCAAGGCCACCAGCTGGTACATCGAGGAGTACGGCACCTCCCAGGTCACCATGAACCTCACGGACATAACCGTCACTCCGCTCCACACGGCATACGAGGTTACCCGGGAAGAGGTTGAGAAACTCGGCGGTGTAGTCACCGGCAGCGAGATAGTGGGGCTGGTGCCCCTTTCCGCCATGCTGGACGCCGGAAGGTTCTACCTCGAAAAGCAGAACGCCGGCCTTTCCGGAGTGGGCAAGCAGGCGGTCACCACCGGCCTCCCGGAGAGGGAGCTGGTGGAAATCGCCGTCCGGAGCATGGGACTCCGGGACGTGGCCCCCTTCGAACCCGGCGAGAAGATCATAGAGTACATGCTCGACGACGATTCGGTGAACCTCTCCGGTTCCACCTGCCGGGATTTCTGCGACCGGCTCTCCACCGACGCCCCGGCCCCCGGGGGTGGCAGCGCCGCGGCCCTGGCGGGTTCAATGGCGTCGGCCCTGGTTTCCATGGTGGCGAACCTGACCGTGAAGAACAGAGACTGCCGGAACGCATGGGGGGAGATGCGCCGGATAGCGCCGAGAGCCCAGGAGATAAAGGAAAACCTGCTGGCCGCCATTGACGACGATACCAGGGCCTTCAACGGATGGATGGAGGCCGCCAGGTCCGGCGGGGACGTGCAGTCGGCGATCCGGGAGGCGGTGGAGGTGCCCTTGAGGGTTCTCAGGCTCTCCCGGGAAATCGCCGAAATGGCCGACACCGTGGCGGAGATGGGGATGCGGGCCTCGGTGAGCGACGCCGGGGTAGCCGCTTCAGCCGCCAGGACCGCCGCGGAGGGCGCCTGCATGAACGTGCTGATAAACCTGGGCGAGATCGAGGACGAAGCCTACCGCGATTCGGTTAGGGCCGAGGCCCTCGACCTCATGGAGAAGACGACGAGAACCTCCTCCGGCACCCTGGCGAAGGTGATCGCGCTTCTCGATCAACGTCGTTCGCCCGGAAACAACGACCCGGAATGACGAGAACCCACTTCAAACCGCCGGAGCTGCCGCCGGAGACCGAAGCCGACCTGAAACGGCTCTGCCTGGAAGTCAGGGGAGACATACTCCACATGACCGCCCTGGCCGGCAGCGGCCACCCCGGAGGCTCCATGAGCAGCGTGGAGATACTGGCCCTGCTGTGGAGCCAGGCCTCGGTGGACCCCGGAAACCCCTGCGCCCGGCGCAGGGACAGGATCGTGGTGAGCCACGGTCACGTGTCTCCGGGGGTTTACTCGGTGCTGGGCAGGCTGGGGTTCATCCACCTGGAGGACGCCCTCGCGGGTTTTCGGCAGGCAGGAAGCAGCTTCGAAGGCCATGTGGAGCGGCACATCCCGGGAATTGAACTCTCCTCCGGAAACCTGGGGCAGGGGCTGAGCGCCGGGGCGGGCATGGCCCTGGCGGACAGAAGCCTCGGCTACCGAAACCACGTCTGGGTGGTCACCGGTGACGGGGAACAGCAGAAGGGCCAGATCGGCGAGGCCCGGAGGTTCGCCGCCAAGTTCCGGCTTTCCAACCTCACCTGCGTGATTGACCGCAACCGGCTTCAGATATCGGGGAATACGGAGGACATCATGCCCGTGAACCACCGGGCGGAGTTTCTGGCCTGCGGCTGGGAGGTCGTATCCGTGGACGGCCACGACCTCGGAGCCCTGTACAGGGCCCTGGCGCCCGCTGGGCAGAAAGCCCCCAGGCTCGTCATCGCCGAGACGGTGATGGGTAAGGGCGTATCCTTCATGGAAAACGACCCCGAGTATCACGGCAGAGCCCCCAGGCCGGACGAATTGGAAAGGGCCCTGGCGGAACTCGGCCTGGAGAACGAGATTGAACGGCTGAGGTCCCGGCGGGAATCCGGCGCCCACCGGCCGATTTTCCCCTGCGAACCGAGCTACCATGTTCTGGCGCACCGGGGCAGGCCCACCGTCTATCCCGCGGACCACAAAGGCGACAACAGGAGCGCCTGGGGGGCGGCTCTTCTCGACCTGGCCCGGACGAACCCGGACGACCCGCCCCTGGTCTTCGATTGCGATCTGGCGGGAAGCGTGAAAACCTCACCCTTCGCCCGGGAGTTTCCGGATTACCACTTCCAGTGCGGCATCACGGAACACAACACCGCCAGCGCCGCCGGCGGGGCCTCCCTGTCGGACCGGGTCGTCTTCTGGGCCGACTTCGGCGTCTTCGCCGCCGACGAGGTCTTCAACCAGCACAGACTCAACGACATCAACCACACCAACCTGAAGGTGGTGGCCACCCATTGCGGCCTGGACGTGGGCCCCGACGGCAAGACCCACCATTGCATGAAGTACGTCGGGCTGATGAGGGCCCTGTACAACTACCTCACCGTGGTGCCCGCCGATCCCAACCAGACGGATCGGGTGGTGCGATTCGCGGCCACGCATCCGGGGAACTTCTTCATCGCCATGGGCAGGTCCGCCCAGCCGGTCATCACCCGGGAGGACGGCGCGCCTTTCTTCGGGGCCGACTACGAGTTCGTCTTCGGCAGGCCCGACATCCTCCGGGACGGAGGCGACATCGCCCTGCTGGCCATGGGGGCGATGTGCCATCGGGCCCTGAAGGTCAGGGACATCCTGGCCGACAGAGGCATATCCGTGAGGGTTTACGCCGTGAGCGCGCCCAACGCCCTGGCCGAGCCCTTCGTCAAGACCCTCATGCCCTTCAGGCTTCTGGCCACCTATGAGGACCATGACGCGGACACCGGCATGGGGGCGGGCCTGGCGCTGACGCTGGCGGACATGGACGGGGCGCCCCGCCTGGCAAGGTTCGGCGCCCGGACCTACGGCATGAGCGGAGAACCCGACGACCTGTACCGGGCCCAGGGGCTCCTGCCGGATCAGGTGGCGGAGGTTCTGGCGGCCCGGCTGGGCTGAAGCAGGGCCCGGTAGTCCAGGCGTCCCGCGACGATTCCCCAGTACACCCGATGGTAGAGGTCGCTCTCCCGGAGTTTCTTCATGGCCAGGGGCCTGAGGACCGGATGATACAGCAGGTGGCGGAAGAATCCGGACTTCTTCACCTGGCTCACGCACCTCGAATCGGCGTGCCACGCATCGTTCCCCGCCATCAGGGCCTCCGCCGCCAGAAAGCCGCTCTCCAGGGCGTGGGATATGCCCTCCCCCGACACCCGGTCGCACAGGCCGGCCGCTTCCCCCCCCAGCAGCACCCGCCCCCTGCCCGGAAGCACCCTCGTCTCCGGGAGGGGAATCAGGGCTCCCCGGAGGGGAGAGCGGGGGTTCAGCTCCAGCGCCGCCAACAGGGCCTCCATGGCTTTCCTCACATCCACCGGCGGCACATTCTTTCCGAAGGAGCCCACCCCGATGCACAGGTCGTCGGACCGGGGAAAAACCCAGCCGTAACCGTAGGGAAGCAGGCCGAACCGGACCTGGAGCCCCAGGGGAGTGAACCTTTCAAGAACCGCCGGGGCCAGGGGAACGAAGGTTCCGAGGCACAACCCGAGCCTTCCGCCGCCGGGCCGGCCGTAAACCCGGCGCCTCACGGTGCTCGCCGCGCCGTCGGCCCCCAGCATCCTGTCGAACACGACCCTTGCGCCGTCGGCGAAGACCGCGGCGCCCCGTTCCAGCCCCAGGAACTCCGCCCCCGTGAGGGGCACGGCGCCGGCCTCGACCGCCCTCCTGAGGAGGAAGGAATCGAAGGAGGTCCGGTCCACCAGCCGCATGGCGGGCCTGGCGTCGTTCCACGTACCAAGGAGCGTGGACCCGTCGAAACACGACAGGGAACCGTGGAGCGCCACGGTAAGGTCGTCCAGCTCCCGGGAAAGGAGCATACCCTTCCCGGTGAGCAGGCCGACTCCGTAGTCGGAGAGGGCCCCTCCGCACAGTTTGGGCCTGGGAAACCGGCTCCTGTCGGCGATGACCACCCTTCCCCCCCGGGAGGCTATCCCCCAGGCACAACTCGCCCCGGCAGGCCCGGCGCCCACAACCAGAAACTCCGTTTTGAACTCCACGGGCATGCCGAAGATATTCTTTCGATACGGCGGAGAATGCAAGACCTGCCGGGTTTCCCTATATTCACGCGACCACATCGAAGGGAGTCTCGTGAAAGTCGCCATGGTGTACCCAAGATGGCAGTGGCACGAATACAACGGGCTCGCGGAACCCCTCGGTGTGCTGCACCTCGTCAGCGCCCTCAGAAACGCGGGCCATGAGCCCGTCTTTCTGGACTACTCTCCCTGCACCAGCATCACCGAACTGGATCACCTGGCCAGGGGATGCTCCCTGGTGGGGGTGGCCATCAGCGCCGCCGCGAAGATGGGCCGGGCGACGGATGTGCTCCAGCACCTGAGGTCCGTCGTCCCGGAAGCGCACTTCATGGTGGGCGGCGCTTATCCCAGCATCTTTCCGGAGATCTGTGCCCGGGGAACCGGAGCGGACTCCGCCATGGTGGGCGAGGGCGAGGAAACCGTAGTGGAACTCGCTGATACACTGGAAAGAAAGGGCGACTGGAAAAGCCTGAAGAACATGGCGTTCCCGGAGGGTGACCGGTTCGTGGAGAATCCCAGGCGACCGGTGGTGAAAAACCTGGACACCATACCCTACCCCGCCCGGGACGTGGTGGATTACGACTGGTACCTGGCGAACGGGATGAGCGAATTCGGAATGGTCACCACCCGGGGGTGCCCCTTCCACTGCATCTACTGCAAACCGAGCACCGACCTCATCTTCGGAGGGGGCATCAGGCTCAGATCCGCGGAGAACGTGGTCGGCGAGGCGGTGGGGCTGGCCGAGCTGAGGAAAACCAGGCATCTGCGGGTCTTCTTCAAGGACGACACCATAACCATGCACCCGGTAAGCTGGTTCGAGGAGTTCAGGGACCGCCTGGCCGGTGCGGGCGTGCGCCTCGAGTGGCACTGCAACAGCAGGGTGGATACCGTCACCCGGAACAAAATCAGGGTCATGAGGGAGAGCGGCTGCCACTGCATCAGCTTCGGAGTGGAAAGCGGCAGTCAGAAGATTCTCGACTGCTACAGGAAGGGCACCACGCCGGAACAGGCGATGAGTGCCTTCCGGTGGTGCCACGATTTCGGTGTGGAAGCCACCGCCAACATCATGATAGGCTACCCTCTGGAAACCAACGACGACGTCGAGGCCACCTACCGTCTCCTGAAGAAACTCAAGCCCGACGACATCATCGTCTATCTGTCCACCGCCATACCGGGAAGGCACATCCACACCTGGGCCAAGGAACAGGGCTACCTGACCACCGACGAGAACCCGGAACTGCTGGACCCGGCCAGGAACCGGGCGCACGAGATAATGAACATGCGCCTGCCCTTCATGGACCTGTCGGATGTGGTGGGCTGGAAGCACAAGATCGAGAAGTACCGGAGCTTCAGGAAGGTGACCAGCCTGAACAACATCGTCAGATGGGCGTCGGAGCTGGCCAGGGAGCCCGGCAAGGCCATGGGCAAGGCCGGGCGGGTGCTCAGGGGCTTCCAGGGCCAGGGGGATTGAGATAAGCAGTCTGCCGCTCGCCCTCTACTACGCCGCGCTGAGACCGGCGGTTCACCTCTCCCCCGACCCCCAATGGCTGATCCGGCTTCTCACGACGCTCAGGGGCTCCTCGGACCGGAGGAGCGCCCTCCTGATCCAACACTTCGGAAGGATATTCCCCGGCTACGATCACCGGGCCCTGAAGAGGCTTGTCCGGGAGTACTGGAAGCGGCACAACCGGCACACCATTGACCTTTTCCACCTGGAGAAGCTCGGGCCGGAACGGCTGCCCGACTGTCTGGAATGGGCCGGCAGGGAACACCTGGATCGGGCCCTGGCCCAGGGCAGGGGGGTGCTCCTGCTGGTGCCCCATTTCGGAGACGAACGGAGCATGCACATCCTGATGGGCATGGCCGGCTACCCGGTGGAGGTCATCACCAGCAGGTACTCCGGCGAAGGGGGCGTTCCCGGAAGGGCCCGGCTCTCGGTGGGGGGCAGATGGAACTCCCTCCACTTTCCCGACGAGAACCCAAGATGGATGCACCGGGCCCTGGCGGAAAACAGGATCATCCACTACTCCCCCACCGCCTACGGCGGCCCCGGGGGGGTGTGGCTCGAACTCTTCGGGGTTCCCGATCTGATCCCGGCCACCCCGTGGAAGCTGTTGCAGAGAACCGGGTGCCGGGTGCTTTTCGGGCTTTGCTTCGTCCTCCCCGGAATGAGGTTCAGGATAGAGCTGGAAGACATGGAAGCCTCGGGAGACCTGGAGGAGTTCACCGGCCGGGTCATGGCCAGGGTGGAGCGGGCCGGACTGGAGCACCCGGAGCAGTACGACTGGAGGAACCTGCTGATACGCCACCGGGAATCGAATACCGTAGCACGGGTGGGCGGCATACCCCACGACGAGGAAACCCTGGAAAAACTGGCCGTCCCGGAGGACGAGAACCCCGGGAATGTACCCGATCTCGCATTCCTGAAGACCCTGGGGAGGCTTCCGTGAGGGTGACCATGGTTTACCCCTTCTTCGGCACCGGACGCCGAAGCCTCTACTTCCCCCAGGGGCTGGCCTACGTGGCCGCCGCCCTCAGGAACGCAGGCCACACGGTTACGGTGGTGGACATGGAGGGGAGCGACCTGTCCGTTGACAGCGCCCTGGCCCGTATCCTCGACAGCTCCCCCGAAATGGTGGGGTTCGGCGGGATGATCACCAGGTACAAGATAGTCCGTGAGCTGGGGAGGAAGCTGAAGAAGGAGGCGCCCGGCGTCTTCCTGGTGGCGGGAAACAGCGGGGCGACCGCCATCCCGGAACTCTATCTGAAAAATGCCCGGATGGATGCGGCGGTGCTGGGTGAAGGGGAGGTCACCTCGGTAGAGCTGGCCGACGCCGTCGCCGCCGGGGCGGAATGGAGAACCGTCCCGGGAATCGCCTTCCTTGACGACTCGGGAGCGGTGGCAAGGTCCGGCAAAAGGGAACTCCACCCCGATCTCGACAGCCTCCCATGGCCCGCCAGGGACCTCTTTCCCCTGGAGCGCTACATGACCAGCATGGACCATCGGGGCAGACGTGAAAGGCACCTGGAGATAGTGGCGAGCCGGGGATGCCCCTTCGGCTGCTCCTACTGCTATCACATCTACGGCCGAACCATCCGCCGCCGCAGCCCCGAATCCATCGTGGCGGAGGTGGAACACATCGTAAAGAGGTACGATGTCCGATACACCGGTTTTCCCGACGATCTCTTCACCAGCGACAAGACCTTTGTCCTGCAGGTCTGCCGGCTTCTCCGGGAGAGGCTTCCCGGAATCCGCTGGTCCTGCCTGGGCAGAGCCTCGACCGTGGATCGGGAGATGCTTTCGGCAATGCGGAAGGCCGGGTGCTACTGGATAAGCTACGGAGTGGAGAGCGGAAGCCCGGAAATTCTTCGCAGAATGAATCGTACGGTCACACCGGAACAATGCCTGAACGCCATCAGAATGACCCGGGAGGAAGGAATTTCCACGGAGGCTTCCTTCATGATAGGCATGTTCGGGGAGACCCGGGAAACGGTGGCCCAGACTGTGGAGTTCTGTGACAAGGCCGACGTAACCGCCCCCATGCTGTTCGTCACCCCCTACCCGGGAACCCCGCTTTTCCTGGAAGCCGAGCAGCGCGGGCTCATCCCGGACCTGGAAGCCTACGTGCTGTCCTTGGAGGCCGCCGACAGGCTGCTGATAAACCTTACCGACATGGACGACGAGGAACTCATAAGGCTCCGGCGATGGGCCATGGGCACCGTGGGCAAGCGGTACCTCCTGAGAAAACCCTTCACCAGAATCCCGTCCCTGCTATGGAAACACATGGTCCTGCGGGGGCTGGGCCACTTGAAACAGGACGCCGAAGAACTCTTTTCGGGTATGGGCCGCAGGCCCGCCCGGTAAATCCCGAGAACCGCTCAACGGTACGACGAAAGGGCTTTTCAGTTTCCTTCGGGGGGCGCCGAAGCGCCCCCCGAATCCGGTTCAAAAGGACTCGGCGCAGTCGCTGATCCTCACCCCTGTGCTCACCATGTAGCCCGGAACCGAGGCCGCCTCGGGCATACGGCGCCCGTAGGTGCTCGAACCGTTCACGGAGGCGCGCCAGGGAGCCAGCGCGGCGATGTTCCCCAGGACGTTCTGGAAGGTGTCGGTTATCCGGCTCGAGAAGATGGGCCGCACCATCTCGCCGTCTTCCACCAGAACCGCGCTGAACCTGCTGCTGCCGGTGAAGATCCCCTTGCTGCGGTTGGGAATGTGGGTGTAGTGGAGCGCGGGGATGAAAAGAACCCTGCCCATCTTCTTCACCGCCTCCAGGGGGCACTCAGGCCCATCGCCCGGGGCCATGACGACACTGACGCTGCCGTGGTGCGGCGTGGGCCGGCGGCCGTACCTGGCGGCGGTGGCCAGGTCGTACAGAAGGGATTTCATCACTCCCCGCTCCACCAGGGGAAACCTGCTCCGGGTCATTCCCGCCATGTCGAAACCGAACCGGAAGGTATCGTTGTCGTCCGGATCGTCCACCAGGGTGACCTTCTCGGAGAGTATCCGGTCGCCGACACCGCTGCCGCAGGTCCAGTTCATCCCCTCTTCGTAGCCCCGGCCGCCGAACCCGGTGCCCAGGGCCATGCCTACGATCTCCGCCAAAGCCTGGGAGCCGAAGATGACGGTGTACTCCCCCGGCTCCACCCTGAAACCCGGCTTCTCGTACACGGGCAGAAGCCGGTCAAAGGCGGCCAGGGTGGCCCCGGCCTTCACGTCCCCGGCCCGCCAGCCGGTCTGGAAGGAGGCCAGTTCCCATTTCTCCTTGGGGTGTTTCAGCACACACGAGAACTGCTGGTCGGTGCCGATCCGCCAGGCCAGGTTCCCGTTGCCCGTACAGGCCAGGAGGACCTCGGTGGATCCGCTGCTCCAGGATCCGGAGTGGTTGAGCCCCTTCCCCGACCCCTCGATGATCTCCCGGTAAACCACGGCCTTGTCCCTGGAATCCATCTCCTCCAGGGCTTCGTCGTACTGAAGCATCTCCTCGGCGTTTCCCTGCACCGCCGGGGAAATCGGATCGTAGTCCTTGGGAGCGGACAGGGACGCCTTTTCCACCGCCGCGTCCAGGGCGCTTCTGACCGACTCAGGGCCGGTGATGTCGCCCATGACCGTGTACGACCCCTCCCGGCGGCCGTCTATGACCTCCACATCCAGCCGGGTCAGGTCCACACTGGTGTTCAGGCTGACAGAATTGTTGCCTATCCTCATCAGATGGCTCTTCTCCCGGTGCATGACGAAGAAGGCGTCAATCCCCTTATCCGCAGCCTCGTCCCTCACCCGGAGGATGGCGTCGCGGGTTGTCTCATCCAGCATGGCTACCTCTCCTCTCCGGCGATGACATCGTCGAAACGCATAACCGGAACCCCGTGACCGATTTCCATCACCTGGTTCGGCTCGCCCTTGCCGCAGTTGGGAACCTGTTCCACCACCCAGGTGGACCGGTCGCCGACGGCGCTCAACTTGCTGTAGAAGTCGAGGGTGTGCCCCCGGTAGGTTGGGTTCTTCAGCACCCTGGTGACCTTGCCGCCCTTGACCTCCCAGGCTATCTCGCATCCGAAGTGGAAGTGTTCCCTGTTGCTCCCTATGGACCAGCTCGTGGGGTTGTCCAGGATGACCCCGTCCTCCGTGGTCGCCACGATATCCTCCAGGGTGCCGTCGCCGCCGGGAAGCACGTTCACGTTGGTCATCCGGTCTATGGGAGCCTTGTGGAAGGCGGTGGACCGGCTGGCGCCCCCGCTGCTTTCGAACACCCGGCGTCCCGCCGCCTGGTTGGCCTCGCTGATCATGGCGCGGCTGGTGAGGCAGTTCACCAGTAAGCCCTTGTCTATGAGCAGGTAATCCCGCTCCGGGGTCCCCTCGTCGTCGAAACCGAAGGTTCCGGGGCTGTTCTCGATGGAGCCGTAGGCGCTCACGCTCAACTTGTCCGAGCCGTACCGGAGCTTTCCGAAACTGTCCAGGGTGACGAAACTGCCCCCGGCGAAGGAGAGTTCGTAGCCAAGGATCCTGTCCAGCTCCAGGGGGTGGCCGATAGTTTCGTGGACCTGGAGGTGCCCCTGCCCCGGAAGCAGGATCACCGAACGGCGCCCGAAGGCAAGCTCCGGGGCCGAGAGGAGCTGGGAGAGTTCCTCCTTCATGCCCTCGAAGCGTCCGCTCCACAGGTCCGGATCCGTGACCATCTCCCATCCCCGGGTGCCGGTTCCGGTGGTGTGGAGGCTCTTGGAGCGCCGCTGCATCTGGCCGTCCGAGTCCTGGGCCATGATTATGGCGTTGGCGAAACAGTTCACCAGGTTTCTGTCTATTATGGAACCCTCGCTGTTCCAGAACCTGTTCCTCATCCTCTGAAGGTAGAGGAAAACGACTCGACGCTGGACGAAGTCCGCCTTGAGCCGTTCGTCCATGGAGGCGAGAAACCCCAGTTTCTCCTGCAGGGGGACATCGAAGGGGTCCTTCTGCACCGGGGAGGAGTATGAGCCCTTCACTCCGGGCCGCACTCCCATATCCAGGGGAACGCTCACCAGCATGGCCGCGGTTTTGGCGTTGGCCAGAGCCTTGTCGAAGGCCTGGGCCACGTCCGACCCGCGGCTGGTGGCGGCGAACCCCCAGGCACCGCCGTAGAGGACCCTGACTCCGAGCCCGCTCTCGAAGGAGGACGAGTTGGACTCCAGGTTTCCGTCATACATCACCAGGGTCTCGGAACCGTCTTCCGCGTAGTACCGGGCATCGCAGTAGCCGGCCCCCGCATCCATGACTCCGGCTATGCCTTTGCCCACCGGCCCGTCCAGTTCATCGTACTTCAACTTCTTCACCTCTTCCGGTTCCGGGTTCCGGGTCCTTCACCGTCAGAAATCCGCCCTTTCTCAGGACGCCCGGCGATTCCACCCGGCAGAAAACGCCCCTCACGGGCATTACACACTTACCGACCCTCGCGAAAATCGCACATTCGTCACCGTGACATTCCTTGCCCACCTGGGTTACCAGCAGAACGGGGCCGCCGTCCCCCGACAGACGAACCCCGGGAACCAGCTCCTGGAAACGCCCGCCCCCGATGGTCAGGTTCTCGCCGAAATCCCCGGGCGCGATATCCAGGCCCGAGGCATCCGAAAAAGTCTGGATACTCTCGATGTCCAGGAGGCTCACCTGCCGGTGCCAGTCTCCGGAGTGACCGTCGCCCGCGATTCCAGACAAGCCCGCTTCCGCCCGGGAGACGGGTTTCTTTGCGGTTCCCCTGCCCGGGGACAGGTTCACCGACACGATCTCGAACCGGTTCACAAACCCCCTCAAAGGCCGTTTGAGGCAAAATAGTGTCGAAAGATGGATCGTCAAGCGTGACAGCGAAAACCGCTCCCCGCACTCGCTCCGGTGTTGCCCGGTTCACGCCCGGAGAAGCAAGACCGGGATCAATCCCAGAACGAAGAGTATCGCGGCCGTCGCCAGCACTGACGACAGAAAAAGCCTTCCGGTGACGGTCCTGTTTCCCGGGGGACCTGAACAGACGGCCACCAGCCCCCTCTCGCCCGGTCTGTGGTACGACGCCTTGGTGACCCGCAGCTCCAGAGTCTCTCCGGGGCGGCGGACCATGAAGGCAAAGCGCTCGAGGATCCGGGGTTTCACGGAGACGACCGCTCCGCAGACAATGACAGCCAGAAACAACGATACCGCAAGATCGGCCAGAATCAGCCTTCCCAGGACCATTCTCCGCTCCTCTTTCGGGCTTCAGGATCACCGGTCTGAAGCCTTTTCATTGATAACATAACCCTGCCGGAACCGATGTAACACACCCGCAGTCGCACCAATTTTTATCCGAACATTTTGCACGGAAAGGCTTTGGATTCGGACGGGGATGTTCTCAGGTAACCGGTGATCGAATCGCCCCGGATACAGATGAGTGTCAACGGCACTCCGATTTTCCCCGGTTGTGGCGGTTGCATTCCCCCCGCCCGGGTCATCGCCCCCCTTCCGCCGGATCGGCCCCGCCGGGGCTTCAGCCGGAGGTTCGGTCCCTCCGGGGGGTGGAGGTAACGGCGGAAATCGCGACGAACCGCCGTGGAAGCTCGGCTCCCCTGGTGATTCCCACCCTTGGGGTCGTCACCGCTTCCAGAGGCGTGTGATTCCGTGGAACCACCAGACGCAGGGGCGGCGACGACAGGTCATGCCCGTCCAGTCTCCGGTCTATGCCCAGGGCCGCACAGAGGTTGCCGGGGCCGGCGGTGAGCCTGGAACGGGGGGCTCCGGGCCGGTTTTCCATCATGAGGCCGATGCCGGTCCGGGGCTCCAGGGACCTGATCAGCACCGCCTCACCGACCCCCTCGGGGCCGGAACTGACGTTCAGGCAGTTGTGGATGCCGTAGGACCTGTACACGTAGGCGCGGAAAGGCGGCAGGAACATGGATGCGTTCCGCCGGGTGGGCCCCCGGAAGGAATGGCTGGCCGGATCGTCTTGGGTGTAGGCCTCGGTCTCGGTGATGATCCCCTCCATTACCCCGTCCGAGGTCTCCATCCTCAGGATGCACCCCAGGAGGGCCGGAGCCAGGGCCAGGGTTTCAGACGGAAGGTTCATCCGTTGCCGGTCTGAAGGGGGACGCCTTCATGGCCGGCTTCACAAGTTTCACCCAGGTTATCCGCCACAGAACCGCCAGAAAGGCCAGGAAAGCCAGTCCCCCAAGCAACTCGTTGCTCGCCAGCCAATTGAATGCTCCGTGAAAGACCATTGAAGCCAGAAGCCCCAGGGATACCAGGAGAACCTGGTAAGCGGGCTTCCTGCCCTTGGAATACCCCAGGGCAGCTCCCCACCAGGAGCTGAAAAGCGCATGCCCCGGAACGCTTACGACCGTCCTGGATATCAGGGTGAGCAGCCCGGACACCGGGCTGGCGCCGAACCAGCCGCCCGCCACGTACCCCACGTTTTCCACGGCCGCGAAGCCGAGGGCGGCGGACACCCCGTAAATGATTCCATCCAGGGGTTCGTTGAAGTTCTTGTTGCCGTAAACCGTCCATCTGACCACCAGGAACTTGGCCGGTTCCTCCACCAGCGGGGCGAATATCACCGCCGCCCACATGTACGGCCCCCAGGGGTAATCCAGGCCGGAATAGACCGTGCCCAGGGCCATCGCCACCAGCATTCCGATCAGAAAGGTTCTGGCCACCAGTCTCACCGGTTCGGGCTCGTAACGGTCGCACCTGAAGAAGTGGACGAGCCAGGCAAGGCCGGGAAGGAAGGCCGCCAGAGTCACCGCGAGGTACTTCATCAGATCAGTGAGCCCACGAACCGTCCGAAGCCCGCCGGGTCGTCAGGGCGCATGCCGCTGATGACCCGGGCCAGCTCCAGCACCATCTCCACCAGTCGGGTGATGTCCTCGCCGGCCCTGAGCCGGGCGTCCAGGGAGACGGTCATGGGGTGGCCCGGGTTGATCTCGAGGATCTTCCCCGGTTCCTCGACCTGCCGGTTCATGGCCCTCATCATCATCCTGAAGGCGTCGCCCGGATCCCCGGCGGCGGCAACCAGCACACAGGGGGTCTCGGTCAGGGTGGGGGAGAACCGGACCCCCGCCACCCGGTCGCCCAGCACCTCCCTGATACGGGCCATGAGGTCCGAGTACTTTTTCTCGGCCTCGGCCCTCGCCTCCCTTTCCCGGGAGGTGAGTTCCTTTTCGGCTTCCTCCGCGGCAAGGTTCACCAGGCGACGACCCTTGAACTCCCGAAGGGTTTCCGCCACGAGCATGTCCAGGGGTGCATCCAGCAGAAGCACCTCGCCCTGCCTGGACTCCAGCAGGGGAGACCGCTTCAGCTCCCGCATGTCAACCCCTGCGATGTAGGGCATCGAGGCGTTCTCAGGGAACCGGTCCGCCACCTCTGCGAAGGGCTCCGGCTCGTTCGAGGCGGTGGTGGACACCAGCAGGAGTTCCGCCAGTTCGGGGCTCGTCCCGGCCTGAGTGCAGACACCCTCCCGGATGAAGTCCCCCATGTTCCGGAAAAACCCCCTGTAAACCTCGGGGTCCTCCTTCATGATTTCCCTGAGTCGGGTCGTTACCTTCTTGGTCAGCGCCCTGTTGATCCTGTTCAGTTCCAGGTTGTGCTGTACGGTCTCCCGGGAAATGTTCAGGCTGAGACCTTCCGCTTCCACCACTCCCCGGACGAACCTGAGCCAGGGGGGAAGAAGGTCGTCGGCCTTCTTCTGGATAAGAACCCTTCTCACGTACAGGCTGACCCCCGGGCGGTTGTCCGGGATAAGCATATCGAAAGGACGCTCCCGGGGGATGAAGAGGAGGGCCCTGAAGTCGGTGAGGCCCTCGCCCCGGAAGACAATCCTGGCCAGAGGCTTTTCCTGGTCATGGGTGAGATGGGTGTAGAAGCGGTCGTACTCCTCCTCCTCCACCTCGTCCTCGTTCCTGAGCCAGACCGGCGTGCCGGTGTTCACCCTGTCCCCCGGGCCCTCCCCATCGTGAAGCAGCACCGGATGGCCGACGAAGTCGCTGTACTCCGTCACCAGGGAGCGGAGCAGACCGACATCGAGGTATTCCAGGAAATCGTTCTTCAGGTGCAGCGTCACGGAAGTGCCCTGGGGGAGCCCCTCCTCCGGGGCGATGGTGTAGGTCTCTCCGCCGTCGCTCTCCCATCGCCAGCCCTCCGCCTCCCCGGCCCGCCGGGTGGTAACCGTCACCCGGTCGGCCACCATGAACGAACTGTAGAATCCGACCCCGAACCTGCCGATGAGTTCCGGCGCGTCTTCCCGGGAAGTGACCTCGGCGGCGAACCGGAGGGTCCCCGAGGAGGCGATGGTACCCAGGTTGTCTATGAGGTCCGACCTGTTCATGCCGATGCCGTTGTCGGTAACCGTCAGGGTGCCCGCATTCCCGTCGGGGATGACGTGGATTTCAGGCTCGTGTCCCTCCGGGAGGATGCTCTCCCGGGTGAGGGCCTCGAACCGCAGTCTGTCCAGGGCGTCGGATGCGTTGGAGATGAGTTCCCTGAGGAATATCTCCCTGTGGGAGTACAGGCTGTTGATGACGATGTCCAGAACGCGCTTGGTCTCCGCCTTGAACTTCAGTCTGCCGGCGGCCTTCGTGCTCACCTGATCGCTCCTTCCAGAAACGGCACCTGGAAAACCTTCTCGTGGAATACGGGGCCGTGGCCGAAATACCCCCCCTCCCCGAACAGTTCGCCGTGATCCGAGGTGACGGTGATCCAGGTGTTCTTCGGCACCAGATCGAAGAGGTCCTGGAACACCCGGTCCAGCCATCTCACCGCATCCACCTGCCTGGACCTCAGGACGGCCATCTGGGAGTCGTCGAAGAACTTCTCCCCCTCCCGGCCGGCCCCGGTGCGGGCGTGGTCGTCCAGGTGCTTGAAAACACCGTGTACACCGCTGATTCTGGGCCAGTGGTTCTCCGGCTCGTCCGGGGTGGCGTAGGGGTAGTGGGTTTCGCCGGTGTTCAGCAGGTAGAAACTGGGCCTGTCCGACGGGAAAGTCATCAGGTCCAGCATGGCCCTCATGTCGTTGTGCTTGTCCATGAGCCGGAAGGTGTCGAACCCCCGGTTCAGGGGGGTGAAGGAGTTCAGAACCGGCAACGACACCATGGCGTGGGTCCTGTAACCGAGGGAATCCCTGAGGTAGTCGGGAAGGTACAGCCTCGGAACCAGGCTTTTGAACTCGATCCCCGAGGCGCCGAGCCTCTGGTTGAACTTGAGGAAGTCCTCCTTGTAGTACTCGCTGGCGAAGACACCGACCGGGCTGGTGTGGGGCATCAGCCCCATGAGGATGTTGTAGTGGGAAGGCGCGGTCCAGGAGGCGTAGCTGTACCTCGCTTCGGGGGCGCCCAGCCGGGTTATCACCCTGGGGCCCGCCTCCATGAAGGTGTCGTACCTGCAACTGTCCAGCACCACTATGATGAAGTTGCCCAGATCATCCCTGGGCGGGGCCGGACGGGGGTGTTCCCCCGCCGCCGCGGCCGGTTTCCTTCGGAAGAGACGCAAGGCCTACCTCCTGGGGAGCAGGGCGGAGATGATGTCGCCCCGGGCCGTTTCGCTCCAGATTTCCCCGAGTACGTTCAGTTGGCGCACCATCTCCGGGACCCCTTCGGCTTCCATGGCTCTTTCCAGGCGGTAGTTCCGGTGAAGCAGCACCGTGGTCCCCCGGTCGCCAAGAAGGGACACGTCTATGTCCAGAACCGCGGTCCAGACCCCGTCGCCGTTTCTCGTCGCCCCGAACTCCCTGACGAAGCCTTCCACCACCAGTTGGTCCTGCACCCCGGTGGCGTGCACGAACACCGATGAGAAAACCCCCGAAGCTGCAAGGTCCCTGGAGAGCATCTCCGACAGCATCAGGGGAAGCCGGGAGGCCCAGCGGTGCCCGGGAGCCTCGGCCAGGGTTCCGTTTTCGCACCTGAGGGCCATTCCGGAAAGGGAATAGTCCGAGGATGCGCCGAACTCCTTCACCCTCAGGGAGCCTCCCATGAGGGGGCCCGAAGGCTCCGGCCGGGGCCAGGCGAGGAACCACCGGTCCGCGGGCTCCCCGTCGCCGCCGCTCAGGGGGACGTTCACCGTAATGCAGGAGGTGCCGAGAAGGCAGGCAAGAATGACAAGGGCTCCCATGTGCTTCATTGTTACCACGATACCTCTCTTCGGGGGGGTGTGAGCTTTCCGTCCAGGCCTTCCCTGATGAGGGGGACGAGCTCCCCCGCCTGGCCGGCGAACCGGGACACCGGTTCCAGCGCCGCTCCGGTGTTCAGGGCGAAAGCGTCCAGGGTTTCCGCCAGACGCCCCAGCCTCTCCATGAGGGTGTCCGCGTCGGAGGAAAGCCCCGGCAGTTCGCGCCTGATGTCCGTCACCAGCAGGTCAACGTTCCTGCCGAGCCTGGTGTAGGTGGTCATGAGGGTGTCCAGATGCCGTGAGTTGGAGACCAGGGACTCCGTCAGGAGGTCCAGGTCGGCGTCGTGCAGAAGGCGGTTCATGTTGGACAGAAGCTCCATGAGCACCTCGACGTCCAGTATGTCCACCGCCTTCGCCAGCCTGTCGGCCACGTGGTCAAGCTTCTGCATCATTCCCTGGGTAACCGGAATGACCTGCGCCGGAGGCTCGAAGGTCAGGTCCGACGGGCCGTTGAAACGGAGTTCGCCCGGTTCCGCCCGATGCAGGTCAATGTCCTGGCTTCCGGTGATTCCGGTGGTCACCAGGGCGGCGGTTATCGTCGGGTCCACCGCGAAAGCCGGGTCCATATCCAGGAGCACCTGCACGAGCCTGCCGTCCGGCGCCATGGATATCTCCCGCACCTGCCCCACCGGCACCCCGTTGTACATCACATCGCCTCCGACGTTCAGCCCGCTGACGGACCAGTCGAAGTAGCACACGTAGAGGCTGGTTTTCTTCCCCCCCAGGCCGCCGGTGAGCCAGACCACCACCGCCAGGAAAAAGAACATGGAGGCGACGAAGAAGATGCCCAGCCTGAGTTTGTTGGCCCTCATCATGGTCTCGAAGGCGCCGCCTTTCTGCCGAAGAAAGCCTTGACCCTGGGGTCGTCGTGCCGGAAAGCCAGTTCCTCCGGAGTGCCTATCGCGATGATCCCCCTGGCCTCGATGTCCAGCATCACGACCCTGTCTCCGATGGCAAAAATGCTGTCCAGCTCGTGGGTGACCACAACCAGGGTGGTGCCCAGGGTCCTGTTTATGGACAGCATCAGGTCGTCCAGGGAACGGGAGGTCACGGGGTCCAGGCCGGCGGAGGGTTCATCGAAGAACAGAACCTCCGGATCCATCGCCATGGCCCTGGCGAGGCCCGCCCTCTTCTGCATCCCCCCGGACAACTCCAGAGGATAATAATGCGCGAAATCGGCGAGGCCAACCATGTCCAGCTTGTGAAGGGCCGTTACCTTCCTCTCGACGCCGTTCAGCGGGGTAAACTCCTGCAACGGCAGCATCACGTTTTCCAGTGCGGTGTAACTCCCTAAAAGCGCCCCGGACTGGAACAGCACCCCCCATCGCTTCCTGGCCCGGTCCAGTTTCTCCGGCGATTCCCAAATATTGATGCCCCGGTACTCCACCACACCCTTCCAGGGTTTCAGCAACCCCAGGAGGTGGTTCATCAGGGTGCTCTTGCCGCAGCCGGACCTGCCCACGAATACCAGAACCTCACCGCAGCGGATCTCCAGGTTCACATTCTCCAGCACCGGGTCTTTCCCGTAGCCGCCGGTCAGGCCCCTGGCCGTCATGAGCACCTCGCCGGGCATCTCAGATCACCGGAGGCCTTATCTCCGCCAGCACCAGGGAAAGCAGGGCATCCGCCAGAATCACCTGAAAGATGCTGCTGACCACGGCGCTGGTGGTGGCCCTTCCCACCGCGGCGGCCCCGCCGCGCACCCTCATCCCCATGAAACACCCGGTTACGGCGATGATGCCGGAATAGAACAGGCTCTTCAGCATGCCCCAGTACACGTCCAGGGGGATCAGGGCCTGCCTTGTCTCCTCCACGAACACTCTGGCGGGAATGCCAAGGAAGATTTCCCCCGCCAACAGGGCTCCGAACAGGCCGCTGAAGTTGGAAAGCAGCACCAGGAACGGCATGACGGCGTACAGCGCCAGAACCTTGGGTGCGACTATGTAGCCGCCGATGCTGAAGCCCATCACCTCCAGGGCGTCCACCTCCTGCCTCACCTTCATGGTTCCTATCTCCGCCGCGAAGGCGG
>JAKPTG010000096.1 GCA_029571005.1 Candidatus Fermentibacterota bacterium
GGCCGTCGTTGCCGTCGGTGGAGGCGGCGAGGAAGTGGATTCCCCGAGACCCCGCGGGGTTGGCTTCGATCTCCGACAGAAAGGACAGGGCCATCTCCTGGTTGCGCCCTCCCTTGCCCTTTCCCTTCAGGGTCACCGTGGTCTCGCCCCCGGCGATGATGCAGGCGGGCTTTTTCGCCGCCAGCTCGTGCTTCAGCACATCCCGGGCGATGCCGATGTAGAACTTCGCCGCCTCCCGGGCCTCCCCGGTGACCTCGGCGGTGAGGACCACCGTGTTGTACCCCAGCTCCTCCGCCCGGCGCCGGGCCGCCAGAAGGGCCCCGTAGTTGGAGCCGATGAGGATGTTCTTGACCCTGCCGAAGACGGGGTCCCCCTGCTTGGGGGTCTCCGGGAGCTTCCCCTCGGCTCCCATCTGGAGGACTTTCAGGGCCGGGGGGGGAAGCTCCCGGGCGATGCCGAATTTTTGAACCAGACCCATGGCCTCCTGGTAGGTGGTGTCGTCAGGGACGGCCAGACCCGAGGCGATGGAGTCCAGCCGGTCCCCCACCACATCGGAGAGGATCAGGTTCACCGATTCGGCGGGGTAGGCCAGCTGGGCCAGCCTGCCCCCTTTGATGCCCGACAGGTGCTTGCGGATGCAGTTGATCTCCTGGATGTTGGCGCCGCAGGCCAGGAGGACCCTGGTGGTTCCCTGCTTGTCCTCCAGGGTCAGTTCGTGGGAGCCTTCCCCGTCCCGCCAGGCGTAGGGGAAGCTCAGAAGGGCGGAGCCTCCGCCGGATATCAGGTTCAGGATGAGGGTTTTCTCGTCCGCCTCCCGGCAGAGCGCCGCCAGGGTGGAGCCCGCCTGGACGCTGCCGGCGTCGGGGACGGGGTGCCCCGCCATGATCATCTCGATGCGTTTCAGGTTTTCGGTGTGGCCGGGCTTCACCGCGATGACTCCCCGGGTGATCCGGTCTCCCAGGATCTCTTCCACCGCCAGGGCCATCTTGGCGGTGGCTTTCCCGGCTCCCAGGACCAGGACCTGCCGGTATCGGGAGAGGTCCCACTCCAGGGTCTCCTCGTCGGTCCGGACGCTGAGGATCTTCCCCTTCAGGGTCATCCGGTCCCCGATCATTTTGTAGGGGTCCACCCGGTCCAGGGAGGCCCGGAAGATTTCGGATAGATCATTTCTTGCGTTTTCTGACATTCCTTTCCTCCTTCGGGGCGGTCATGGTTTCGGCTCGTTTGAGATTGTTGTGGATGGCCTGAAGGCTGGTGAAGGCCACGGCTTTTTTGAAGTATTCCGCCGAGGCGGGGATGTTTTTCTTATGGTTCATTTCCAGGGCCCCCAGATTGTTCCAGGCCTGAAAATTGGAATCGTCCAGTTCGGCGGCCTTCCGGAAGGCTTCGCAGGACCCGTCCAGGTCTCCTTCAGCCATCAGACGGTTGCCCTCCCTCAGGAGCCGCTGGCTTTCCATGGCCACCGCGAAGGTCGCCGGGTCGGCGCAGAGGCCCATCCGGCGGCTGATAAGTCTCCGGTCTCCCTCGTGTTCGCAGAGTTCCAGAGTTCTGGAATAGAACTCCATGCATTTTTCCCGTTTTCCCCAGATATAATAGGTGTCCCCCAGGGCCTTGACCCGCATGTAGGTCTCCCCGAAGTTGTCCAGTTCCGCGTGGAAATAATCCGCCGCTTCCTGATGTCTTTCCTGGGCCAGGCAGACCAGCCCCAGATTGTGCCCGATGGCGAACTTGTCGGGCTGGGCTTCCCGGATGCGGCGGAAATTGTCCTCCGCTTCCGCGTAGCGTCCCATGACGAAGGCTCTCATCGCCGCCCGCTCCCATCGGGACACAAGAAAGGTGGTGATCAGTCTTTTCATACCCCGGAACTATAGCACATGGCCATTATCAAGAAAAGCTATTTGGCATATCATGAGACCCATGCGGGTAGCCTATATTCTGGTGGTGAGTTTCGGTTCCGTCCTGGCGGGCTATGCGGTCAGGAGAATGCTGGAAAGCCGGGGCCGGGGAGGCGCGGCGGGACGGGCGAGTTCGAGGCTTATCGTTTTCGCCATGGTTTTTCTCCTTCCCCTGGCGACGATAAATTCTCTCTGGGGCATAAGCCTGGGGGAGGGCAGGCTCGCCCTTCTGCCTCTCTTCGGAATCCTGGCCCTGAGCCTGGGGGGGGCCGCCGCGCTGGCGCTGGTGTCGGCCCTGGGAATGAACCCGCACCGGGGA
>JAKPTG010000101.1 GCA_029571005.1 Candidatus Fermentibacterota bacterium
GGCCCGGAAGATTCAGAAGTACGACCTCATAGCCCTTCCCGTGGTGGACGACACGGACTCTCTTGTTGGGATAGTCACCCACGACGATGCCCTGGACATCATCACCCAGGAGCATACCGAGGACATGGAGAAGTTCATGGCCATCGCCGGAAGCCATGAAGCGTCGGCGTACATGAAAACGGGCGTTATCTCCCACTTCCGCAACAGGGTTCTGTGGCTCGTCGGGCTTGCACTGCTCGGGCTGGTGTCGGGCTTCGTGATCCAGAACTTCAACGCTCTGCTGCTGCAGTTCACCATCCTGGCCACATTCATCCCGATGCTCTCCGATACCGGGGGCAACACGGGCAGCCAGGCCGCCACCCTTGTCATTCGCGCCCTGGCGTTGAGGGAGGTTTCCGCGAAGGACACCCTTAAAATCCTCTGGAAGGAGCTGAAGGTTTCTCTGCTGTTAGGGGTGCTGCTGGGGGTACTGGCCTATGCGAGGGTCATCCTGATGGGGGTCGGCTCCTCAATGCCGGAGGATTGTTCCCTGAACACTATCGGAATCGCTGTCGCCTGCGCCCTTGCAATTCAGGTGCTCACCTCCACCCTGGCCGGAGCGGCGCTGCCCCTCGCGGCATCGAAACTGAAGCTGGACCCGGCGGTGGTGGCGAGCCCGGTGCTGACGTCGGTGGTTGATATCACCGGAGTACTGATCTACTTCACGACGGTGAAACTCATTCTCGGGGTCTGAGTATCCCGCCGGCATTACGGGAACTTCCCGGTCAACGCCTGCGGCACGGGCCGGATTGCAAAACCGTCAACCGGGAGGATCATTTCCTCTTGATGATTGACTTCCAACCCTTGTTGGGGAGCGCCGGGGGCACCTTGCCGCTGCCGAGGGTCCCCACCGGTTCGGTCACGTAGAACACTTCCGGATCTATCCTGCCCACCCTGGTCATGATCGGTCTGAACTCCCGCCGGGGGCATACGATGTAAAGTTCCGTCACGGTGCCCGTCATGCCCCGCCCCAGGAACTCGGTCACCGGAAAGCCCATTTTCCGTATCTCGGAAGCCAGCCTCTCCGCCGACTCCCGGGCTATGATCTTGATCACCACGTTTCCCATGGCGATCCTGCGCTCGATCATGATGCCCAGCACATTCCCCGTGGCGAACCCCAGGGCGTAGAAGACACCAAGATGCGGACTGTCCCTCACCTGGGCCAGCACGGTGGATATTACACCGAGCCAGATGCTGATTTCCACGAATCCCAGAAGAAAGACCAGCAGGGTTCTTCCCTGGATGATGCTGATTGTCCTTATGGTGCCCAGGGAGACGTCGAGAGCCCTGGCGGCGAACACAAAAAGCCCTGTGATTATCACTGCGGTTTCCATGGAACACTTTCTATCCGATCACGGCGTGTGCTGGAACGGTGATACTGCCGGCGGGGATCCCGTGCGACCCTGAAGGCGGTCGGAGCGGGGCAAAGTATCCGCGTTGAGCAACGATGGGAAGAAAACACCGGAGTCAGTTTCACCTTACTTACTGGTTCCGCTTTGCGGGGTTGGGTTCAGCGGGCGTCCGAGCCGGGAATATACCTCCCGATTGACTCCAAGGGGAAAACGCACCACGTCCCCTGCACTGGAGAGGTTTCTTCACCATCGTGTCTCAC
Source organism: Candidatus Fermentibacterota bacterium (assembly GCA_029571005.1). GTDB lineage: Bacteria > Fermentibacterota > Fermentibacteria > Fermentibacterales > JCC-6 > UBA6080. The sequence continues at coordinate 1,652 of JAKPTG010000101.1, forward strand.
CGTTGCACTGTATTCATGCGGCGGTGATCGTGAAGGAGGATGAAGGCAGGAAGACACCTACCAAGGCTCCCGGAGAGAAGAACGCCGGGAAGGCCTCCAGGGCGGGGTTGTGAGGAGGCCGGTGAACAAGGGCTGAGGAAGGCGGTGTTTTCGGCGGCGGCGGTGGGCGCCGCCTTTTCTTATAATACGCCATTCAACGCCGTCGGGAGGTTGCTCCGGGGCTGAATTCGTTCTATGCTTTACCGTCCAGTCCATTACGATACGAGGCGGGAGTTCGTGCATTCGTGCCTTTACCGGTTTCCGAGCAGTTTTGGAGGAGTATGAGCAGGGCAAGGTCATTTTCCGGCGGGACGCATCCGCCGGGAAACAAGGAACTCAGCGGTTCCCGGGAGATTGTCAGAATCCCGGTGCCGGAAACCCTTACGGTCTCCCTGTGTCAGCACCTTGGCGCGCCTTCGACCCCGGTGGTGAAACCCGGAGACAAGGTCGCTTTCGGCCAGGTGCTGGGCGAGAGAAACGGTTTTATCAGTCTTCCAACCCATTCTCCGGCCGCCGGAAAGGTGGTCGGTGTGGTCGAGGCCCCCATGCCTCACCGGCGGACGGGGCCGGCGGTGGTTATCTCCGTGGAGAGCGCCGAAGAGGCGCCGGCGTTCGAGCCCTGGCCCTACTGGGGGAACAGAACGCCGGAAGAACTCACGGACAGGATCCGCGACGCCGGGGTCTGCGGTATGGGCGGGGCCTGTTTCCCCACCTTCATCAAGCTCTCGCCCCCGCCCGACAAGAGGATAGACACGCTGATAATCAACGGCGCGGAGTGTGAGCCGTACCTCACTGCGGACTACAGGCTCATGCTGGAGAGCCCCGACGATGTCATAGAGGGGATGCGGATACTGGCCGCGGTGCTCCGGGTGGAGAACCCCTGTATCGGAATAGAGGTGAACAAGCCGGACGTCATCGGGCTCATGAAGAAGAAGGGTGTCCGGGTGGTCGCCCTCAGGACGTCGTACCCCCAGGGTGCGGAGAAGCAGCTCGTCCATGCGGTGTGCCGCCGGAAGGTTCCCGCAGGAGGGCTTCCCCTGGACATAGGAGTGGTGGTCCAGAACGCGGGTACCTGCGTGGCGGTTGTGCAGGCGGTCCGGGACGGGATTCCGTCCGTATCCAGGGTGACCACCGTCACCGGGCGGGGGGTCCGGCAGCCCGGGAACTTCCTCTGCAGCGTGGGTACTCCCTTCTCCCGCCTGGTGGAGGCCGCCGGCGGGTACGGCCCCGATGTCAAGAGGCTCGTTTCCGGCGGGCCCATGATGGGCATTGCGGTCCACACCGACGAAGTTCCGGTGACCAAGGGCACCAGCGGAGTTCTGGCCCTTTCGTCTGAGGAGGCCGTGGGAACCGACGAAGGCCCGTGCATCCGCTGCGGCCGATGCGTGGATTCGTGCCCCCTGAGCCTGGTCCCCAACATGATAGCCAAGGCTTCCGAGTACGGTAAGTGGGAAGCCGCCCGGAAGTTAGGAGCGCTTAACTGCATGGCCTGCGGAACCTGCGGCTACGTCTGTCCCGCGGGCAGGCATCTTGTCCACTACATAAAGAGGGCCCAGGACGAGATCAGGGCCATGGCCCGGGCCGGAAAGGGAGCATGATGGCCGAGACGAGAAAATTCGAACTGGCCGTCTCCCCCCATATCGCCTCCCCGGAGTCCGTCCGGCGGATAATGACCGATGTGGTTCTGGCCCTGTTGCCCGCCCTGGCGGCGGCGGTGTACTTCTTCGGCTTCAGGGTGCTGCTCTTGACCGGGCTCAGCGTTCTGGCGGCGGTGGCTGCCGAGGTCCTATGCCTCAGGTTCATGAGGAAGCCGGTGAACATAGCCCTGGACGGCAGCGCCGTGGTGACCGGGATACTGCTGGCCTACAACATGCCGCCCTCCGCTCCCTGGTGGCTTCCGATCCTGGGCAGCGCCTTCGCCATAGCGGTGGCCAAGCAGGCCTTCGGCGGGCTCGGGTGCAATATCGTGAACCCCGCCCTGCTGGGGAGGGCGTTCCTGCTGGCCAGCTTCCCGGTGCTTATGACCGCCGGCTGGCGGCCCCCCATGGTGGACGGGCCTTCCGGGGATGGAACGTGGGACCAGTCGGGGATACCCACGGCCCGGCTGGAAGCGTCGGACGTGGTTACCGGGGCCACTCCCCTGAACCTGCTGCGGCAGACCTACGACTGGGACGCCGACGCCGCCGAGGCCGAGGCTGCCGGCGACGGCGGACAGGCCGCGGCCCTCAGGGACAGGGCCGCCGTCGCCAGACGGCTCCTCTTCTCCCGGGATACCCGGATAAACCTCTTCCTGGGAAGGATCGGGGGCTGCATAGGGGAGACCAGCGCCCTGATGCTCCTGCTCGGTGCGGCGTACCTCTTTTTCAGGAAGGTGCTGGAACCCAGGCTTCCCCTGAGCTACCTCGGGGCGGTGGCGCTGTTCGCATGGATCTTCGGGGGGCCGGGGGCCTTCCAGGGAGACCCACTGTTTCACCTGCTCTCCGGGGGTGTGGTTCTTGGCGGGTTCTTCATGGTGACCGATATGGTCACCACCCCGGTCACCCGGAAGGGCAGGATCATCTTCGGCATCGGAGCCGGTCTCATCACCATGATAATCCGCAGGTGGGGCGGCTATCCGGAGGGGTGCAGCTACTCCATACTCCTGATGAACCTTACCGTTCCCCTCATTGACCGCTATACGAAACCCAGGGCTTTCGGGGAGGCGAGGAAGCATGGCTGAAGTGCTGAAACTCGGAGCGATTCTCATGGTGGTGGCGGTGATAGCCGCCGGTTCCCTGGGTTTCGTAAACGACTTCACCGAACCGATCATCGCCCAGCAGAAGGAACAGGCGAAACTCCTGGCCATGGAGAGCGCCGCCTCCACCATACCCGGCGCCGGGGAGGAGGCCGCCTTCGACAGCCTTTCCATACCGGGGCTCGGAAACCCCTACGCTTCCGCCGATGAGACTCTGTCCGTAGTGGGGGTGTACTCCGAGGGACGTCCGGTTGGATACCTGTTCATAGCCTACGGGAAGGGTTACTCAAGCACCGTGCAGACCATGGTGGCCTGCGGGCTGGACGGCGTGATCACCGGCACCCGGATACTCTTCCAGCAGGAAACCCCCGGGCTCGGCGCCAACGTGGCGGATCCCGCCAGACTCACCGCCTCCTTTACGGGCAGAGCCGCCGGAGGATTGCTGCTGACCAGGGACGGCGGGGACATAGATGCCATAACGGGAAGCACCGTCACTTCCAGGGCGGTGACCCAGTCGGTGAGGAGGGGGCTGGAAGCCATGTCCGACGCGGGCCTCTTCACCGGGGGGGGAGGAACGCTGTGAGTCTCGTCCGGGAGTTCGTCAAGGGCATTTACAGGGAAAACCCCATCTTCAGGCTGGTTCTCGGGATGTGCCCGTTCCTGGCGCTTACCAGCAGTGTGGAAAACGCCCTGGGAATGGGGTCTGCGGTGACGTTCGTGCTGGTGTGCTCCAATTTCCTGGTGGCGCTGCTTCGCAAGGCCATTCCCTCCGGAGTGCGGATTCCGTGCTACATCGTCATCATCGCAACCTTCGTCACCCTGGTGGACCTCATAATGAACGCGTACCTGCCGGACCTTCACCGGAACCTTGGCATCTTCATCCCCCTCATAGTGGTGAACTGCATAATCCTGGGGAGGGCGGAGGGCTTCGCCAACAAGAACACCGTACCCGCCGCCATGGCCGACGGCCTGGGCATGGGGGTGGGGTTCACCTTCGCCCTGCTGGTGATGGCAACCTTGCGGGAGATCCTTGGTAACGGGACCTGGCTGAATATCAGTCTCCTGGGTTCCGCCTACAACCGACAGCCGTTGCTCATAGCCATTCTGCCCCCCGGGGCCTTCATCCTGATGGGGTTCATACTGGGCTTTTTCAACATCCTTGACA
>JAKPTG010000013.1 GCA_029571005.1 Candidatus Fermentibacterota bacterium
GGGAGGCCGGAAGAACGGATGAAGCCTCCGATTCAGGCCCTGCGGCTTCCACTGTCCCGGGTTGTACCGGTTCCTGTCTTCATTGCCCCTCCGTGGCGGAAACCACGGATTTCCGGGGAGAGACCGGGGGCTTCACCCGGCTTCCGAGAACGGTTTGCCGGCTCCGCCCTCACTCTTTCGAGAAGCTTTGCCGTCCCCCGGGGCGGGACACCGGGCACGTTGACTTGACGCTCCGTGATCATCCCGGCCCTCATCGGGGGTGATTTCGGCGAAACGAACCGGACAAGCGGCCCCGACGTCGCCGACAATGTGCCCGACCCCGCCGCCGCATCCACCGACCTCGACGGCACCCGGCCTCTCCCGTGATCCTTCCCCGAGGCTCAGAACAACCCTGTGACCTCGCCGTCGGCGGAGATGTCCATTGTTTCCGCCGCCGGTCTTTTCGGCAGGCCCGGCATCCTCATGATGTCTCCGGTGATGGGAACCAGGAAGCCGGCCCCGGAGCTTATCACGATCTCCCTCACCGTGACCACGAAATCCTTGGGCCTTCCCAGCAGGTCGGGTTTGTCGGAGAGGGAGTTCTGGGTCTTGGCTATGCACACCGGCAGCCCGGCGTAACCGTGCTTCATGATCCGGGAAAGGTCTCCCCTGGCCTGGGAGGTGAGGTCTATGTGCGCCGCCCCGTAGATCTCCCGGGCGACGATTTCGATTTTCTCCTCCACCGGAAGGCTCCAGTCGTACAGGGGTTTGAAGCCCGTCCCGGGGCGGTCCGCCGAGGCCATGACCTCCCGGGCAAGCTCGATCATACCCTCGCCGCCCCGCAAAAAGCCCTCTCCCTGGGCCACGGGCACCCCCAGCTCCTTACAGCGGTCCATCACCACCGCCATCTCCTCCGGTGTATCGTCGGAGAACCGGTTCAGGCAGACCACCGCGGGAACGTTGAACTTGTGGATGTTCTCGATGTGCTTCTCCAGGTTGGGAAGCCCCCGGGCCACCGCATCGGCGTCCGGATTGGAAAGGTCCCTCTTCTTCACCCCGCCGTGCATCTTCAGGGCCCGGCAGGTGGCCACCAGAACCACGATGCAGGGGGAGAACCCGCCGTAGGGACAGGCTATGTCGAAGAACTTCTCCGCCCCCAGGTCGAAACCGAACCCGGCCTCGGTAATCGTCCATTCCGCCAGGGACATGGCCATCCTGGTGGCGATCACCGAACTGCACCCGTGGGCGATGTTGGCGAAGGGCCCCCCGTGCATGAAGGCCGGGGTGCCTTCCAGGGTCTGGACCAGGTTCGGCCTGATCGCCTCCTTCAAGAGAAGCGTCATGGCGTTGGAAACCCCGATATCCTTAGCCAGCACAGGGTTTCCGTCGCCGGTGTACCCGACGAGCATCCGGTCAATACGGTCGTGCAGGTCATGCAGGTCCGACGCCAGGCAGAGTATCGCCATGACCTCGCTGGCGGCGGTGATGTCGAAACCGGTTTCCCTGGGCACTCCCTGTCTCCTGCCTCCCAGGCCGATGACGGCGGAGCGGAGCGAACGGTCGTTCATGTCAAGAACCCTGCGGAAGTTCACCGACCTGGAATCGAGCCCCGAGGGGCTGCCCCAGTAGAGGTGGTTGTCTATGGAGGCTGCCAGCAGGTTGTGGGCGGCGCTCACCGCGTGTATGTCGCCGGTGAAGTGCAGGTTGATGTCCTCCGCGGGAACAACCTGGGAGTACCCTCCCCCGGCGGCTCCACCCTTCATCCCGAAAACCGGGCCGAGGGAGGGTTCCCTGATGGCGCAGCATGCGGACTGCCCCAGCTTTCTCAGAGCGTCCGCAAGGCCTATCGTGGCGGTGGTCTTCCCCTCCCCGGCGGGGGTGGGTGTGATGGCGGACACCAGCACCAGCTTTCCCGGGCTGCGGTCGCCCATGGCTTCCTTCTTGATCTTGGCCTTGTACCTGCCGTAGTTGACGATGTTTTCCTGGGAAATCCCCAGCTGTTCCGCTATCTCATCGATAGGGCGCATCTTGATGCTCATGGCGATCTGCGAGTCGGTTCGGCCTGACATGTCGTTCCCTTCTTCAGAACCCGTTGGTGCTGGTCTTCTCCGGAGGTTCGGGAAGGCTTCGCTCCCGGGACGGCCGAACCACTTCCTCCAGTACCGCGCCCGGCGGAAGACCGAAGCCCGGCAGCGGGTAAACCGCAAACACCGGCACTCCCTTCACCCTGCCGGACACCACGCACTGGGGAACCCCCGTGGATTCGGCGGTTCCGGCGGCATGTTCCATGGCCCGCGCCCGTTCGTGATGGATCACGTTTCCTCCCCGCACCGGTAATCATAGCCTTCAGGCAGGAAAAGGGCATCTTTTGCCCGTCGCGGCGGCCCTTCCCGCCGGACACCGGCGCGGGGGTGTGCCGGCCCCCTTGCCTTCTGAAATGCGGGATCGGCCCCTGCGCCGTGCGAAGAAGGCTCCCCGGCGCTGGACCGGTCCGACCCGCGGGCCGAACTCTCCGCAGAGAATCAGATGTGTGCGGCGACCCCCAGGGCCAGGAAATTTACGTTCTTGGAATACCGGTGGCCCTCGAAAACGCCCGCTCCCTCGCCATCCTCCGTGAAGACGTGAGCCCCGGAGACCACGACGCTCATGGTCCGTGTCGCCGCCCATCGGACACCACCGCTCAGCATCCCCGAGTTGAGCATGTACTCGAAGTCGCTGAAGGTCTCCCGGCCGCCCCCGTTATCGGCGTACATGTAGCCGATTCCCAGCTCCACCCCGGAACCGGCCTGCCAGACGGCGCTGAGCCCGGCCTCCCATCCGTCTTCGTAGAAGTCGGAAAGCCCGTCGTCCTCGCCCTGATCCGCGGCGCCGGTGAAGTAGTAGTTCCCGGCGACCCCCAGGGTCATCCGGGGCGTGACATCGCACTGCATTCCAAGCCCAAGAATCGCCGGGAGGTCCCTTCTCTGCAAGGCACCGTCGGCAAGTTCCGGCAGCAGGGCCGCCCAGGTGTTCTGCTCCGCCGTCGTCTCCCATTCCAGAGGGGTGGCGGTCTCGTAGCGCACCGCCAGGTTCACCCCGTCGGCGGGCATGTAGTTCAGCCCGATTATCCCCGCAAAACCCGAGGCTTTCCGGCTGCAATCCAGGACCGCCCGGGTGGAACCCACCACGGTACCGCTGTCGAGGCTCACGATAGCGAAGTCCGCATCGGCCTCGTAGTTTCTCACGCCGCTCGTGAACCTTCCCGCGAGGGAGGCGGACAGTTCGGGGGTTATCCCGTAGGCCGCGCCGGCGGTTCCGGCGTAGTACGCGGCCCCGGCCTTCAGGTAGCCGTCGGTCATGAAGGCGGCGTAGCCCGGGCCGTACTGGTACTGGACCAGCCCGGTCTGAAGTACAGGCATGACGGGCAGGCCGCGCTCGTACTCGAGGACGCCCCCTCCGGCGGGCACCGTGAAGGCCCCGAAAAGGGCCAGGTCGCCGGCCCCGTACACGGCGTAGAGGTTCGGGAGGAAGCCGGTGGGTTTGGCGCTCTCGAAGTCCTCCGACTCGACGGAGCCCGGAGGCGTCGCGCCGATGGTGTATCTCTTCGTGATGTACTGGGTGCCGGCGTTGATGTGGAAGCCGTCTTCAAGATGCACCAGCCCCGCCGGATTGTAGGTTACCAGGTCGGCCCCCTCCACCGCGCCGTTCCTGGCCACCGCCATGAAGTAGTCGGCGCTCCGCCCGCCCAGGTAATCAATATGCCCCGCCGGTACGGCGGAGGCGGCCAGCAGGAGTATCGTTACGGGCCTTTTCATTCTTCCTCCATTCATTCCAACCCGGTTCAGTACCTCAGGAGCACCACCTTGGGGTAGTCCTGCGGGTCCTCCTCGTAGGCGGCGATACCGTAGGGGGTCACCACGAAGGTCCATGACTCCATTTCGTCGGGGCCCGATGCGGTGCCGAGCCGGTCGCCGGTGTGCCGGTCGAAAAGATCGAAGACCGGGGTTCCCGGCCCTCCCCTCCGGGCCCACAGCCTCCCTTCGGCGTCGCTTCCCAGGGATATCACCGCGAAGTGGAACTCCCCGGGAGCGTACTCCGCCGACAACATGGCCGCGCCTCCCCTGCCCATCCCCACCATCTGCCGCCGGCGCTCTTCGAAGAGTTCCATCTCTTCGTCGAGTTCCTCCTGCGTTTTTCTCACGGGGGTATAGCCGGGTCTTGAAATGGTCCTTGGAGCGGCTCCGCTGCCGTCGAACGCCAGAATCCGGTAACTCTCATGGTCCGGAGGAGCGTAGAACACAAGGGAGCCCGAAACTTCCATGGGCGGTTCGGGAGCCATCAACCGGGACGCCATCCGGCCCGGATCGAACCGGCTCCACTCCTCGGTGTAAACCACCACCGGCTCCGTACTGTTCCGGGACCAGCCGGCCAGCGCCTCTCCGCTGGAACCCGTCCGCCGGTCGAAGAGTTCCCGGCGCCCCACGATCAGGTCACCGTCCGCGTCTACGGTGGAGGGCACCCTGTGGGTGAAGCCCATCAGGGCTCCGATGTAGCCGGTATCAGGGTGAAAGAACTCGAACTCCCCGGCCCTGGGGTCCGTCACGACAATCACGCCGTCCCCCATCACCGCCAGGTCTCCCACGCTCAGGAGTTCGCCCGGCGCCTCTCCCGGCCCTCCGTACTCCGCCAGGAACCGCCCCGTCGAAGAGAACACCCTAAGGGACCGCCGGTTGGAGTCCAGCACCAGCAGCTCCCCGCCGGGGGTGAATTCCACCGATGCGATGGCTCCGAAGAACAGGTTCTCGTCGCCCAGCTCCACCCCCACGGTGTCCAGAGGAACGAGGACCGCCAGGGGCCCGTTCCCGGCGTCCGGGTCGCCCCGGGAGCCGCACCCCGGAATGACCGCCGCAGAGCCGCACACCAGAAGAGCGAACAGAAAAGAACCCTTGCTCAAGGACGAACCGAAACCCTTCCCCTCACCGGTTCCGGGGGACCGGGGGCAGAATCTCGGCCGCCAGTCCGAAGACCACCATTCCCAGCCCGGTCATCACCGAGGCAAGCCTCAGAAATCCTACGGTTCCTTCGCTCAACTCGGACCTGGACATACAAGCCGCCTTCCCTCCGTGTCGGACTCCCTGGGCACACAATCCTATTTTCTGCAGACCATCGGTGCAAGTGCCCCGGCGTGCCCTCCTCCGCGGCACGTCCCGTTGCCTCCTTCCCGCGGGTTCGCTATAGGTTCACAGTCGGCCGCTTCCCGACCCCGGCTTCCTGTAGCACGCGCCATGGAAACCGGGGCGACAGGGTTGTGCTGGAAACGGTGCAGCCTCCCGTGTTTTGGAAAGGGATAGAACGCCGAAGCGACGCCGCATCCGTTCCGGAGCGGTGTTCTTCCCTTTTTGTTCATCGAGCCTGCGGTCGGGTTCGACAACCGTGAGGAGGATGTATGCTGTCCCGGTTGCGTTTCCTCTGCCTCGCCCTCTGCCTTGGGCTTCTGCTGCCCGGATGCGGCGAACAGCCGCCTTCCCAGGACGCGGCGGCGGTCAGTGACGTCGTTGAGGGTTACCCCCCCAGGGAAAAGGTGGAGCGGCTGCTGATAGCCACCACCACCAGCCTCTATGACACCGGCCTCTGGGCGTACCTGGAGCCCATGTTCGAAGAGGAGTACGGCGTCGAACTCGACATCCTCTACGCCGGCACCGGCAAGGCGATGGAATGGGGCATGAGGGGGGATGTGGACGTAATCGTCGTGCATGACAGAACCCGGGAGGAGACCTTCATAGCCGACGGCTACGGCTTGTCACGCAATCCATTCGCCTACAATTACTTCATCGTGGTAGGTCCCCCGGAGGACCCCGAAGGTCTCCGGGACATGGCTCCGGATGCGGCGCTGGCCGCCCTGTACAACAGTGCAACCACCCCCTTCGTATCCAGGGGCGATGAGTCCGGCACCCACGCCCAGGAAAAGCGCCTCTGGACCGCTGCCGGGCTCGAGTACGAGACCGTCCGCACCTCCGGAGAATGGTACGTGGAGGCGGGAACCGGAATGGGCCCCACCCTCAACATGGCCAACGAGATGAGGGGCTACGCCCTGTCGGACATCGCCACATTCCTGGCTTACCAGGGCGACGTTGATCTCGACATCATCATCGCCTCCAGCGACGCCATGCGTAACGTTTACTCGGTCATCCCCCTGGCCGCCGCCCGGAACCCGGAGATGGCACAGAACATGGTGACCTTCCTGACCTCTCCGGAGGTCCAGGAACTCATCGGCGACTACGGCGTGGTGGAGTGGGGCAACCAGCTCTTCACCCCCTGTTTCGGAGAGGACCTGTAGCCTATTGCACAAGCTGGCGGAAGCCTTCGTCATCGCGCTGAGGCTCATCGTCACCGGGGATCCGGTGGTCATGGAGATCACGTTGCTGACCCTTGCGGTTTCCGCCGGCGCCACCCTTATCTCCTGCGTTCTCTTCACACCCCTGGCCTGCCTGATCCACTTCACCCGGTTTCCCGGCAGGAAGGCACTGATAGGCTTCATCCAGGCCCTCTACAGCATGCCCACCGTGTTCGCGGGCCTGATTGTCTTTCTCTTCCTCTCCAGGGCGGGCCCCCTCGGAAGCATGGGGTTGCTCTTCACACCCCGGGCCATGGTCATCGCCGAGGTGGTGCTGGTGGCGCCGGTCATCCTTGGGCTGGTCATTTCAGCCCTGAAGGTGTCCGCCGGCGACTCCGCCGATACCGTCCGGGCCCTGGGGGCCAGCCCGCTGCAGACCGCCGTGGTGGTTCTGGCCGAAGCCAGGTTCGCCGTTCTTTCCGCCTTCCTTCTGGGGTTCGGCAGAGCCATTTCCGAGGTGGGGGCCGCCATGATGGTGGGGGGCAATATCGCCGGAAGAACCCGAACCCTGACCACCGCCATCTCCCTGGGAGTCGGCAAGGGCGAGGTGGCGGAATCCATCGCCCTGGGGCTGGTGCTCATGGCTCTGGCCCTGCTGGTGAGCCTGGCGGTCCACATGACGGGAATGAGAAAGACGTGAACCTTCAGCTTGACCGCATAACCGTGGTCGCCGGAGGCCGGAAGATACTGGACGGTGTTTCGACGACGGTGGAAAAGGGCGACTTCTGCGCCCTCATAGGCCCCACGGGATGCGGGAAGACAACGCTCCTCAGGATAATGGACCTGCTGGCGAAGCCTTCGTCGGGCCGGGTGCTTCTGGACGGAGAGGAGTGCACCCGCAGCAGGGGCCGGAAAAGAACCGCCCTGAGACGCAGGATGTCCATGGTCATGCAAAGGCCCTTCATGCTCGCAGGCACCGTGGAGCGGAACGTGGGTTTCGGCCTGTCCGTCCGGGGAATACGGCCGACTGCCGGGAGAATCGCCGGAGCCCTGGAATCGGTCGGTCTTTCGGGAATGGGAAAACGGAACGCCCGGACCCTTTCCGGGGGTGAGATGCAGAAGGTGGCCATAGCCCGGGCGGTGGTCACCGAACCGGAGCTGCTGCTGCTGGACGAGCCCTTGACCTCCGTGGACCAGGGGTTCAAGCCGGAGCTGAGGTCCCTCATCGGAAGGCTTCACCGGGAGATGGGGATAACGGTGGTCATGGCGACCCACGATCTGGCCGACGCCCTGGTCCTGTCATCGAAGACCGTGGTCATGTCAGAGGGAAGGGTTATGCAGGACGGCGACACCCCGGAGGTCTTCAACAATCCGTCCGGCCTCTTCGTGGCCTCCTTCATCGGGATGAAGAACATCTTCCAGGCGGAGTTCCGGGAGGAAGAAGCCCGGGTGGGGGACATCTCCATCACCATCACCGGACGGAGATCCGGGGCGGGCTACATCCACATCCCCCAGGAGGCGATCACCCTCTCGCCCCGGCGCCCCGAATCAAGCCAGAGAAACGCCTTCGAGGGGGAGATAACCGAGGTCCTCCCCACCCCCCTTCACGATGAAGTACACGTGAAAACCGGCGGCGTCGTACTTCAGTCATCGGTCACCCGGGAATCCGTCTCGAACCTGGGGTTGACCCCCGGAGCCCGGGTATGGGCATCCTTCAAGGCCACTTCCGTAAAAGTACTCTCCCGGCCCTCCCCGGACTGATCCGCCTCACCCCGTCATGAGCCGTGATTCCCCGCACCGCCGGAGGGTTTCCGCCGAACGGCAATCATCCCAAAACCGGCGATGACATGGCAGGCGAGGTCGGGCAGTGCTCCATTCCGTCACCGAGGCGGCAGGGGACCGGACTGTCGTCGTTCGGGCTGCCGTAGAATATCCGTGCCCATCTGTCGCGGTTGTTCTACACCCCGAACCCCTGCTTCGCGTTCCACGATCCCCGGGACAACCCGTACTCTTCCCCCTGCCCCGTGGACCGGAACGACGGCGCCGCGGGATTCACCATCCCGGGGATTTTTCCGAAGCCGATTCGGCTGAGTCCGATTAATTATCGGGGCAGCAGCACCACCCTGGCCGTCGCGGTCCGTCCGGAGCCGGACGCCCTGATCAGATACAGCCCGGCGGGAGTACCCGGCTCGGGAATCCACACCGCTCCCCGGCCCGTATCCTCAAGAGATGCCGCGAGCCTCCCGGCGGAATCGTAAACCCGAAGGACCACGGTTCCCCCGAAAGGTCCGGCCACGGCCATGCTGACAGAACCCCGGGAGGGGTTTGGGGAAGCGGTGAGGCGAAACGCTCCGGGGGTGTCGCCCTGGATTCCCAGCTGGTCCTCGGTGAGTTCCACCACTCCGAATCCACGAAGTCCGGCGAAAAGTTGAGCCGAGGTGGCCCCGTAGGTCAGGTCCCAGACGCATCTTCCCTCGATCCCGGTGTTGAGGGGCTGCCACGTGTTCCCTTGGTCGGGGCTCCATACCACTCCGTTGCTTCCCGTGGCGTTGAAGACGTGTTCGTTCCTTTCGCCCAGAACCGCCCAGGAGAGCCCGGAGGAACCCGGGCACGGCTCCCAGGTTTCCCCCCTGTCCCAGGATCGGTATATCCCCCCGTCGGTGGCCAGATAGGCCGCCGGGTCGTCGCCCCACCGGGCGGACAGCCCCGGGTGGTAGGAGCCCGGCACCGGAACCGCGGTATAGGTGGCTCCTCCGTCGTCCGACCGGTAAACCCCTGTTCCGCTCTGTTGGAATGACACCAGGATCCTGAGCCCCCGGTCGGGGACATCCATCAGTTCTATGGACGGGTACAGCGCGAAGGGCAGCCCGCTCCCGGCGGTCCAGGTCCGGCCTCCGTCTGTGGTGTAGTGGACCCCGGCGGCGGCGGTGCCGGCCCAGGCACGATCGGGGTCGCCGGGGTCGAAGGCGACCGCAGTAACCTGGGTCCCCTGGAATCCCGCCGGAGCCCAGCTGTCCCCGTGATCGTCGGACCTGTAAACGCCCCCGGCGGTGGCCATGTACATCACCGGCCCCTGGTAGTGAAGGTCCGACCGGGGCTGGATATCGTAGATGGTCCAGTTTCCGGGTCCGGGGAATACGATGTCCCAATTGGCGCCCTGATCACTGCTCCGCCAGAGGCCGTGGTACTCGCCGCCGGCGAAGAGCGTTCCGGTGGAGGCACTGTACGCCACAGCGTGGATGAAGGTATTCCCGATGCCCTGCTGGGAGACCGCATAGGTTTCTCCCGGCCCCGGAGTCCTGTATACCCCGCCGTAGTGGCCCGCCAGGTATCCCGCCGAGGAGGCGCACCCCGCCTGCCAGTAGGAAGCCACGATACCGGAGGTGTTCAGGTTCCAGGTCTGGCCTCCGTCTGTGCTCTCGTACACCCCGGCCGCAGAGTTCACCGGCGCGTAGAGGTTCTCCCCGTCGCACACCGCCGGGGCGTAGCTTCCGCCGGACACGGCCAGGTCCCAGGTGGCTCCATGGTCCTGGGAAACGTAGAACCCGTCAGAATGGGTGAGAATGATGGTTTCGCCGGTGCCGAAAGGCGCCACGAGCAGCCCCCACCCGGACCCTTCGGGACCCATGGGCGACCAGGACGCTCCGCCGTCGGTGCTCCTGTAAAGAGGCCGGGACAGGCCGGACATGGCAACGTACATGGTGTCGGGGTGGTCCGGATCACAGCCGAATCCCTTCATGAATCCCGTGCTGAGACCCACCTCCTCCCAGGTCGCCCCGCCGTCGGCGGAGCGCCTGATGCCGGTGTTGCCGGCGAGCCCGGCGATGAGCAGGTTCGGGTCCGCCGGAGAGACGCCTATCCCGATAACGTAGGAAGACGGCATGCCGGAGACGGTGGACCACGTGACGCCCCCGTCTTCGGAGACGTAGAGGCCGGTCCGGGTGGCGGCGTAGAACTTCGAATCCGGCGCCGCGCAGGCGTCGTTGACCTGGATGCCGAAAAGGCCGGTGGACTCCCAGGTCCGGCCTCCATCGGCGCTCCGCCACACCCCGCCGGCGTCGGAAGCCATGGAGAACCCGCAGGCGGCCAGCACCAGGTCGTTATCGCCGGGGGAGGCGGCCAGGGCCTTCACATTGCCTCCCCAGGGGCCGTTGCCGGTCCACTCGCCCTGCCCCAAAACGAAAGGAGCCGCGTCCATTCCCGGGGCGTATCCCGGGCCCGCCCCCTCCACGGGCAGCCCGGTCTCCCGATCCACGACTCCCAGCACCACCGCCAATACAAGTGCAAGCATCTCAACCTCCACGGACCGTTCTCAAGCGGTATGATTGGGTGTCAAAATGCCGGTAACGCCACAAAAGAATCGCCGACAATGAAACACTCCGTTACCGCGACAATGCTCGGTTGGAACTCGAAACTCAAGGGCTCGATTCCCGCAGGGGCGCCGGCGGATTCGTTCCCGGCGGTTGACGTGCCTATACGCGGATGGTTCTGTCGAGGCAGTCGGTGAGCGACTCGCGGTGGGAAATCGCAATGATCGTGGAATCCCTCATCTCGTGGAGGATGTTGGAGATCACGAGCCGTTCAAGCTCCGGGTCGAGGGCGGATGTGGACTCGTCGATAATGGCGATGAGAGGGTTTTTCAGGAAGAGCCGCGCCAGGGCGATCCTCTGTTTCTGCCCGCCGGAAAGCTCCCTGCCCCCGTCTCCGATCAGCGTTTCGAGGCCGTCCGCGAAGGTGTCGGTGAACTGGAGAACCCCGGCTTTTTCGGCCGCGAGCCTGATTTCCATCGGGGAGGCTTCGGGCTTGGCGATGCGGATGTTCTCGGAAATCGTTCCGCTGAACATGTGGGGGGCCTGAAACACCAGCCCGACGTTCCGCCTCAGGGAGCGCAGCTTGATCGCATCTATGGGGGTGCCGCCTATCAGTATCCGCCCTTCGATCGGGGAACGGAGGCCGATGAGCAGCGACGCTATCGTAGTCTTGCCGGAACCACTCCTTCCCACCAGCGCGATTTTCTCTCCCCTCTTCACCGTGCAGCGGAAGGACTCGAGCAGTTTCTCGGAGTCGTCGTATCTGAAGGTAACGCCGTCGAAGACCAACTCCGGGAACTCCGCCGGAAACTCCACCTTATCGCAATCCGACGCCTCTTCGGGTTCGCCTTCGTCAAGTATTGCAAACACCCTTTCGGCGGCGCCGAGGCCGGCCCTGCCTATGCCGACGGAGTTGATGAAGTTGTTTATCGGCCCGAGCACCAGGGCCATGTATCCCCAGAATGCGATCAGGTCGCCCATCGTCATTTCGCCGGAGATGACGCCTTTCCCGCCGACCCAGAGCATCGCTCCCGCAATCAGCCAGATAAACAGGTCAACCGATTGAAACATGGCCTGAATGGTCTCCATGCGTATCTCACGGGTTCTGAGGCAGTCGAAGGAACCGTTCAGTTTCCGCATCATGTGTTCTTTACCGTTGAGGCTCTTGGTCTCTGCCAATGCGGTCCAGAACTCCTTCAAACCCGAGGACACCCCGGCCTTGGCCTCCTGAACGAGATTGGAGGCCTTCTGTATCGGCCTGGTCGCGTCTTTCATGAGGAACATCATCAGCACGAAGAGCGGTATGACTATGGCGGTCAGTTTCAAGTTCAGATAGACCATAATCCCGATAATGGCCATGAATTGGAGCAGATCAGAGGCGAGCCCGACAATCACCGGCCCGTAGAGATCGCTCATTCTTTCTACATCCTGAAGTACCGTCGATATGATGCCGCCGGTATCCTTGCCCTCGAGACACCGCATCTTCAGTGAGAAGAGCCAGTCGGAAACGGCCTCCCGGACATCCCTTGCGGTGTTCTCCTGAATCCTTGCGAAGAGGAACCTCTGTGTGATCCGGCAGACGACCTGCAGCACGGCGACGCCGAAGAGCAGCCCGACGACCTTTGCAAGTTCCCGTGTGGAGCCGCCCAGGGTGACGTTGTCTATGAGAAGCTTCTGTATCCATGGGCGGGCGATGGAGAGCGAGCTGACGACGACGGTGACGAGGAAGGCGACCAGGAGGGTCGGCCAGTACCTGAACATGTACGACAGGGTCCTCGAAAGAAGCGGGGTCGGGCGCCCGGCACCGCACCCCCCGTTTTGCTCCGCCCCGGTAGCCGCCTCCGCCGGGGCATTCCCTTTGCGCCCCTCAGTCATACCCCAGCGAGAACAGGACCATTTCGTCCCCGGTATCCTCTGTGAAGGCGGTGATGCCTCCCGATCCGACCGTGCATTTCTCGATGACTTCCTCCGGCGCGTCGGCGAGAACGACGGACTTGAGGAGCCCGCCGTCCGGGGCCCAGACATCGAATGTGACCCGGGGGTGTGAATCCCCCCTCTGTACCCACAGGTTGCCCTGGGCGTCAACGCCGAGGGACCGGATCAGAGGGTAGTACTCATCCGGGCTGTACCCTCCCGTGTATCCCTGGTCTTGCGCCGCCCGGCGCTCGAACGCCTCCCGTTCGAAATCGATTACGCTGTCCGGTTTCGGCACGCGCTGCAAATCCGACCGTTGCAGCAGGTGAAGGAGGCTTCCTTCCGAATCGTAGACCTGAACAAGGTATTCGCCCGCATCCGGAGCGATAAAGAACCTGTTGTCGGGGCTCGCCGTGTAAAGAATCCTCTCGATGTCCTCGTAGAGGAGGTGCGAAGTCTCCGGCGTCCAGTTCCACTCCTTGCTGAAGTAGCAGACCTCCGGTTCGCTCGAGGCGGTGTACCGGTTCACGTCGAATGATATGGAAACCCCGTTCTCACCGTTCTCGACATTGAGCATGGTTCCGACGAAGGAGCTGTCTCCCATCGCATGGATGTCCCAGGGAACGGAAGACCGCCAGGAGATGGGAGCCCCCAGATAGTCGCCTTCCGCCGAGAAAAGAAGGGATGTCATCGATCCGTTGTCGTTTACAAGCAGCCTGTCGTTGCCGAGTACCGTGAATCCGCCGGGAACGGAAATCTCCCCCGGCCCCTCGCCCCGCCGGCCGATCGAGCGAACGTAGGCGCCGTGGGAATCGAATTTCTCGATTCGGGACTGTACCCTGTCGAAGAAATAGGTGTTTCCTTCGCTGTCGTAGCATATCGAGCTTACATCAAGGATCGTTCCTGCGTCGGCAACGGTCAGCGTATCCAGGATGCGGAGGGTATCCGTCGGCGTACCGCCGTCCGATTCCGGGGCGGCGCCTTTTCTGCCTGCGCCGCATCCGCCCGGCAGCACCGAGAGTGCGAACAGTACACAGCCCAGCTTTTGCATTCTTTTCATTTTCATCCGCCTTTTTTCTTTTTTTAGCGGCGTTTCCCGAAAAACACCGTTTTAGCTCTGCCCGCGGCGCCACAAAAAGAATCGCCGACAATGAAACACTCCGTTACCGCGACAATGCTCGGTTGGAACTCGAAACTCAAGGGCTCGATTCCCGCAGGGGCGCCGGCGGATTCGCCCTGAACCGCCATGCCGACAAGAAGACTCTCCCGTTCGATGCGGACTACGTCTGCCGGAGCGGGATTTTCTTCACCTGCTGCAACCTCAGGCCCGGCACTCCGGTCAGACTGAAAGTGGTTTCCGACAGCTTCCCTGCAGGGGTGGATTACTTCTTCAACCCCACCGATGGCTGCGGAACGCATCTCAGGCTTTAGAGAGAAAAAAAGCGCCGGGGAGTATCCCGGCGGCCTCTGCCCCTTTGGCGGTCCGGACGAGACTCGAACTCGCAACTTCCGGCGTGACAGGCCGGTGCTCTAACCAATTGAACTACCGGACCGCGCAAAGAGTGTGGAAATATCTTCAAAAACCCCGCCTTGTCAAGGGTGACGCACGGTCGGCCCTTGCCGTGGAACATGCGGGAAAATAGAATACTACTATCACTGCTGGGAAAGGAAATTCATCCTTCTGAAAGGGAGTCCACGGATGAGAGTACCTTTGATTGCGTTGGCGCTGATGGGGTGCTGGGCCTCCGCCTACGACGTGGAGATCGGCTCCAACGACTTCCCCTACAACGCACCGCTCTGCGCTAATTGAACCGAGTCTTTGCGCTACCAGGTGGTAGTGCTCGGCAGCGAAATCGGCAATGCGATGACCATCAACTCCTTCGCCTTCAAGCCCACTTCCGGGGAAGGCGTTGTATTCGACGAATTCACGGTTTACATGGGGCCCGCTGCGGGGAATACGCTGGGCAGCGACTTCATGGCGAACTACTCCGGAAGCAGGACCAAGGTGTACAGCCACACCAGCGTATCCTTCGCTCCCAGCGGAGGCTGGGTGACCATCCCCCTGGATACTCCCTACTTCCACGCCGGAACCGGCAACCTGATAATAGAAGTGGAATGGCCGGACGGAGAACAGGAGATATACGCGGGTTACTGGACGACAACCGGTGCAAGGCTTCTTACCGCCTCCTACGGGAGTTCAACGGGGTACGCCTACGATTTCTGCCCGAACCTCCTACTCTCGGGCACCCTCGATCTGGCACCCATGACGTTCGGATCCATAAAGGCCACTTTTCAGTAGCTTTCCACGTGGCAGCGGGCGCCGCCCCATGAGGTTCACATGAAGCTTCTCCGGGCGGCGCCCCTCTTTATGCTGTTCGGCATCGGAACGGCCCGGGGCGTGGAGGTCGGTTACTCCAGCTTCCCTATGAATGTGCCCTTCTGCGGTGGTTGACACCCGGAGATACGCTGCCAGGTGGCGGTGCCGGGAAGCGTGCTTGGGGGAAGCGGGGTGATGGGGATCGAGGTGCATTCACTGTCGTTCAGGGCCGCAGGCGCCGACAGTGTTTTCTTCGGGAGCTTCACCGTGCGGATGGGTGTCATGGCGGGCGATTCCATGGGGACGGACTTCGCCGGAAACCTTGACCGCGGAGGCGCCGTCGTCTTCCACAGGGACGACGTGGTGATCCGGCCGGGCCGGGGTTGGATCACCCTCCCCCTCGATACCCCTTACGTCTTCCGGGGGTCGGAGAACCTGCTGGTGGAGATAACCAACAGCGGAGCCGACGGCGGGCTCCTGTACTGCGGCTACTGGGAGACCGAAGACGTCCGCACCGTTTACAGCGAGAGCCATCTGGCGGCGGGCGGTGAGCTTTACCGCTTCTCGCCCCACATGTATCTCGGCGGCGACGCCTTCCTGGATATGGGGCCGTTTCGTGCAAAACCGGCCGGTGACGAGTAGCTGTGGCGCAAGGGTAAGATGATGGTAACTAAGCGATAGAACGGGATTTCACTATGTTCAGGCGTTCGGCCTTTTGGAATGTGAAATCGCAATCCGTTTCCCTTGCTCGACAAACGGACGGATCCGCAGGGCGGAAAGTCCGGGACACGTATGGGAAGGAGATTGCGACGGCGATCGAGGTCGCCGGGAGGCGGGGATCTTCAACGGCCGAACGCGGCAGGCCCGGGTCCGGACATCAGACCGGGGCTTGTCCGTCGGCAGGCTTCGGGATTCAGGGAAGGTAGTATCATGAGGCTTGTTCTGTCACTGTTCATACTGGCCGCGACCGCCGTTGCCCGGTGTCCCCTGGGTTTCTCCCCGGAGGAAGCATGCCATGGGGGCTCCCCGGGATGCGCCCTGTTCTCCGATGCGGATGGAAACGCCCGCTGCGACAACCCCGGACCCCAGCCGGTCACCGATCCGGAGCCGACCCGGGAGCCCGAACCGGTGGAGGAGACGGGACCCGCGGCGGAACCCGAACCGGCGGAGGAGACAGGCCCGACTGAAGAACCGGAGCCCGGGCCTGTGGAGGAACCGGAGCCCCATGCAGGAACTCCGACGGAGCGGGAGGAGCATCCGGCGGAGCCGGAAGCGTCTTCACAGCAGCCTGTTGAACCGATGTCCCCCGGAAGGGATGACCAAATGGAGGCCTCCCCGGCGGTCCCCGGCGAAGCCGCCGAAACGGATACCGGTGCCGGGGCGGCGGATTCCCGGGCTTTTCACGGCTGCCCCATGGGCTGCACCGAGGAGCGGGCCTGCGCCGCCGAAAACCCGGGATGCGCCCTGTTCACGGATACCGACGGGAACGGGAGATGCGACAATCCCCTGCCCGGTGAAGCGCCGGACAGCGCCGAAGTATCGGCCGTTCCCGTGATCGGCTGTCCCCTCGGGCTTCCTCCGGAGGCCGCCTGCCCCGGGAGTCTCGCCATGTGTCCCCACTGGTTCGGGCAATCGAGGGCGGTTCCCTGCTCAAACCCGTCCGGGGGCGGCAGGAGGGTCGCTATCTCCCTGACAGCCCTCTCGGTGCTGATGATCATGTCAACCGTGCTCAGCAGACGGCTCAAGGGCAGAAAGCCCCACGAGAAGCTCCGGCGGAACCTGGCCTGCAGGACTGTCCACGGGTTGAGCCTGATCGTCCTTGGATTCGGCATCCAGGGGTGTTTCTGCCCCTTAGGGGCCTTCCAGTACGTCTTTCTGAAGAACGGACCGGCGTTCCTGGGCTGGATGGGCGTCGCGATACTCGTCATCCCATTCCTGTTCGCCTCCTTCTTCGGAAGGATTTTCTGCTGCTGGGTCTGTCCCATGGGCGCCATGCAGGAGCTGGCCTTTCAGATACCCTCCCCGGGAAAGCTCAATCCCAGGGGGAGGGTGAGCAGGGCCGTAGGCCGATTCCGTTTCGTCGTTCTGGGAGCGGTGGTGACCCTCCTGCTCCTGATCCGCTCCGGGACCGTCTCGGTGCCCTGGCCGGCGGTTTTCTGCCGGCTCGACCCCTTCCGCCCCATCTTCACCCTGTTCCTCTCCGGAAGTGCGGTGGCGGCGGGCGTTACATTGATTCTCTCGGTGTTCGTCAGGAGGTTCTTCTGCCGCTACCTGTGCTTCATGGGAGCGGCCCTCAGCCTGTTCTCACCGCTCCGGCTGTACAGCCGGATCAGGGGAAAGAAGCCGCACGGGGACGACTGCGAACCCTGACCTGGGCGGGCGGGTCCCGCCGACCCACCCGGGAAAGAGTTCTCCGCTCCGACCATATCCGGCATGCCGTCGGGAAGCGTGTCGTCTGGGTCGAACGGGAAGCGGTTCATCTGAAACAGCCGGGGCCTGCGCAGCATTCACCGGCGGTAACCTTGATCCCGCCCATGCCGGGGCCGGGTCAAGCCGCGGAACGGAGCGGCAGATTCATGGGGTGAGCGGGGGCCCCGGACGGATTCCGTCCGGGGCCCCGTTCATGTTACCTTATTACGGTCATCCTTCCCACGGCTGTTCCCGAGGGAGCTTCCGCACGAACGAAGTAAAGACCGCTGCCCAGGGTTTCCGGCACGTTCCACAGAAAACTGTGGCTGCCCGGGGACAGATGGCCGCAGTGGATCACCGCCACGGTTCTTCCCGTCACGTCGAAAACCGTCACCTTAGCGTTCCCGGCCGTGGGGGAGAAGACGGAAAAAGCTGCAGAGCTGCTTGCAGGGTTCGGGGTTACCGGTGAAACCGATACCAAGGAAGGCTGAAGGCCGGCATGTGAGTAACCCCCGGTTCCCACGGTCTCCAGAGCGGCGAGTGCGGCCTGATAGGCATCCACCCTTCCGGCGCCGAAAGTGTTGTCCTTGCCGGTGGCTCCCAGATCGAGGGAGGTCACCTCTATCAGGGAGTCCAGCTGAGCGACGGACAACTCGGGGTTGATGCTCAACAGAAGGGCGGCGACCCCCGCCAGGTGCGGAGTGGCCATGGAGGTACCGCTCATCGTGGTGTAGCCTCCGCCGGGATAGGTGCTGAGCACGTCAACACCGGGGCCGCTGATGTCCGGGCTGATGAGGGGGGAGGTGTCGGAGTAGTCATGCCAGGGAGCCACATTCAGCCACCAGGTCACCGGCCCCCTGCCGGAAAAGCTGGCTATGGCGTCGTTGGAATCGGTGGCCCCCACCGTGACCACCGCCGTCTGTCCGCCATGGAAGGTCTGGTCAGGGTGGAACCACGGGGGAGGACAGTCTCCGCTGGCCTTGATGCTCCCCGAGTACGGTCCGCTGTTGCCTGCGGCGACGCTGTGATAGATCCCGGCCAGAAGGGCGTTCTCCTCCGCCGTGCGAAGGGTGGCGTTCCCAACGGGGGTTGTTCCCAGGGACATGGAAAGGACCGATGCGCCATGCTCCGCGGCAAACTCCATCGCCTGTATCCAGGTTGGGTAACCGCCCTGGTAGTAGTAAATCCGCAGGGCCATTATGGTCGCGGAAGGGGCAACGCCCGTCTCGGTTCCCGCTGAGCCGTCGCCTGCCACCGTTCCGGCGCAGTGGGTGCCGTGACCGTTGTCATCCATTGGGTCCAGCGGGTTACCGGAGCCGTAGAAGTTGTACCCGTAGTGGTAGCCCGCATCGGTGTCGTGCCACATGTTGTTTCCCAGGTCGGGGTGGTTGTAGTCAACCCCGGTGTCAATGATGCCGACGATGACGCCCTGACCCTCGTAACCCAGTTCCCAGACCTGGGGGGCGTTGATCTTGGACACACCCCAGGCCAAACCACGATTCAGCTCGTCCGGCGATGCCTCGCGGCGTTCGACCGGTTCGATCAGCGCGGTTTCCACAGCCCCGTGGTCAATGTACATTACGTCGGACCTCTGAGCGAGAAGCCTGATCACTTCCGGGGTGGTCTCGCAGTAGAAGCCGTTCACAAGCCAGAAAGGCACCAGCCTCTCCACCGGACAGCCCTCAAGAAAGGCCAGCGCTTCCGTTTGAGACAATGAGGCCTGGGAGCGAAGCGCCTCCACCACGAAGACCTGCCTTTCGGCCCTGCTCATCCCCGCCGTCACGGAATTCACCCATTCCGTATCGAGTGCCCCCTCCATGTGCACCACCACCGGCAGCATTTCACCGGGGGACGCCAGGGCCATGTCCATCTGCAGGTCGGGGTGTATGACTCCGGCGCAAAGCATCAAAAGAATACTCATACGGGCGATCCTTTCATGTAAGGGCGCCCGCCCGATATGGGCGGGCGCTGTGATTCACGGCCTGGTCACCTGACTACGGTCATCCTGCTCACCGCCATGCCCGAGGGGGAATCGGCTCTGACGGTGCGGCCTTTGCCATGTC
The DNA here is from genome assembly GCA_029571005.1 of Candidatus Fermentibacterota bacterium. Taxonomy (GTDB): domain Bacteria; phylum Fermentibacterota; class Fermentibacteria; order Fermentibacterales; family JCC-6; genus UBA6080. The sequence continues at coordinate 19,306 of JAKPTG010000013.1, forward strand.
CGGCAGAAGCTCGGGCTGAACGGCGCCGGCCAGCGGGACTCCCTCTATAAAAAGCGTTAAAATGCATTTCATTTCTTCCCGTTCCCTACCTTTCAAGAGATTGATGCCTGGTAGTTTAGGCGAATATAACCTATCGGGAAACAAGGTGCAAGCCGTCGCGCACCCGTCACGTACTCTGAGGGTGTTCCTGATTCCCCGGGCCGGGAAGTTCGCCCGGATTCATTCCAACCTTCAGGCATTACCGCTGAGATACTGACCAGACCTTCTTCCCGACATGGACGGCTTCTCTGAAGCAAGGGTCGGGGTCTGTTCAGAAGAGGGCCGGGAGCGTTCCGGATTTCGCTCCCGGCCCTCATTCAAGGCATTACTCCTGAAACCAGGGCAAGTACCCAGCCTCAAACCCCTTGAAACTCTGAAAACCGGCTGCCTTCAAGGGGCTGGTGAGAAATCCGGGCTAATACCTTCCGAAGGCCGGGCAGGCGGAGCAGTCCGAGGCTGTGCACTCCGCATCGGAGCGTATCAGGAAGCTGAACCCCGAGTCGGGTTCGCACCGGTAGCCGAAGCCGCTGAGGTACTGGTACACTATGCCCGCCCGCTCACGATTGTAGGGTTCGTACTCCACCGCAAACAACCGGAACCTCCTGGCTTCGGCGTGGGAAACCGCTTCCCGCTGCCACGGGGCGAGGGTCGTTTCGGACCTCCAGTCAAACCACTCCGGGGCGATCACTCCGGAGAGTTCGGGAATCCTCTCCAGGGCGACGCGCCAGTTCACCGAATCCGAGGGGACCACCACCAGTGCGGGCATGCTTCCGCCGGCCAGGTCCGCCGCCAGATCGTTCCCCCGATCCCCGGCGGCCTCCGGGAAGGTCAGAAGGTACAGGGTGTCCTGGTCCATGGCGTTGTACACCCCCTCCAGTCCGGAGGAGGACTGAACCGTTCTCTCGTCCCGGGGTGCGAGGAAAAAGGCCGCCAGCCCCCGGATCCCGATCACCAGGAAGTAAACCGCCACGAACACCGCCAGGACCCTTGCGGCGGCGGTGAACCATTTCCGAGCGGTGAAGAGTCCGACTATGGACAGGGGCAGCATGTAGACGGTGGTTCCCAGGAAGAACCCGGAGAACAGCAACGCCCCGTTGAAGGCTCCGCCGGCGTCCAGGGCGCTGGTCAGGGCGATGAGGAAGGCGGGGCACAGGGAGAAGCCGGTCAGCACTCCCAGAAGGAACGGGCTCCCGGTGAACTTCATCCACTTCGAGACGCCGCAACCCCCGCACTGCCGGTTCACCCTCAGGGTGCTGATCATCAGAAAAACGCTGAAGAGAACGTATCCGGCGTAGGCCAGGGGAACCCTCACGCCGTAGGGAATGGTTCCGCCAAGAAGCCCCGTCAGGGCTCCGAAGCACACGTAGGCGGCAAACCTTCCCAGGTTCAGGATGAGGAGAACCGCCAGGGATTGCCGTCCGGTGCGCTTCTCGCTGAACAGGTAAGCAGCGTACACCGGACCGCAGGAGGCCAGGCACGAAACCCCGGTGGCAAGCCCCAAGGTCAAACCCTCGACAAACCCCAAAAAGCCCGCCTTCCCGGTTGGTCCGAAGGAATCCTACAGCAGGTGCGCCGCCGGGTGGAAGGCGACGCCTCCCTGAATCGAGTTCCAGGTTTCCGTGTACTCCAGCTCCGAAGCCTGCCGCCGGAAGACGAACCACGCGGACAACCCGTTTTTCATCCTGTACTCCAGGCCGCCACCGTAGGTTTCCCGGCGACGGGAGCCGCCGGTGCCTGCAATGCTGCTGGGGCCTTTCCAGATCTTCCCGCCAAGAAGCACGGAGAGGCCGCGGTAAACCCCCACCCGTGTCTCCAGTTCGCCGAACCCGGTGGTCACAAAACTCCTGGTGCCCTGACCGTACAGGCCGACGCTGGACGGGTGGTCTCCCCAGCCGCGGAAGGCCAGCCTGAGCCTGGCCCCGGCCTGGAAGGCGGCCAGGCGGGTGGTGCCGTCATCGAAATCCAGGGTCTGCGCCACGGTGAAGTTGAAGGTGAGGTTCCGGGCCAGGGTCTGCACCGCCCGAACCCTGCCGGTGGCCCTGTCGGGGAGCGGGTTGCCGTTATGGTCGTCGCCGCCCTGGAAGGACCAGACCATGTCCGCCGTGAGCTGTGTTCCGGCGGGGGCCCTTCCGGAGGTCAGGGAGGCCGCAACGTTCACCCGGCTGTACCCCCGGTCGAAACCGGTCTCGTCTATGGCGGTGTTTCCCGCAAGACCGCCGATGCCAAGGCTTACCCCCAGGGGGGAAGTCCACACCGCGCCGCCGCCGGCCATGGTCTCCGTCCAGGACAGTTCGCCGTCCTCAAATCCGGCCCCCCCACGGTTCCAGTATCGGCCGAAGGCGTTGAGTGTAACATCGCCCGGGGCCTTCCAGGCCAGCTTGAGCCCGGGACGCAGAGTGGAGCCCCTTTCGGCGACGCCTTCGGAGGCCGGAAGCACCACCGTGGAGCTGTCCAGGTCGGTGACGAACCGGAACTCCGGCTCCACCGAGAAGGCGCCTTCGATATAGCCAAAGTTCAGGGTGGTCTCGGAACGGTTCCTCGAGAACCTGGGAAGGGCCGCACCGTCCCCGGACGCCTTTCGGTACGTCTGCTCCAGGCGCATCACCCAGGGCCCGCTGAAGAGCCTGACCCCGGCGGAGGCGTCGAAGTACATACCCCCTCCGTAGAGAATGCTGTCCTGCGCCACGGCGAACCCGGCGTGTTCCTCCACCCCCAGCGCCATGCAAAGGCCCGCGGCCCCGGCAAGGACAAGAACCACAGCCCTCATCAGTACACCGCCCCTTCGGGACAGATCTCCACACAGCGGTAGCAGAGGCGGCACAGGCTCGGGTTTATCACCGCATCGCCGTCAATGACCTCGATGGCGTTGTAGGGGCATACCTTTTCGCACTCGCCGCAGCCGATGCACGCGGTCGTGTCAACCACCAGCCCGGTGGCCTCGGTGGGACCGGCGCAGGATGCGGACAGCAGAAGGGCGAAGCAGATCAGTAAAGCCTCAATGTATCGCATCATACGTGCATACCCTTTGGCACAGCCCGCAACCTATGCAGATCTCGGGGTCTATCCACGATTTGCCGTCCTCGACGGTGACCGCCCCGGTGGGACAGACCCTGGTGCAATCGCCGCACCCGGAACATCGGACGGGCTCCACCCAGTACCTCGTCGCCCCCATGGCCGCTGCGGCAGTCAGGCAGACCAGCAGCAGCAATCCCCACCGAAGCCTCATGTCATAACACCTCGAATTCCACGTCCAGGGGGATCTCCTCCCCGTCCTTCACCCCCACGAGACTCAGGTTGCCCACATCCACGGTCTCGACGGCGCCGATGGGACATCTGGACATGCAGTGGCCGCACCGGTCACATAGTTCCGGGTCTATCCGCGCCCTGTTGTCTTCGGTAATGCTTATGGCTCCCACAGGACATGCACCGACACAGATCTGACAGCCTATGCAGGATTCGGGATTGATGATGTAATCCTCGACCAGCTCGACGGAACATTCGGTGGGGGCGACTTCGGCCACCACCCTGTCGAAGGACTTGACCCTGAGGGACTCGTACTGTCCCTCGACGGGGGGCCAGCTCACGGTGAACAGCCCGGCCGCGGCTACGGCTGCGAGAGCGGGAACGATGAACGGGTGCTTTTTCATCGGTATCCTTTCGTTTGCTACCGCCTGGAGGGGGGCGTGGGGACATCGGGCAGGGTCCCCGCGGGAAGCACCAGCCTTCTGACCGCCTGATTGTGCTGGTAGTACTCGTCGGGATTGATCACGTCCCTGTAGTTCCAGCACTCGAGGAAGCATTGCCCGCAGTTGATGCACAGTTCGTAGTTGATATAGACCATTCCCCGCGGTCCATAAGCACCGTCGAAGTCCTGCCAGATAGCGCCGACGGGGCAGGACGGGCCGGTATAGACCCCGGAGTCATTGTACTCCATGAGCAGTGCGCAGGTGCTGCACGTGCCCTCGGGGCCGGAAGTCATGCACCTGAGGCAGCCGCCGGTGGGTATGGAGTCGTAGATGAAATTGACCATCTGCAGGGGTTCCTGTGATACCTGTATGTCCCCGGACGCCTCGGTGTCACTGAAGAAAGCCCTGACCCCCACATAGTAGCCTTCGCCCAGACGGCCTCCCTCGATGGCTCTCACGGGGCACGCGTCTTCGCACCGTCCGCAGCTTCCGCAAAGCGTTTCATCAATCACCGCGACCCCGTTCTCCACGGAAACCGCGGTGCGGGGACGAACCGGGCACGCGGCCTCGCACAGCCCGCAGCCGATGCACACTTCGGAAATGACCCGGGGCTGGAGGAACACGAGGGCCGAATCGGCCGGTGCAGGAATCTCTCCCGCGATCAGTGCGTCGTCCCAGTTCGCGGTGGTTATCGGGGAAGTGGAAAGCCTGGCCTGGTACCAGGCGGCCCCTTCAACCGGAGTGAAGAAAACCGTGAACGCCTTGTACTCGCCGCCCTTTATCCAGGGATAGGCGCCGCCCAGCTCGGGTGACATGGCGGTGAAACCGGTATTAACAACAACGGTCCCGGGCTGGATCATCGAAGGCGAAAGCGGCCGGGGGGACTCCTTGAGGCAACCCACAAGCACCGCCAGGACCGCCGCCGGAATCAAAACCGATTTCTTCAACATGGCAGCCTCCTGTTCAAGCACGCCCGAAGGCGGGAAAAACCTCTCGTAACACCCGTGCAGGGAATGCTCCGGGCTTGCGCATCGTACTATCGTACGGCGGAGGATCGGACGCAAGGTTACCGGAAAACTGCGGAAGGGGAGAACATGAAAATCGCCGGCAACACCGTTACAACCCGGAAACGGCTGTTCGAAGGCGCGGGAGAGGTGCTCATGGAGAACCTCTTCGAGCCCGGGGACTTCTCCACCGGAGTGAGGCTGTGCGCCAGAATCACCCTCCCCCCGGGCTGCTCCATAGGGTATCATGTCCATCGCCGGGAGGACGAGCTGTACTACATCCTCACCGGCACCGGGTGGGTGACGGACGCCGGGGAGAGCCACGAAGTGGGGCCCGGTTCCGCGGTGCTTACCCGGGACGGGGAGGGACACAGCCTGGAAAACACCGGAGACGGGGACATGACCCTTCTGGCTGTGATTCCCTTGCAGCGGTAGTTATAGTAGCACTTCCGGCGGAGGGGTGCCGGAGCGGTTGAACGGGGCGGTCTCGAAAACCGTTGACTCCTTTGGGGTCCGTGGGTTCGAATCCCACCTCCTCCGCCAGGGCGAAACCCGGGAACGCGGCCGCCGGTTCATCATCGTCCCTTCCGGCACCGGTCGGAAAACAAGGGATGATAGATCCGGAACCATGGAACGGTTTCCACGGGGCCGTGTAAAACAAGGCATCCGGTTCGGACGAACAGAACGAACCCCGAATGCGGTATCCAATCGGAACTGGAGAGAGTGCCATGAGTAGACGGTTCCTCGTCACCGGAGGTTCGGGTTTTCTGGGTATCAACCTTGTGAGGTACCTGCTGAACAAGGGCCAGGAAGCCACGGTGCTGGACCTGGTAGAGTTTGATTATCCCGACTGTAGCCATAAGATAAGGTTTGTTCAAGGCGATATCAGAAACCGTGATGATGTAATAAAAGCCCTTGAGGGGGTTGACGTGGTCGTCCATACCGCGGCCGCGCTTCCCCTTTACAAGCCGCAGGACATATTCAGCACCGATATAGACGGCACGAGAACCGTCATGGAGGAGTCCGTAAAGGCCGGTGCGAAAAGGATCATCCACATATCCACCACCGCGGTGTACGGAATCCCCGACCACCATCCGATCGAGGAGACCGACAGGCTTCACGGCGTGGGCCCCTACGGGGAGGCCAAGGTGGCCGCCGAGAGGGTCTGCGAGGAGTTCAGAAGCGACGACGTCACGGTGCCTATCCTCAGGCCGAAGTCATTCCTGGGGCCGGAGAGGCTCGGGGTGTTCGCCATCCTCTACGAATGGGCAAGGGACGGCCGCGGCTTCCCCCTGCTGGGGCGGGGAGACAACCTGTACCAGTTCCTGGACGTGGAAGACCTCTGTGATGCGATCTGGCTGAGCGCCGAACTGCCCTCCGAATCGGTCAACGACGCCTTCAATATCGGGGCGGCGGTTTACGGAACCCCGCGGACCGACTTCCAGGCGGTGCTGGATTACGCCGGACACGGGAAGAAGGTGGTTTCCATCCCGGTGAAGCCCGCGGTGGCGATACTGAGGGTGCTGGAGCGCCTTCATCTCTCTCCCCTCTACAAGTGGATATACGAAACCGTGGACAAGGAATCCTTCGTGTCCATAGAGAAGGCCCGGCGGATGCTCGGGTTTGCACCGAAGTATTCGAACACCGACGCCCTGCTGAGGAACTATCGCTGGTACCTGGATAATCCCGCCGGAAGCGCCGGAGGGTCCGGGCTCACCCATCGCAAACCCTGGGCCCAGGGGGCTCTGAAGCTCGCCAAGGTGTTCTTCTGACCGGAGAACCGTTTCGCCCGGGAAATCCGGGGAGGTGTGAAACGCTATGAGGTACCTTGTCACCGGAGGAACGGGTTTCGTGGGATCGAACCTGGTCCTGGAGCTGGTGTCCGCCGGGCACGATGTGGTTTTCACCGGGAACGAGTCGGAACAGCAGATGAACGACCTTCCGTGTAAATGCCTGTATCCCGGCCTCACGGGCATAGACTGGGATTCCCTGGGAACCTTCGACGCGGTTTTTCATCAGGCGGCCATGAACAACACCCGCTGCCGGGACTCGGCCGAAATGTTCAGGGCCAACGTGGAATCGTCCGCAGCCCTGTTCCGGAAGGTGGTGGAAAACGGGTGCAGAAGGATCGTCTATGCGTCCTCCACCGCGGTTTACGGCCGTAACCCCGCCCCCTTCACGGAGAGCGGCCCCTTCGACCTGAACACCCCCTACGCCGCCTCGAAAAAGGCCCTCGAGGAATTCGCCGCCTCCTTCGCCGCGGAGCATCCCGGCGTTTCGGTGGTGGGCCTCAGATACTGCAACGTTTACGGTCCCCGGGAGAACCACAAGGGTACCCGGGCGTCCATGATCCATCAACTGGCGAAACAGATGGTCCACGGGGACCCCCTGTTGTTCGAGTTCGGCGAACAGCGCCGGGATTACATCCATGTGAAGGACGTGGTCAGGGCCAACCTCCTGGCCGCCGAAGCCCGGGAAAGCTGCATCGTCAACTGCGCCTCGGGAAAGGCTACCACCTTCAATCAGCTCGTGAACATCCTGAACGAAGTCATGGGAGTGAACAGAAAGCCGCGGTATTTCCAAAACCCCTACGCCGGCGATTACCAGACCGACACCACCTGCATCACCGATGGCGCCTTGCGGCACATCGGCTTTCGGGCCTCTTTCTCCATCGAGGACGGGATAGAAGACTACTTCGCCGGCGGCTGGATGCTCCGCTGACACCCTGCCGGGCGGTTCATCCCACGGAGGCTGATCCGATCCGAACCCGTTTCAGGGCGGGGGGCCGCAGCGGCCCCCCGTTTCGATTCAGGCGACGGCCCCTACCGGTGGACCACCGCCACCCTGGCGTCGGTGTGGCCGCCGCCGGAGGAAACCCGCAGAATGTACACCCCGGCCGGGAACGGGGACATGTCCACCGACACGGTGTTGTCTCCGGGGGTCAGAACCAGTTGTTCGCCGTGCACTGTTCTCCCCGCGAGGTCGAAAACCTCCAGCAGCGCCCGGGCCGGGGACGACACCGTAACCCGCACCGCAGCCGGACCGGAGACCGGGTTCGGGGAAACCCTCACCTCGACCCCTGAAGACACCGGAACGACGGACTCTCCGGCGGTGCCCACGGGGATAGGGCCGGCCAGGTACGCCACCGTGGCTATGGAGGCCTTGGCCATGTTGGTGCCGAAGGGGAAGTACTGTATGTAGTTGGCTATAAGGTCGCTGGTTTTGTGGTAGTGTGGGTTGCTGTACACCAGTCTTTCGATGTTGAGTATGGCGACGTAGCCGTGGTTCCAGAAACTGGCATGGTCACTGGCGCTCGAGGGGCTGGAGGCCACTTCCTTGACCAGGGCCGGGACGTAGGTGTCGCTGATGGCCTGGAAGGCCACCCTCAGCCCGGTGGAGGCGGTGTTGTTGTGGAGCCAGGCGATGTCGTTGCCCGCGGGACCGTAGAAGGTCATGTCCAGGTTCACCACCCCCAAAATGCTGTCACCGGCGGAAGCGGCGTTCGAGGCGTAGTAGGCGCTGCCGTAGAGCCCCTGCTCCTCGCCGCCGAACAGGATGTACTTCACGGTGTATTCGAACTGGTACCCGCTCATGATCCGGGCCGCCTCCATCACCGTGGCGGACCCGCTGCCGTTGTCATCGGCTCCCGGGGCGTCGTAGTAGGGGTTGGGGGAGGTGCTGTCCAGGTGGCCGCAGATGATCCAGTAGCGGTTGGGGTAGGTTTGGCCGGTCTGGGTGGCTATGACGTTCTGACAGGTGTAGCCGCTCATGGGGAAGGGCTGTACCTCCACCTCGAGGCCCATGCCCTCGAACCTGTCCTGGCTCCAGGCGCACGCGGTGTCGTACCCGTCCGTGGAGGAGTGCCGGGTGAGATAGTTCTGGTAGTTGGTGGTGTAGGAGATCAGGGAGTCCTGGTTTACCGCTTCCACTATTTCAGCGACGATCTCGTCGTAACCGCTCCTCATGGGAATGGGGATGGCTTCGGCGGGGGCCCGGTTCTCCCGGAGGGGCTGAACATGGTGTATGCCCGGGCGGACGAAGGGGTCCGGCACGGGGCGGGACAGCCTCACTATGACCGAATGGTGGTCACGGTAAACCGGCTCACCGATTTCCGCGATGTCTGCCAACCCTCCCTCACCGCGGATGGTTACCAGGGCGTAGTCACCGAGCCCGGCTGCATCCGAGTCCAGCACCCTGCAGCCCTCCCCGGAAACGCCGAAGGCCACCGAGTGATCCGGTGTGCGGTAAACGATCACATAGCCGTCGCAGGCCTGGGCCCCAGGGTCCGGGATGACGAAAAGGCCGCCGGCGGCGGCGGTTCCAAGAACCAGAGCCAGAACCGGAAAAACCGTTCTTTTCATGTCATGCCTTTCGTGTAAGGGAAAACGTCTTTGGTTCCGAGGTACTTTCTTTATTCCGGCCGAGTCGGCGGGTTCCGAGGATTTCCCGCAGGTGGTAGAGGATCAGGGAAGCCGACACGCCGGCGTTCAGGGACTCCACTCCACCCCCCATCGGTATGGACAGCAGACAGGCCACGGCGTCCGCCGAGTCCCTGGAGAGGCCGCGGGCCTCGGAGCCGACCACCAGGCAGACTGGCCGGTCCGGCCGGAACCCGCTCAGAGGCGTCCCCCGGGGGTCCGTCCCGGCGAAGATGTAGTCCGGGTGTCTGGAGACCAGATCCGAGAGTGCCCCGGCGGTGATGACGGGCAGCCGGATGTTTGCTCCGGCGGAGGCCCTGGTGGCCTTGGGGCCGTAGGGGTAGGCGGACCCCGGCAGGAACACCGCACCGCCGCCGAAGGCCGCCGCGGACCTCATCACGGTTCCGGCGTTGCCCGGGTCGGAAACCCCGTCCAGGGCCGCCACCGTCCCCCCCCGGAAGACATCCTCCTCGGTCCAGGCCGGCAGGGGGAACACCGCCGCCACTCCCTGGGGAGTCCTGGTGGACGATACCTTTGCAAAAACCCCAGGCTCGACCTTCAGCACCTTGGCGCCGGAGGCTTCCGCCCTTTCCCCGGCCGCCCCGGCCTCGGGCGTGGCCTCCGTGGACACCAGCACGAACAGGGGAAGGGTGTCCCCGGCCCCGTCGAGAAAGCGGGGGCCTTCCACCAGGAAGGCCCCGTGCTCGATACATGCGTTCGGACGGCGAAGGGACGCCGCCAGCTTCACCCGGCGGTTGTCGCCGCTGACGATGGGCGGACCCTTCAATCGGCCCCTTCCGGAATACCGTGGTCGAGGATGGAGTGGATGATGTCCTCGATCGAAGCCCCCGGCGAGAATCCGATCAGCCCCCGGAGGACGGAGACATCCGGAACCCTCCTCTGCATGTCCTCGAAGTCGCCGGGGTAAGCCTCATCGTAGGGAGTGAGCACGATGGGCGATTCGGAGCGGGTGATCTCCTTCACCCTCCTGGCCAGCTCCAGGATGGTTATCTCCTGGACCGAGCCGATGTTCACGACCCTGCCCAGCGCCTTCGGGGTCTCCATGAGGTCGCAGATGCACCTGACAACCTCATGCACGGCGCTGAAACACCTGGTCTGGGTGCCGTTGCCGAAAACCGTGATGGGCTTGCCCGTCATGGCCTGGTTTATGAACCTTGGCAGGACCATGCCGTACAGGCCGGACTGCCTGGGACCCACGGTGTTGAAGAGCCTGCCCACTATCACCGGCAGCCCCCGGGCCTTGTGGTAGGCCAGGGCCAGGAACTCGTCCAGTGCCTTGCTGCACGCGTAACTCCAGCGGCTGCGGCTGGTGGCGCCCAGGACTATGTCGCCGTCCTCCCTGAAGGGGGCCTCCCAGCTCTTGCCGTACACTTCGCTGGTGGAGGCCAGGAACATAGGCAGCCCCCGGGAGGCCGCGGCGGACAGCACCTTTTCGGTTCCTCCTATGTTTATCTCTATGGTCTCCACCGGCTTGCGGATGATGTTCTCCACCCCCACCGCCGCCGCCAGGTGAATCACGGCTCCGGAGCGGGCCGCCAGGGAATCAACCGCATCCGAATCCATCACCGAACCCAGGTGGAAGCGGAACAGGGGATTGCCCTCCAGGTGCCTCACGTTTTCCCGGCGTCCGGTGGACAGATTGTCCAGCACCTGGACGCTCTTTCCCATGGAAACCAGCCTGGTGCACAGGTGGCTGCCGATGAAGCCGGCGCCCCCGGTCACCAGATAGTCGCTGGTTTCGGCGATCACTTGCCCACCACGCTCAAAAGGACTCCCGCCGCTATGGCGCTTCCGATGACCCCCGCCACGTTGGGAGCCATGGCGTGCATGAGCAGGTGGTTCTTCGGGTCGTACTCCCTGCCGATGATCTCGGACACGTGCGCCGCGATGGGAACGGCCGACACGCCGGCCGATCCGATCAGCGGGTTTATCTTGTTCTCTTCCTTGAGAAAGAGGTTCATGAACTTGGCGAGCAGGACCCCGCCCATGGTGGCCACCACGAAGCTGAAGGCCCCCAGGGCGAATATCTTTATGCTGTCCAGGGTGAGGAAGTACCGGGCCTGGGTGCTGGTGCCGACGCTGAAGCCAAGGATGATCACCACTATGTTGTTCAGGGCGCCCTGGGCGCTCTCCGCGAGCCTCCTGGTCACGCCGCTCTCCTTGAGCAGGTTGCCGAAGAACAGCATTCCCAGCAGGGAGATGGCCCCCGGGGCGACGAAAGACGTGACGATGAAGGAGACGATGGGGAACAGGATCTTCTCGGTCTGGCTCACCCTCCGGGCGGGCTTCATCCGGATCAGGCGCTCCTTCCTGATGGTGAGCAGCCTCATGACCGGGGGCTGTAGCACCGGCACCAACCCCATGTAGGAGTAGGCGGCGATGGCTATGGCCCCCAGCATTCCCGGAGCCAGCTGACTGGCCAGGAAAATAGCCGTAGGACCGTCGGCGCCGCCGATGATGCCGATGGACGCCGCCTGCTTGAGGTCGAAGCCCAGAAGAAGCGAACCGATAAGGGTGACGAAGATGCCGATCTGCGCCGCCGCGCCCAGAAGAAGAAGCTTGGGGTTGGAAAGCAGGGCGCTGAAATCCGTCATGGCCCCGATCCCCAGAAATACCAGAGGCGGGAAGAGACCGCTCTTGACACCGTAGTAAAACAACCGGAACACCGACTCCTGCCCCCCCAGGACATCGAGGTAGCCGATGGGCATCAGGTCCGGATTGTAGGGCATGTTCCCGGCAACGACGCCGAAGCCTATGGGGATCAGGAGGAGGGGCTCGTAGTTCTTGCGGATGGCCAGATATATCATGGCGAGGCCTAACAGGATCATCACCGCATTACCCGGTTCCATGAGAAGGAACCCGGTGTTCTGCAGGTAGCTCATAAGGCCCTCGGAGCCGACACCGGAGGCGCCGGTGAGCAGAGAGGCCAGTTTCGAGAACGGGGTCATGGTTCAGCTCCCTATGCTCATGATGAGGGCGTTCTCCAGAATCGTGTCTCCTTCATGGACCGCCACCCTTGAGACCACCCCTGCCAGGGGCGACTCGATTTCGTTCTCCATCTTCATGGCCTCCATGATGGCCACGATCTGCCCCTTCTCCACCCGGTCGCCGGCCTTGACCATGACCTTCAGGATATTGCCGGGCAGCGGGGAGAGAATATCCCCCCGGCCTCCGTGTTCCCCCGGCGGAGTGGTGCGGTCCGGGGACAACGAGGCATCGGGAATCCTCTGTTCCCGGACGATGGTCGGGGTCTTGGGGTTCTTTCTCACGGAAGACTCCACCTGGGCGGTGAAGGTTCTGTCGCCCAGCCTGATCTCCACCCGGTCGTCCTCCACGCGGCCCACCCCCACATGGTAGGTATTGCCTCCTATGGTCACCACATAATCGGGCATCACACTCTCCTATCCCTGAGCCTCAGGCCGGCTCTGCCCAGCAGAAGCTTGGCTCTGCCGGCGAGCCTCCAGGGCGAGTAGGGTTTCTCATGGTCCCGCCATGTCATCTTCCAGTCGTATTCCCGGTCGAGTTGGAGGAAGTGGGCGTGGATCGCGGCGGTCACCGCAGCCACCTCTTCGCTCGTCAGCCCCGGGGGGGCGCCGTCCCCGCCGGACTTCCGGGCCGCCTTGCGGTCCTTTTTCGGTTCGACCGCCTTCTGAAGCAGCGGGAGTATCACCGCCAGGGCGATCAGCCCGAAGAAAACCGCTAACATGCCCAGGTAAGCTATACGAACACCCACAGCGAGCAGCTCGGCTTTGGAAGCGGCTGCCGCCAGGGTATCGGCCTGTGGAGTGAGATCCATCATAACGGTATGTTCCCGTGCTTCTTGGCTGGAATCTCCTGGCGTTTGCCCTGAAGCATTTCCAGGCTCTTGATCACCCTGAAGCGTGTTTCGGAGGGGAGGATGACCCCGTCTATGTACCCCCGGGAGGCGGCCTCGTAGGGGTTCGCGAACTTGTCGCGGTACTCCGCCGTCAGTTCCTCCCGCCGTGCCTCCGGGTTCTCCGAGGAGGCCAGCTCGTTCCTGAAGATGATGTTCACGGCCCCCTCGGGTCCCATCACGGCGATTTCCGCCGAGGGCCAGGCGAAGTTCAGGTCGCTGCGCAGATGCTTCGAGGACATCACGTCGTAGGCGCCGCCGTAAGCCTTTCTGGTGATGACCGTGATCTTGGGGACCGTAGCTTCGGCGAAGGCGTAAAGGAGTTTCGCTCCGTTGCGGATTATGCCGCCGTACTCCTGCTTGGTGCCGGGCATGAACCCGGGAACGTCCACGAAGGTCAGCACCGGGATATTGAAGGCGTCGCAGAACCTCACGAACCTGGCGGCCTTCACCGACGCATCTATGTCCAGCACCCCGGCCAGGAAACTGGGCTGGTTGGCCACTATCCCCACCGGCCTCCCGTTCATCCTGCAGAAACCTATGATGATGTTCTGGGCGTAGGACCCCTGTATCTCGAGGAACTCGCCGTGATCCACCACCGCGGATATGATCCTGCGCATGTCGTAGGGCTTGTTGGGGCTCTCCGGAACGAACTCGTCCAGCCAGCTGTCGGCCCTGTCCGGGGCGTCGGTGCAGAGGATGGAGACCGGGTCTTCCATGTTGTTCTGGGGGATGTAGCTGAACAGCTTCCGCACCAGAAGGAGGGCCTCCCGCTCGTCTTTGCAGACCATGTGGGACACGCCGCTCCGCCGGCTGTGGATGAGGGGGCCCCCAAGCTCGTCCTTGGTGACGTCCTCCCCGGTTACCGCCCTGACCACCTCCGGGCCGGTGACGAACATGTAGCTGGTGTTCTCCACCATGATGGTGAAGTCGGTGATGGCCGGGCTGTAGACGGCGCCGCCGGCGCAGGGCCCAAGGATGACGCTGATCTGGGGCACGACCCCGGAGTAGAGCACGTTCTTCAGAAATATGTCGCCGTACCCGGCGAGGCTTTCGATGCCCTCCTGGATCCTGGCGCCGCCGGAATCGTTCAGACCGATCAGGGGCGCCCCGTTCTGGGCCGCCATATCCATGACCTTCTTGATCTTCTCGGCGAAGGTCTCCGACAGGGAGCCCCCGAACACCGTGAAGTCCTGGCTGAAGACGTACACCAGCCTGCCGTCGATGGTGCCGTATCCCGTCACCACCCCGTCGCCGTAATACTTCTGCTTGTCCAGGCCGAAGTTGGTGGAGCGATGGGTCTTGAGCTGATCGAGTTCCTCGAAGCTGCCGTCGTCCAGAAGGATGTCCAGCCTTTCCCTGGCGGTGAGGCTTCCCTGGGCGTGCTGCTTCGCGATCCTCTTCTCTCCACCGCCCTGAAGGGCCAGCTCCTTGAGCTGACGGAGTTTCTCGTTCCTGTTGCTTGCGTTCATTCTGGGGAAATCCTTTCTGTCAGTGCTGACAGATCTCGGTGAGAACCCTGCCGCTGGCCCTGGGATGGATGAAGGCGATCCTGGAACCGCCGGCGCCGGGCCTGGGAACGGCGTCTATCATGTCCACTCCGGCTTCCGTAAGCGTCTTCACCGCTTCGTCCGCATCGGGCACCGAGTAGGCGATGTGGTGGATCCCCTGCCCCCGGGACTGGAGGAAACCGGCAATGGGGCTGTCCTGTGATGTGGGCTCCAGGAGTTCAATCCTGGCTTCTCCCACGGCGAACATCGCAACCCGGACCTTCTGGTCCGGAACGTCCTCGAAGCCCAGGAAGGCCAGCCCCAGGACGTCCCGGTAGAAGGGTACCGTCTTCTCCAGGTTTTCCACTGCGATGCCGATGTGGTCAATCCTGCTGATTTTCATCTTCCTCCAGCATCCTTTCGGCGACGCGGACCAGTCTGAGTCCGGCTTCGTATGGTGTGACGGAACCGCCGGAGATGAGTTCCAGCAGTTCGTTCTCCGAACCGTATTCACTGCGGAGAAGCATCTCCCCGAATCGGGCTCCGCTTTCCCCGAGTATGCCTCTGAGTATCCTCCTGGTGTTCTCCAGCCTGCGCAACTCCGGATCCGTCGAGGACAGAAGCAGATCCAGGGATGTCCACAACGCCTCGAGCCCTTCGCCGCTCTCCGCTGAAACCCTCACCACCGGAGGTCTGGGCCTGTCCTCGGGAGCCAGCTCAAGAGAAGCCGCAACCGCCGCCTCCAGTTGGTCCATTCCAGGCCTGTCCGCCTTGTTCAGCACTATCAGGTCGGCTATTTCCATGATTCCCGCCTTCATGGCCTGGACTTCGTCACCCGTGCCGGGGACCAGCACCAGCGCCGTGACATCGGCGATTTCGGCTACCTCCACCTCCGCCTGGCCGACTCCCACGGTTTCCACCAGCACCGGATCGTACCCCGCGGCGGCCAGTATAAGGCCCGCATCCCGGGTGGCCCCGGATATCCCCCCAAGGTGCCCCCGGTTGCCCATGCTGCGGATGAACACCCCCGGATCCACGGCGTGGGACTGCATCCGCAGCCGGTCGCCAAGGAGCGCACCGCCGGTGAAGGGGGAAGAGGGATCAACGGCTATCACACCCACCCTGCGTTCCTGTGACCGGAACCTGGTTATCATCCGGTCCAGAAGGGTGCTTTTACCCGCCCCCGGAGGCCCGGTCACACCGATGGTAACGTGGTCGGGGATCGCCGAGAACAGGGTGTGGAGAAGTTCTCCGGCTCCGGGATCTCCGTTCTCCACCATGCTCAGACCCCGGGCCAGCGCCCGTACTTCTCCACGATGGATCCTCTGCGCGAGGGTATCCCTGGAATTCATCGGATCAGTTTCTGTTCTTCAGTTCGTTCTCTATGAAAGCGACAACCTCCGAAGCGGGGGTTCCCGGGGTGAATATGGCCTTGAATCCGGCCTGCTTCAAGCCCGGGATGTCCTCCTCGGGAATCACGCCGCCGCCGAACAGGATGATGTCCGCCCCCCCCTTGTCCCGGAGAATCCTTGCCACCTCCGGAAACAGGTGGTTGTGGGCGCCGGAGAGCAGCGAGAGCCCGACGAAGTCCACATCCTCCTGCAGGGCCGCTTCGGCGATGGCCTGCGGAGTCTGACGGATGCCGGTGTAAATGACCTCCATACCGGCATCCCGAAGGGCGCGGGCGATGTATTTGGCCCCCCGGTCATGGCCGTCCAATCCTGGTTTTCCTATGAGAACCCTTGTCCTGCGGTCCATGAATCCCTCTCTTCGATAATAAAGCCCCGGTTCCCGCCTGTACCCCGGCGGCGGCCCGGACGGGCATCGCTCACGTTACGCATATCATCTTCAATCAACCGTTTTCTGTAAAGACCGGCTCACTCCCTCGGAGGCGAATCGTGTGTAATATTACATTGCAGGAGCCCGGTAGTCACTGTGTGTGCCGCCACTGCCAAAAGGAAAGGTATTCCCATGAAACTCGCCGCAGTCCTTGCCGTCCTTGCCGCCCCACTGGCATTCGCCGTAGTAACTCCTCAGGTAATCGCCGGTTATCTCGATCGGATCAATGCCACCTACGAGAACGAAGGAGACATCTTCTTCCTGATCCAGGAAGACGAAACCACCGGAGAGCGGTACGCTATCTTTTACATTGCGGTGGATGCGGAGGTAGAGGCATGCTTCATGGCCGGCCCGACCCCGGGTCTGGTTCCCGCCTCGGGCCCGGGCCGTACCGACGCACTCGAGCTGATGGCCGAGCTGAACAGTACCTACCCCTTCATCAAGTTCGAGGCCGACCCTTCGACGGGGGAAATCATGTGCACCTACACCTTCTCCACCGAGAACGGGCTGGGCTTCGAGGCCTTCACTGCAATGATAAGCGTCATTTTCAATTCGATTGAGGACACGGCCGATCAGTTTATCGCCCTCAGGCAGTAGATCCGGGGCACTGAAGGGGGAGAGATGTACGGCAGCATAGCCATATGCTCGGGCCGGGCCAGTACCGGGCTCTGCCGGAATGTCTGCAGGATACTCGGGATAGAGCCGGAACCGGTTGAATTCCACCAGTTCTCCAACGGAAACATGATGGTCAATTTCCCCGGAGGCACGGTCCGGGAAAAGGACGTATTCATCATCCAGTCCGGCGAGAGGTCCATCCTTGGCGACAAGACCGAAGCCTACAGAACCGTCTCGGGGGACATCCTGGAAATGCTGCAGATGATCAGCGCCCTGAAGGACAGCGCCGGCAGGCTGACCGCGGTCACCCCCTACTTCCCCTACGCCAGGAGCGACAAGAAAGACAAACCAAGGATAGCCATAACCACGAAGATGATCTTCGACCTCATCGCCGCCGTGGGGGCCCACCGGGTGCTGGCCATGACCCTTCACAGCCCCCAGAGCCAGGGCTTCAGCAACATTCCGGTGGACCAGCTTCACGCCTACACGGTATTCATCACCAAGATACTGAACATGGGCTTTGAGAAACTCGCCTTCATCGCGCCGGATTCGGGTTCGATCCTGGACAACGACTTTCTCGCCCTCCACGCCGCCAAGGGAATCAGGGACGCCGGAGGCTCCCCGGACATCACCACGGGGTACGTCAAGAAGGTGCGGGTGGACGACAGTGAGAAACCCCTGGTGCGCACCGTGGAGGGGATAGACGACCTGAGCGACAGAACCGTGATCATGAGCGACGACGAGATCCTCAGCGGGAGGAGCCTCATCCTCTGCGCCGAAACCGCTAAGGCAAAGGGCGCAAATGATATATACGCCTTCATAACCCACGCGATCCTCAGCGGGGACGCGGTGAAAAGCATCGAGGAAAGCCCCATTACCAAGCTCTACATCACGGACACGGTGGAATTCAACCGGGAAGCGGCCCAAAAAATAACCGGGGGGCCCCTCACCAAGATAGAAACCCTCTCCGTGGCCCACATCTTCGCCGAAGCCATAAAGAGGATCCACCAGGGCCGCAGCCTCAGTTCCCTCTTCCTCTGATGCGAATCATCCCTTTCGACGACCACCGCGACCGAAGGGGCTACGTGGTGAACCCCTTCGAGGGAGTCGGGGATACCGGTGACATCCAGCGGTGCCACGCCTTCTCCGTGGCACCGGGTTGCATCCGGGGCGACCACTCCCACCCTGACCGGAACGAGAAGGTTCTTCTCCTGGCGGGAAGTGTGGAAGTCGGGGCCGACGGTGGGAGCCGGACGTTCCGGGCCCCGGCCTTCCTCGAGTTCGATCCGGGGGAGCACCACTCCTTCCGGGGGCTGGACGACACCCCGGCGGTGCTCATCTGCTGGAGTGACCGACGCCTCGGGGAACCCTGAGGTTCCTCCCCCGTCCGGCCCCGCTCAACGCCGGTCTTCAGGAATCCAACGCATCTTTTCCCCGGTTCCGCGTCACCGGGCCAGCAACGACCATACACGGACGGCCGGGGTATCCCCGCGGTCCGGAGGGGTCACAGGGGAGATCCGGAGCAGGGAGCGTCGCAGACCGGCCTGATTACGCCTTGACCTCCTGATGGGGAACCGCTCTTCCCTGCCTGAAGGCTTCCATGTTCACTTCCAGCGTCTTCCCGGGCACCCGCTCGGCGATGGCCGCTTCCCAGGCGTCCGGGGAGATGTCCGGAATGAGCGACGACGCAGCCCCAAGAAGCGCCACGTTCATCACCTTGAAGTTGTCCAGCCGCCGGGCGATGGAAAGTACCGGCACCTCGGTGCACGGTATCCCCTTAGCCGTAACCATTTGGTCCACATCGGGATACTCCGCATCCCCGGTGTTCACCGTCATGGGATTGATCCTGATGTCGGCGGAAACCAGCCTGCCCCGGGGGGAGAGGTAGTGGGTCCACCGCAGCCCCTCCATCTTTTCCAGGGCAAGGATCATGTCCGCAGTACCCGCCTCCACCAGAACGCTGTGGACTTTCTTGCCGAAACGAACATGGCTGGACACGCTGCCGCCCCGCTGGGCCATGCCGTGCACTTCGCTCTTCTTCACGTCGAAGCCGCTCTTGATCGCCGCGGCGCACAAAACCTCGCTGGCCAGAAGGATTCCCTGCCCTCCGGTGCCGCAGAGGATGACATTGGTAGTCCGCTCCATCACACCACTCCTTCGAGATCCTTGCTCAGAGCCCCCACGGGACAGACCTGAACACAAAGGTTGCAGTTGGGCCAGCACTGCATCTCGCTCACCACCGGAACGTTGTCCTCCCTGTTCCAGCTGATCGCCGGGCATCCCAGCCTCAGACAGGCCTTGCAATGCACGCACTTGGCCGGATCATGCACCGACACGGTCTTCCTCAGGGGTTTGTAGGCCATGATGCAGGACCTTCTGGCGATGATCACGCTGAGTTCCGGCACCCCGGTCTCCTCCTTGAGAACCTGCTTCATCAGCTTGAGATCGTGGGGGTCAACCACCCTCACCCGCTTGACTCCGCATGCCCTCACCACCTGCTCGATATCCAGCATGGGAGCGGGCTCGCCCCGAAGGTTTCTGCCGGTGGAAGGGTTCTGCTGACCGCCGGTCATGGCGGTGAGGCTGTTGTCCATGATCATCACCGTGCCGGTGTTGCCGTTGTACACCATGTCAATCAGCCCCGTGATGCCCGAATGGATGAAGGTTGACTCACCGATGGCCGCCACCAGTTTCGGCATGCCCTCCCGGCCCAGGGCCTTCTCGAGCCCCGACAGGACCCCTATCGCGGCGCCCATGCAGACCGTGGTCTCCAGGGCCTTGTACGGAGGCATGAGACCTAAGGTGTAGCAGCCTATATCGCCGGTGGAACTGTACTTCATGGATGCAAGCGTATGAAAGGCGCCCCGGTGCGGACATCCCGGACACAGAGAGGGCGGCCTTCCCGGCAGATCCGTCTCCCCGTAGAAGGGAGCCGCCACGCTGTCGGGACTCACGGCCTTCCTGACGAGCTCCGGGTTGAGTTCGCCCTCGATGGGTATCAGCTCCTTCCCCGGGGCGTCCACCAGGAAGCGGCTCCTGATGCTTTCCTCCAGGTAAGGCTCCCCTTCCTCCACCACCATCACCCGGGAAACCCGGCCGATGAAATCCTCTATAAGCTTCCAGGGCAGTGGATTGGTAAGCCCGAGCTTGAGAACGCTGGCCCCGGGGCACACCTCCCGGACGTACTGGTATGAAATCCCGCTGGTGATGATGCCCAGGGAAGTGTCACCCATCTCCATCCGGTTCAGCGGACTGTCCGCCCCCCACTCCGAGAGTCTGGCAAGCCTCGCCTCCACCCGGCTGTGCATCCTGCGGGAGTTGGCCGGGATGGGAACCCTCTTGGCGATATCCTTCACGTAACCCTTCACCGGCACCTCGGTTCTGGGGGACACCCGCACCAGGCTCTTGGAGTGGCATACCCGGGTGGTCATCCTCAGAAGCACCGGGGTGTCGAACTCCTCGCTGATCCGAAAGGCCTCCCGGGTGAAGTCCAGGGCTTCCTGGCTGTCCGACGGTTCCAGAATCGCCAGCTTGGCCGCCCTTCCCATCAGCCTGTTGTCCTGCTCGTTCTGGGAAGAGTGCATGCCCGGGTCGTCGGCGCTCACCACCACCGTGCCCCCGGTGGCTCCGATGTAGCTCAGGGTGAACAGGGGGTCCGCCGCCACATTGAGACCGACATGCTTCATGGCGGAAAGAACCCTGGCTCCGGCGAAACCGGCGCCGGCCACCACCTCCACCGCCACCTTCTCGTTGGGTGCCCACTGGGCCGTTATTTCAGGGTAGTGCTCGCCGATCTCCTCCATTATCTCCGTGGAGGGCGTGCCCGGGTAAGCGGCGGCGAAGTGAACCCCGCACTCCCATGCCCCCCGGGCGACGGCCTCGTTGCCGGAGAGGAACAGGGTCCCCGTTTTTTCCTGATTGCGTTTCTTCACCATTGTAATTCCTTCCCGGTCAGTTGTACCGTCGCTCCTGCTCCACCCCGTCCAGCACCCGGAGAACCCCCCTCGTCAGGGCTTCAAGTTCGGCTTCTCCGGGAAAAACGAGAACCGGGGCGATGA
>JAKPTG010000017.1 GCA_029571005.1 Candidatus Fermentibacterota bacterium
GTGCTTTTCGGTTGGTGATCACCCGGAGCGTTCTCAAAGAGATTACCGATCCGGCTCAGAGAGCAATGCTGGACACTTTCCTGAAGGCAGGGGCACTGAAGGAGGTTGACCCTGATTCAATAGAGGTTGTGCGTCTTCACCCGGCTCGAGGCTCTTCATCACTAAGTGGAGCACCAGGTCCGCATGGGGGGAGCCGGAGAATCTGCTAACCATTGAACCGAAGCATTTAGAATGAGTGCTACGCCGGCCTTTCCTCCCGTGTAACAAGCCCACTACAGCCTTCAGAGTATCACCAGGCCGGACACCAGGAATGGCCTCACACAAAACGCAGCTCTACCGCAATCCGGTCCTTCGCGATGGAGTTCCCGGCCGGGATGACCACGAACCGGCTCATAGGCAGGAACTCGCCGCCCGGCATGACATCAGCCCGGGCAGGGTGATTCAGCGGGCTTGCCCCGCTCAGGGTACCGGCAGAGCGGTTCATATGAGATAACTGCTCTGGGAGATCACCGGGACAGGTCGTCTGCACCGAAGGCCACAATGAGAACGGGCCGCTGATGGAACAGCGGCCCGCTACAGTCGATGTTGCCCGACTACCTCAGCAGCACCACCCGGGTGGAAGCCTCAAGTTCAGCGCTGGAGAGCCTCACGAAGTACAACCCCCTGGGCAAGGGCCTGCCCGCTCCCGCCCAGGCCGTTCCAGTAGTGGGCCTGTGAGCCCGCGGGCAGGGTTCCCAGATCCTGCGTTCTCACAAGCCGCCCGACGGTGTCGTAAATCTCGAGTGTCAGCGGGGAAAGGCCGCTGCTCTGGAAGGAAAACTCGACGCCCGAAGCCGTGGGGTTGGGAGAGGCATGAAGAGAGGCATGAGGAGAAACCGGTATCTCTTCCAGTGTGGCATCGATCCCTACGTCCGGATCACGCCACCGGGCGATGTAGTTGGCAGGGCTGCCTCCGACCTGGGTAAAGTCCCCCCCGACGTACACATCCGAGCCGCTCACAGCGATGGCATAGACCGAAGGGTATTCTCCTCCTACACCGCTTCCCAGAGGATGCCAGGAACTGCCGTCCCACCGGGCAATGTAGTTGGCAGGGCTGCCTCCAGCCTCGGTAAAATGCCCTCCAACGTACACATCCGGGCCGCTCACGGCGATGGCACTGACCGAAGAGTATTGTGCTCCTTCTCCTCCTCCTTCTACACCGCTTCCCAGAGGATGCCAGGAACTGCCGTCCCACCGGGCGATATTGTTGGCAGGGCTGCCTCCAGCCTCGATAAAAACCCCCCCAACGTACACATCCGGGCCGCTCACAGCGATGGCAAAGACGCATTCTTCTTCTACTACACCTACACCGCTTCCCAGCGGATGCCAGGAACTACCGTCCCACCGGGCGATGAAGTAGGCTGGGCTGCCTCCGGCCTCGGTAAACCATCCCCCTACGTACACATCCGGGCCGCTCACGGCGATGGCTACGACCCAAGGGTGGTATATTTCTCCTTCTACACCGCTTCCCAGAGGATGCCAGGAACTGCCGTCCCACCGGGCGATGTAGTTTGCAGGGTTACCTCCAGCCTGGATGAAATCACCTCCGACATACACATCCGAACCGCTCACGGCGATGGCACGGACTCCGTGGTTCACACCGTCTCCGAGAGCATGCCAATTACTTCCATCCCACCGGGCGATGTAGTTGGCAGGGCTGCCTCCGGCCTCGGTAAATCCTCCCCCAACGTACACATCCGGGCCGCTCACAGCGATGGCACGGACTCCGTCGTTCACACCGCTTCCCAGAGGATGCCAGGAACTGCCGTCCCACCGGGCGATTCGGCCGACAGGGCTGCCTCCGGCCTCGGTAAAATCCCCCCCTACGTACACATCCGAGCCGCTCACGGCGATGGCACGAACTTCGTCGTTCACACCGCTTCCCAGAGTGTACCAGGTGCCTGCACCGTACTGCCCCCCTGAAAAAGGAGCAGGTTCCCCGGAAAGGGATGCCTCCGCCACAAACAACGGCTCCCCATCGGGGCCGTAAGTCATGCGGAACCCTTCGGGATCGAAACTACCCGACGCACCCTCCATGATTCTTCCGTCTGGTGTAAGTACCGTGGAAAGAGACGCATCCCGGCCGGCGAAGGCCGCAGATGCGATCACGAGAAGCATAACCATATGAGCTACGTTCATGTTCCCCCCCTCTATGAGCAGATCCATTTCGTCAAAACCGCTATAGGGAATGTACCCGGATTGATTGACCTGTCAAGGTTCCCGAGTGGTGTAAACAGGTCGTTATTGCAGAGAGCTGTCCAGTCATGATTCCCTGCCGGCGGTTCCGATACCTGTCTGACGCCGGTTTGCGTAAACCGCCCTTTCAGCCCTCCGTAGGCTTCCCCGCCCGGGAGACATTTATTCGAGTGAGCCTTTACGGCAACCCAGAAGGCCGAGATGAAGCGGTCCGGGTTTCCACTTCCCGAAGCTGTAGGACTCCAGCGTCGGAGGTGATGAAACCGCCGTCGAACCCGCCGACGGCCCTGCGGGAACCGAGCCCTTGAAATCCGAGTTCCGACTGAGCATTATCGGGTAACGGAGTGCTTTCATTGCCGGCCGCTCTTCTGTGGTGTAACTTGTGCTTGTACAATCAATTATACTACTTTAGAACGGCCTTGTGCAACTCACTGGTGAGCAATCCGGGCTAAGAGAGCTGAAATGATCTTTTGAAGGACTGCAGTAGCGGACCGAAACATCCTTGACGGGGGAGTCTATAACCGTGAGACCCGCAGCCACAGGAATCATGCTTGCAGTATCCACCGCACTTGCCTTGGTTCTACTGCTCCTCCCGACGCTCAGAACAGGTTTCCTCTCGGATGATTTCCTCGATCTGCATCACACTTTCTCCCTGGAAAGCTTTACCCGGTTCGTCTTCACCGGATTCAGACCCCTGAACGAAGCGGTTTACGCACTGGACGCATCGCTCTGGGGCGAGACGAGGCCTTGGGGCTGGCATCTGACGAACATTCTCCTCCATGTCCTCTGTGCGATCCTGCTCTGGAGAACGGCCCTCGCGGTTTTCAGGGACAAGTCGGTCGCTGCCCTGTCAGCGGCTTTCTTCCTCCTGTCACAGGCTGCCGTCCCCTCTTTCGCCAGGATCTCCGGGAGAACGACCCCTGTGGCGATCGCTCCGCTCCTTGGAGCGGTCATCGCTCACTGCGCCTACATCACAGGGAAGAAGAAGAGCCACCTGTTCCTCGCCATGCTGCTGTTCCTCTCATCCCTTTTCGCCAAGGAGACCGCGCTTGCCTGCGCACCCCTCTTTGGATTGGTTTCGATGCACCTGATCACATCGGAGAAACCTCGGCTCTTTTTCAGGCACACTGCTCTATATCTTGTGCCAACCTTCATTTATCTCGCCTGGAGGATCTACTGGCTGGGGCTGACCCTCGGGTATTCAGAATCCACAGGTTTCGGGCTCTTCATGGTCAACAACCTCGCAACACTGGTCAAGATTCAGTTCTCCCCCTGGCTGGACGGGCTGTCGGTCAGGATTCTCACAGTCCTCGGCACGGTTCTGCTTTTCACATCGAAAGCCGATTGGAGCCGGAAGCTGCTCCTTGCAGGCTTCATCATCCTGCCGCTTCTCACTGTGGCTAACCTTCCCCCGAGGACTTATTACGCCTATGCAGCCCTGCCGGGGGCCGCCCTTCTCTTCGGCGCCGCTGCAGGTTCCCTGAAGGGAAGATGGCGGGTTCTGACCCCGGTTATCCTTCTGGGATGCTTCCTTGTCTCGCGTGACGAGCTGGCGAGATTCCGAAATGCCGATGCATACACCCGATCCATTATTGACAGGCTGGCGGACCTGGAGAGTAGTTATCCGGACGGGACGCTGATTTTCGTGAGCGGGATCAAGAGCGGCGTCGCTGGTTACGGCACTATCTGGCCGGGCGCGTACAGGGAAGCGTTGTCCACGATAGGAGTCGCCGGATCGGGGGTATTTGACGAAACCTCGTTCTGGGAAGAGGCATGGCCGATCATCGCCGCCGGTGGGGAACCTGAATGCATCTTTACGGATTTTTCAACCGATTCGACCATGGTTATACCCTTCAGGCCATCGGCCCGATTCGACGCCACCGGCATTGACTCGATCATTATCGGCGATCGGGAGATCCTGTCGATCTCCGATGATCTCTGGATGATGAACTCATGCCTTGCCACCAGCCAGATAAGTCTGTTCGTCTCGGATCCTTTCGACGAGAAAGGCTGGGTGGAAATCCAGCCGGCGGCCATCAGAGGAGACAGTATCCTGTTCGATCTGGAGAGCTCGACCGCATGGCTCCTCTCAAGGGATTCCGGCGGTTATCTCCATGTCGCTGGGCCTGAAAGCGATAGGCTTCTTCTATTCTCATGCGAAAGGCTATGGTTGGACCACCTCCTTGAGCGGATGGAAATGAAGGCCAAGGCTCAGGTCGCCTCCTGACCGGCGAACTGCACTACAGACGGCAAAGCGGAATCTACACCTGTCAAACTACTTGATAATACAGATATCAAGCAGATTGGTGCATACATGTATGCTTCCTTGTAAAGACAGTTCTTAAAAGTAAAATGAATAAAGTGTTACTAAGCTTCCCGGCGGGTAAGCCGTAACGCCGTCATCATTTAGATGCCGGACCCAGTCCCCTCACCTGAACAGCCCCACAACATCGAGCTGGTCGCACACATACAGCGAAAGAAGCACCGACATGAGGAGCGCAAACAGCAACGTGACCTTCATGGAGGCGTCGCGCAGTTTCCCGCCCATCAACGCAAGGCCGACCATCCCGAAAGGGCCGACGGTGGCCATGAGAAAGGCCCCCGCCGCTCCGAACAATTTGAAGCCGAAATCCACCGTGTTTTCAGCGTCCCTGATCGCCAGCGCAAGGGAAAGCCACAGGATGACGACCGTATATACGATGATGCCGCCGTACACAAGGCACCGGTTTCTTTTTCTATAATCCATGGCCTGCTCCGATAATTATCGCTGCACCTTTCGACCCCGCCAGCCCGGAATGCCGGCACACCTTCCTTCGCACACCGCGGCCCCGGTACCCGCCGGCGGCGGGCCGGTCGGCGACCAGTCGGGTCAGGTCGCCGGTGAGGGGGATGGTTTCAGCCTGCCCGTCACTGGAGCCAAGGTTGGTCACTTTATCTCCTTTTCTATTGCACAGCTAAACTAAAAACGTGACGCGTGGTAAAGGCCCCGTAAACCGCCGTAAACTGTTTGCTAAAAACTGTTTTGAAGGCTGTCGGTTCAAGTATAGCACAAACGTTGATAGAAATACACGGGTTGTTCGTGCGGGTCATGCACCGGTATTCCAGGGCGAGGCGCGTGTGTGCGGAACCTCCTCCCGGGCGTCGTCGTCTGCAAGGCGGGGGGAGTGCCCGTCCCAGGGTGTCGGCCGCCCGGGTCGTACCGCCCCCGGGTCGCCTACGAATCAACCTGGGCTGGTAACGCTCCTTTACCCTTCCCGGGTTCGATCGTAACGGACTCGGCCGGGAGTGGTGAACACCCCCGGCCGACAAGACCGTGCCTGCCCGGCGAACGCTTCCGGGCCAGTCACCATGCTCCCTTTGCCCGTCGGTTTCCGCGTCCGCGCCGACGCCATGGCGTCACGGTTCGGATACGCCCTACCGGAGAACCACCACGGGCCTGGATTCCTGACGGGAAACCACCATGTAGAGACCCTGGGGCACCCAGCCCACGTCCAGCAGCCAGAGCCCCGGCTCCGCGCAGAACGCCCTGCCGACGGTCCTTCCCGCCAGGTCAAGGAGTACCGGCGGATCGGTCTCGCCGACCGCGGTTCTCACCCGGACAACGCCGACCGCCGGGGAGGGACCGGCGCTGAACTCCGCATCCGGCGCATGGGCGGGGCTGTCCGGTTCGACTCCGAAGGGATCGGCCGAAACGTCCAGGCCGTAAGGACTGGTCACATAATAGGAGGCGACGAGCTGATGACCGCGGTCGTAACGCCTGACGTTGTTTGCGTCGCAGTCCGCCACCCACAGGATTCCATCGGAATCCACGGCAAGGCCGCTGCCCCCCGGAAACGCCGAGGGATCAACGAGTGCGCCGCTGTCGGTGTCAATGAGAATCACACCCTGCCCGTAGCAATCACCCACATAGAGGGAATCGCCGCGGCACACCCCGATCGAGGGGCAAACCCGGTCGTGATGACCCCGGTCACCTCCCCCGAGGCGATGTCTATCACGTGAATCTCGCCGTCGGTAGCCCCGTAGGTTCCGGTGCAGATCGCGTACACCTGGTCAACGCCGTCGTAAACACAGCTCTGGACATTGAGCCCGACGCTGATCGTGTCGCAGGGAGACAGTGTCGCGATGTCCATCACCACCACCTTGTTGTCGGACAGCCACCCCCCGCACGCCGCGTATAGCTTCCCCTCCGCCACACAAAACCATTCGGGGTTGGGGCCGATCCCCTCCACGTATCCCAGCAGACTCATCTCTGCGGCATCCACAATGGCGATGCTGTTGCCAAGGGCGCAGGAAACCGCAAGGGTGTCGCCGCAGAGCGGGCGAACGGCCCAGCAGTTCATCCCGGTTCCGATACCCAGGGCCTGGCACGTCCAGTCAGCGGGATCGAATTTCTGGAGCGTGACGTCATCGCTCATGGAGTTGACCACGAAAAAGTTGTTCAGATACCAGAGCACGTCGTTCGGAAAGGTCCCCGGCGACGCCACGTTGGGGGTGACGGTGCCGGAAACCGCATCTATTTCGGTGAGTGTTGTTCCATAATCGCTTATCACAAGCGCAATTGCGCCAACAGCGGCAAGCCGCGCCAGTAGGGTCAACGCCGACAGCATGTTCCACCTCCGATAGAAGACATTGTCAATCCGGTTGCATCTGAAATGGACACGAACAACCCCGCGCTCCGCCGGCCGAGGGCCGGCATCCGCTGGGCGTTACGACGGAATCTCCGTTCCGGCGGCCTCCGGGCCGGTACCAAGCCCTGCGTACAGGATGCCCGACGGATATCCGCTCCCCCCTTCACGTCAGGCAAGGGTCACCAACGGTACGGGGATCCGGAACGGACGGTTCTGTTTCTTCGCCCGTGCCGCCGTCCGGCTGCGTTGCGCATTCCCTGCAGACGCAGGCGACCCCCCTCGCCTCGGCGGGTATTCTGTCAAGCACGCTCCTGGGCACCGATACCGTTTGACACCAGCAGGATGACAGCCCCGCAAGCCTTCCGCAGCGGTTTTCCTTCCCGCACAGGGGGCAGCGGGACGGGTCAACCGCCGCCGTGTTCCGGGAATCGGGCTTCACTCCGCCGGACGATCCGGCGGCGTCGTTCGCTTTCCTCATCGTCAAAGCCTTTCACCTTTCCATCGGCAAGGGAAAACCGGTCGGTGGGCGACCGGTGTGACGGACACTCGATTGAACGGGCTGAAAGGGGACGGGCTCCCGCCGGCGCGGGGACGAGCGTCCGGATTCGCCGGTTGCGGGAAAACCCGATGTACCGATGAACGAAGCGATGCACGGAAAGGCTTCCGACAGGTGCACCCGGCACCCCTTTCACTGAGCGGGTCTCCCGCCCGCAAAATGAAGAACCCCAGGAGCCCGCTCCTGGAAGCCTCTCAGCAGGTCTTCGGACTTACGGGCGGATGCTCACCTACTTGCCGCGACTTCCCGAAGGTTTACCTTCAGTGTCTTTCTGCGGCTTTCGTTCCCGTTCACCGCTGCGGGACAGTTCCGGAATCGCACCGGATTCCCTTTTCAGGCAACCCATGGGGCTGCACACTGAGAGACGGATCATATATACAGAGCCCTGCGAAACCGGGTCAAGCCCGGGTGGTTCGCTCCTGCGGGCCGAACGCATTATACTGTGCAGGCCCGCGGCGTCAGGGAAGCCGGTGTAAATCCGGCGCGGCCCCGCCGCTGTAACCGGAAACGAAACCGCACAATGCCATTGCCGAAGCGAGAAGGCGCGGAAGTAGGGTGTCCGGAAGCCAGAAGACCTTCTGCGGGCGGTAACTTTCACAACCTTCGAGGGAGGGTGGAAAATGCGGGTGATTCGTGCATTCACTTCAGGACTACCGACAGGGATAGTCCCGACGGCCTTGGCGGCGGTGCTTGCGGTCGCCGCCGCATCGGCGGATCCATGGGCCGACGCATCTCCGGCGGTGGAATACGGCCCCGGGGCCGGCTTCGGGCAGGCTTTCTATCCGGACAATATCCTTGGGCCGCCGGATCCGGGTGCGACGCCGTCGCAGCCCGCCTACACCGAGGACGAACTGCTCACCCTCGGAAAGGATGGGTGGGTGGTCCTTCAGTTCGTGGACAACACCATCGTTGACGGGGACGGCCCGGATTTCACCGTATTCGAGAATGTCATGCAGTCCGGTTCCTCCTACTTCAGGGAGACGGCCTTCGTTGACGTGAGCCAGGACGGCGTGAACTGGGTCAGGTTTCCATGGGACCCGGTCACCTTCGACGGGCTCGCGGGAGTCTGGCCCACCACCGGCGGTGACC
The DNA here is from genome assembly GCA_029571005.1 of Candidatus Fermentibacterota bacterium. Classification (GTDB taxonomy): domain Bacteria; phylum Fermentibacterota; class Fermentibacteria; order Fermentibacterales; family JCC-6; genus UBA6080. The sequence goes on from JAKPTG010000017.1 coordinate 8,509, forward strand.
CCACGGACCCCAGTGTTTCGGGGGGCGACCAGTTCGATCTTGCGGATGTGGGCATGCCATGGGTAAGCTTCGTCAAACTGACCGACTGCGGGGACTCGGTTGAGGACGGCGGGCTCTTCGACCTGGATGCGGTCGTTGCGGTGAACAGCGTCGAAACGGGCATCGGCGGGACCGGACCGGATGCGCCCCGGCTGATCTGCTTCAGCCCCGCGACGACGGGCCGTATCGAACTCTTTGCCGGAACCGCGGGCAACGTGATGGTCTTCGACCTCGACGGAAGGCTCGAGTTCACCTGCCCCGTCAGCCCGGGCATGAACAGCATCGCACCGCGTGACGGCGCAATGACGCCCGGCGTTCGTTTCCTGGTCTTCGGGGAACAGGGCACCCCGGAAAGGGCCTCAGCCTCCGTGGTCGTCCTGCGCTGACGCCCCTGATGTGCGGGCGGGCGTAAACACGGAGAGAACTCCACTGTCCAGCGGGGAAGCGCACGGAGCAGCGGGGGTTGCCGGGAAGGGTGTGAAAAAAACTGATCGCCCGGTGCGACGGTGAGGGAACCCGAACCATGACGCCAAGGCTCTCTCTGCATCGATACCTGCACGATCCCGAGCCTTCGGGCGGTTTCCCCGCCAAAACATCAGACTGACGGACGCCCGGAGGGACCGGAGCGGGGGAGGGCGAACCGGGAGCGGAAGACGCCCCCGGGCTCCTCGGATACCGGCAGAGGGTGGATGTCACCGATCCGCCGCTTCTCCGGCGCTTCCGCACCGGAACGCTTTCGGAAGATCCGACACCGGGGCGGGCATCACGATCAGGGTTCAGCCCGGCACGGGGAGCCGGATGCAACGGCACCCGGCAGAGACCCGGAACGAGGCCCCCGTAAAAACCACACGGGCCGTGGAGAGCCTACTGTATAGCGGCGTACCGGAACTGGAACCCTTCGTAACCCAGGCTGTCGGTGTACTGCCGCACCTCCTGGGCGATGTCCATCACCTGCCCCAGATTGCTGTCGTCCGGGAACAGCAGCATCACCTGCACGGGCCGGTCTCCGTAGTCACGGCCGGCCAGCCTCCCGTTGACCTGCCGGAGCACCGTCCTGAAAGGGGCGGGGTTGAAGCGGAAACCGCCGGAGGGTTCCACGATGTCTATATTAAACTCCTGCACCTCGCCCCGGAGCCACTCCTCGCTGAAGAGAAACCTCACCAGCACGGGCTCCACGGCGACGGTATCCCCCGGGGTTTCCACGTAGGGCTTCACCAGGGGCACGGACTGGAAGTCCGTCATGGTGCTGTCGCTCCAGCAGTAGAGATTGTGCGCCTCGAGAATCATGAAGTCCCGCCCCGCCATCTTCTGGGTCATGTAGGCGACCACGGGCCGTATGGAGAGTTCCCTGTTGCCCAGGAAGGAAACCCGGGTGCCGACCGGGATCAAGGCCAGGTCAACGTTGGTTCTGGGCACCGCCGAAGTGCCTTCGGAGCTGAACTCGTAAACTATGTCCGTGGAGAGCCGGAGGGGAAGCGAGTCGCGGATTGTCTGCTCCTCCGCGATCTCGATGTCGTAGCCGCCGTTGACCGGCGTTTGCTCGTACTCCGCCCTGTCGAAGCTGCTCAGGATGAAGATGGTGATGGCGACGCCCACGGCGATGACCATGACCGCAATGTACCCGGAAATGCTTCTCTTCGGCACCCAGAGTTCGGGCTTACGACCCGCCGCCTTCCGGCCCCCGGGGAGCGGGGTGCGAAGGCCCGACCTCTGCTCGCTCAGGGGCAGGTTCTGATTCTTCAGCTCGAAGCCGCAATTGCCGCAGGGGCCCTCGGCCCGTTTGCCGTTGTCGTGCCCGCAGATTCGACAGAACATTCAGCGCCCCTCCTCCAACCCGCCATCCGCAGATGGGTTTTCCGCCAGGGAATCCCCAGGCGCAAAGAAGGATCGGAAGAACTCCTCCCGAATGTAGGGACGATACACCTCTTTCAGGCTGTCCACAAGCGCGGAGATCTCCCTTACCTCAACCTCCGCCATCACCATCGGTTCCAGCAGCGGCCTTACCTCTTCCAGTTCCGGAGAGTGTTCCGGGATAACGTCCTCCAGTCTGAAATAGACCATGAACTCAGCACCAAGGGAGCAGACGGCCGCCTCCCCCGGTTCCAGGCCGAGAACCGTCTCCCGGAAGGTTTCCGGGAACTCGTCGATGCCCATCGGCCTGGTGAGGGAGGCCCCGGGAGATTCCGAGAGCTGCTGGACCAGGGTCAGGGCGTCGGCATGTTCCAGAGGGTCGCCCCCTTCCCGCACAATCCGGTTGAGAAGCCCCACCTGCTCCAGGCCCCTGGCGGCGGCATGACGGAAACGACGGGTCTCGGGCATGGTGATGGTGTCGCGGGCCGCGGCGTAATGCCGCTGCAGGAGTTCCTCGTCCAAGACCATGCGTCCGCTGAGGACCTCAAGGTAGTACTGGTCCAGGATGATTTCCAACTGCCTCTTCCTTATGAAGAATGCGTTCTCGGGAATGGTGTCGAGCCCCCATTCCTGCGCCGCGGCGGCCTGGAGGTCGTACAGCCCCAGCCAGAAGGCGTAATCCTCGATCCAATCGGGATCGGTGGCGTCCCTGGGCATCGGGGAGGGCAGATCGGTGATGTTCATGGCCAGGCTGATCAGGCTTCTGTGGCCGCCGTTCCATGTGATGGCGGGGATCCGCTGCTCCTCGGGAGAAAAGGGTGCGTAGTCGCCCCGGGGGGAACCGGCCCGGGAGGCGATGAGCCTGCACGCCTCGGGATCTATCCGGATACCGCCCGCCGAGGTCAGGCTGTCCTGGGCCCGGAGCCTGGCGGTCTCCCGCCGGAGCATCAGAGCGATCGTCTCCGGCTGTTGCTCTTCGATCTCTTCGGGAGTGAGTTCCACGTACCTGAGGTCTTCCATCTCCAGCACCCGCCAGCCGGGCCTGCGGCGGTAGGGCTCGGAGACCTGCCCGGGCTGAAGGGTTTTCAGTACGGCATAGTCTTCCCGGTTGGTTCTCACCAGCGGGGTGGGGCCCAAGCGGCCGCCGGTCTGCCGGATGAATTCGTCCGCGGTCAGCTCCGAGACCAGGGCGTTGAAGTTCTCACCCTGCTCCCGCCGCCGGACAAAGTCCGCCATGATCGAGGAGTCGGCGGAGTAGAAGGCGGAGTAAACCACCATGTAGCCCAGACTGTCGGTGAAGGCCTGAAGCTCATCCGGCGTAACGGAGACCCCGCCGACCACCCTTTGCAGGTATGCGTTCTGGAGCACTTCCCGGCGGCGCTCATAGAGCCTTCTGGCGTTTTCGGGAATGGTGTCCAGCCCCATGTCCATGGCGTGCTGCAGGAACAGTTCCCGGGCCAGGATGTTGTCCCGCATCACTATGACCGCTGCGGAATCGCCCCTTACCCTCTCCATGGCCCTGGCCACATCCTGCGGAAAGAGAGTGCGCTCGCCCACCACCATGACCGCCCCCTCGGGCACCTTCGACCCGCAGGAGACGAGCAGCAGAACCAGAGCCGCTATAACCGATAGATCACGCAAGGCATCCTCCCGTTGTAAGGCCGGCACGGCCTGAATATCTTACCCTGGATTGACTGTTGAATGTTTCCTTTTTTCGGGCCTGTGTCAACGGGAGGGTTCCATGGCAGGCGTTTTCTTCCTGGCGTTGCTGACCGCGGTTGTGGATGTTCCGCCCGTCCCCTCCGGCTGGAGGACGGGGATACTGGCCCAGGACATGGAAACCGGGGCGGAGGTTCTGGCAAGGAACGCCGATTCGCCCTTCCGTCCCGCCTCCACGGTGAAGGTCATCACCACCCTGGCCGCCCTGGAGTACCTGGGCCCGTCGTACGTCCACACCACCACCATCCAGGCCGACACCGCCGGCGGAAGCCTGTGGCTCGTGGGCACGGGAAGCCCGCTGCTCAGCGCCGAGGACGTGACCCGGGCCGCCATGGAGACCGCCGCGGCGCTGCCCCCGGGGAGAAACTGGAGGCTCTACCACGACGGCACCGGCTTCTATTCCGAACCGCATCCGGCGGGCTGGGACGAGGCGGACTGGGACAAGTCCTACTGCCCCCCGGTGGAGCCCTTGTGCATCGGCGACAATGTTCTCCAGATAGTGGTTTCCGGGGTGGGAGGGTCGGTGAGGGTGTTCTGCTACCCGAGGCTGCCGGGGCTGCTCCTGAATCACGAGGGGGTGAGGATCGGCACCGGGGGAAGGGTCACCGCTGCGGTATCCGGCTGGGATTCAAACCTGCCAAGGATGACCCTGTCCGGCACGGTGGCCCGGGAAGGGGTCGTCACCCTCTACAAACCCTTTGCCGGGGCGCCCGGGGAGCTGTCCGCCTACCTCGAGGAAGAGTTCCGGAAATGGGGGGTGAATGCTGACTTCTCCGGTGAAGGAACCCCGGGCACGGGAGCCTTCGTCACCTCCACCATGTACTCCCAGCCTCTGTGGGCCCTGATCGGCTCCATGAACAAGCTGAGCCGGAACATCCTCTCGGAACTCCTGCTCAGAACCGTCAGCCTGGAAACGGCGGGGCCGCCCGCGTCCACCAGGGCCGGCTGCGACATCAGCGGAGCACTTCTGGACCGCATTCTCCCCGGCGTGTCGGGCTGGCGGCTGGCGGACGGGTCCGGGCTTTCGAGGCTGAACCTCCTCACCCCCAGACAGCTCACCGCCGCCTTCGCCTTCGGCGCCGGATCCCCGGTTTACGGTCCGGAGTTCCTGGCTTCCTTCCCGGTGAACGGGACCGACGGCACCCTCTCGGACCGCATGAAGAACATTCCCCGGGGCGCCTTCCGGGGAAAGACCGGCTCCCTGAACGACACCTGCACCCTGACGGGGATACTGACCGCTTCCTCCGGCAGGCGGTTCGTACTGGCGGTGATGCTGGAGGTTCCCAGAGGAACCGCCTGGAGCGCCAAGGCCTGGCAGGACGCCCTGGTGGAGGAGATGTACCGGTCGCTGTGACTCAGCGAACCACCACCGCCGTGGCAACCGCCGATTCCCCGGTCTCGGTCGTGAGCCTGACGAAGTAAACCCCAGCCTCGTTCACGCTGAAGCTTCCGGAGGCCGCGGCGGGCATGGATGAGACCATCCTTCCCGTGATATCGAAAAGCTGGAGCGTTCCCGCGACTCCCGGAGGCAGTTCCGCGGCAACGGGAATCAGGCCGGTACCGGGGTTCACGCCCAGGGTGACCGAGGGCGCCTGCGGGACCGTCCCGTCGCCGACACCCTGGGGAATATCAATGAACCTGCACCAGTCGGCGTTGGGCACTTCGTGATCACTCTGCTGGTACGAACACTGCAGGAAGGTGGCGAGGAAGAGGTTGTCGGGGTTCCAGGACGAGGCGATCTCGTACTCCGCATCCACGTAGATGGTATCGGGATAGGGCCCGGTGAACTCGACCTTCCCCCCGTAGGGGCCCAGCAGATTGTCCCTGAAGGCCTGCTTGAAGTAGGTGCCCGCCCAGTGGCCGGCCCCCGGGACCTGGTCCTCCACCAGAATGGGCCAGACCCGCATTTCCGTTTCTTCAGCCCACTGGGGCTCCTGCTCGGCGATTATCCTGATGCTTATATGGCCGCTGGTCTCGTCACCATTTCTGGCCACCAGGATGTCAATGTAGGCCGGGACGTTGAGGCGGCTGTTGAAATGGTTCGTCAGGCTGGGGGCCGCGGTGACCTGTATCCCGTCGAAGATGAGGAAGGGCACCGAGGAAACTCCGTACTGGGCCTTCCGAACATTCTGCTCCGTGGGGTTGGCGGTGTATATGGGGTCGCCCGCGGAGGGCCAGTTCACATGGGCCCTGATCACCGCCAGCCTCCCTGAGGCGATGTTATCGGCGACGAACTGGTTCAGTTGGCCTTCAATGCTCCAGCAGGGGCCGCAGCCGCTGTTGGTGAAATTTTCCAAGAGCACCACCCTGTCCGCGGCCGAGGCCAGGGTCACCAGGGCGAGAACGGCCAGAACAAAACGCATGGGCTTCTCCTAACGATTTACCGCGGGCGCCCTCCCGGAACAACCGGCGCCGCACCGCGTTGTTTCAATGCCGGAGGTTCGACCGAACCCCGGGGGACGGACTCAAACGCATACCTTTGCCGGTCGTTTCACGAACACCTCCCTCCCGAACCGGAACCGGGCGGTCAGGACCTGGCGGTGACCCTCTCGATGTAGGTGTCGGTCCTGGTGTCCACCCTGATGGTCTCGCCTTCCTTCACGAAGAGTGGGACCTGCACCACCAGACCCGTCTCCAGCACCGCCGGTTTCGTCCCGCCGCTGGCGGTGTCCCCCCTGAGGCCCGGGTCGGTTTCCACTATTGTGAGGTTCACGAAGCTGGGGCTCTCTATCATTATCGGGGTTTCTTCCACGAAGAGGATCTCCACCTCGCAGTCGTCGGTCAGGTACTTGGCCGCGTCGCCGACCCGGACCCTGTCGAGGGCTATCTGTTCAAAGCTCCTGGGATCCATGACCACGTACTCGTCATCGGTATGGTAAAGCAATCGGAAGACCCTGCGCTCCAGCCTGACCTCTTCAACCCTCTCCCCGGCCCTCCAGGTCTTGTCCAGCACCTTTCCGGTGAGAACATCCCTTATCTTGGACCTCACGAAGGCGGCACCCTTGCCGGGCTTCACGTGGAGGAACTCCACCACCGAGTAGAGGGTGCCGTCAATGTTCAGCACCATCCCCTTCCTCAAATCGTTGGAAGTCGCCAAGAAACATCACCTCCGAAGAAGATTCACCGCGAGGGAAAGCGCCAGAGAGTACCCCATCGGGCCCGCGCCGGATATGACGGCGTCGGCGCCCATGGCGGTGACGAGCCTTCGTCGGAAGGGCTCCCGGCGATGAACGTTGCTGATGTGAACCTCGATCACGGGGCCCGGGAAAGCGTTGAGGGCGTCAAGAATGGCTATCGAACCGTGGGAGTACGCCCCCGGGTTGATGATCAGGCCCCCTCCCCGCTCCCCGGCCTCCCCCACCGCCCGGACCAGCTCCCCCTCCACGTCGGACTGAAAGGCGGAAAGCCGGACCCCCAGCCCCTCCGCTTCGGCGGAAAGCCTGGATACGATCCCGGCAAGGGTTTCGTCTCCGTAGATTTCGGGCTCCCGGCGACCCAGAAGGGCCAGGTTCGGCCCGTTTATCAGGGCGATTTCAAGCATCAGGAGTACGGCTCGAGGCCAAGTTCCTTCCTCTCATCGGGAGTGAAGAGGTCGAACAGGCTCCTGGGGGCTCTTTCATGCCCGCCGCCGTCCGGTGCGGAGAAGTCGGCCGTCTCGGCCTGGAAGGAGAGGATTTCGGCCATCCTGTCGGTGAGGGGGAAGACCTGTTCCTCTTCTTCCGATGCGCGGGCTTCCCGCTCAGAGTTCCTGGCGGCCTCCCTGGCCTTCCGCAGCATCCTCTCCACTTCGGCGTCTCCGGGATACTCAAAGAGGAATTCCTCGAAAAGCTCGATGCACCGGCTCCAGTTTCCACGCTCATAGTGCAGTTCCGCCAGGTTTCTGATGGCTATGGGGTTCAGGGGATCCAGCGCGATGACCTTATCGAAGGCGTCGAGGGCCGCCTCCGGGTCTCCGGAGTCCCGGCAGCTCTTCCCGAAGACAACGCTTACGGATACATTGCCCGGCCACTTCTCCCGGCCGTTACGGGCTACATCCACCGCCTCGGAAGCCCGGCCCGTCTGCCGGAGCCTCTCCGCGAGCCTGGTGCATGCAATCGGCGTGGGTGTCGTGAACCACTCATGGTAGAGTTCCCTGAACTCGTCGTCAGTCTCCTGCATCACCGCCCCCCAGCACCCGGAAGGTATCCATCATAACCCAGCCCTCCCTCAGGTAGGGCTCCTTCTCCCTTCCGGGATTGTAAACCTCCATGTCAATAATATACCTGGTTCCCTGGAAATCAAGGACTCGTGCGGTGAAGGCGCCGGCGTTGAGGTACTCCGGGTTGCGCCACATTCCCGTGACGGTTCGGCCTGTCATGCCCCGGTAGTCCAGCGGCTCCACGGTCACCCGGGACCTGTCCACCGAGTCTGCGGAGGCGTCGAAGAAGAAGCGCTTCGCCATGGTCTCCCGGGCGACGATCGCCAGGGAGTCGGTGAGTTCCCGGTTTGCGGGGAAGAACCGGACGCTGAACATCAGAAGACACTCCTCCCCGGCTATCCTCTGATACTGAAGGAAGCCGTCGTCCGGCCTCCATATCCTTGTGGAATAGGCTTTTGGAACATCAATGGTGAACCCCAGGGCCGCAAGGCTGTCAATCCTCTCCGGGCTGGACATCTGAGTGCTCACGAAACTCCCGTACACGTACCGGTGCATCTGGATTTCGTACGCCCCCTCCAGGAGGTCGGAAAGGCCGCCGGGAAGCGCTCCGCCGGTGACCACAGCGCCTATCACCTGCTGATTCACGGCCCAAACGTCCTCCCCGAAGTGAAGGCCGGGGCCGGTCTGCTCCAATTTTTCGGGCAGGTATTCGGCGTCGGGAACAAGGAAGAGGATCACCCGTCTGTCCATGAGGGGGCCTTGAAACTCGTCCAGCTCCGCGAAGGCCCAGGTGAAGACATTTTCCGTCTCGACGGTGGTGACGGTCCGCTGGACCGGGTCCAGTCCGCCTCCGTCAATGAAGGGCGCCAGATCTTCATGATAAACCACCAGCACGCCCTTGATCGGACCGATGGCCTGATGCCTGCACCCAAGGAGAAGCAACCCGGCTGCAAGCAGGAGTCTTCTCATCGTTCCCGCCCCTTCCGGCCCGAGAACAGGGGCTTCAGCAGCCTGAAGAGGCCGAAGGCCAGGGGAAGGTAATTCACGGCCCCCGCCGCCACCGGAGTCATGCCGCTGCTGTTTATACCGTGGACCAGGGTTTCCACCTCCCCCGCGGTTCTGCTGATGTGCCGCCCCGTCACCTCCAGTTGCTGCATGGTTCCCGACAGAACCGGGGAAAGGGACTGCAACTGGATGTTTACATTCTGCATGGTCGCTTCCAGTACCTCGACGGTTTTCCTGAGCCTGGCCAGCAGTACCACCAGCAGGATCCCGGCCAGCCAGAAACCGCACACCCCGATGAGCAGAATTATCGCCGTAGCGTTCATGCCCCTCCTTCCAGCTCCCCCGAAGAGGGGGTGTTTGAAAGCTACCGTATCCCTCTTCCGAAAAGGCACCGGCTTCAGGGGGCTTTCCGGAAGGGACCCCATCGGTCGGATAATAGCACGACTCTCAGCCCGCCGACAGCTCCCAGGCCTTGACGGTGTTCCGGAGCAGGAACGCGATGGTAAGGGGGCCCACCCCCCCGGGAACCGGGGTTATGGCCGAAACCAGGGGCTCGACCCCGGCGAAGTCAACGTCTCCGGTTATGGTGCCGTCGTCGAGCCGGTTGATGCCCACGTCCAGCACCACCGCACGGGGTTTGACCCAGTCGGCCCGGATCATGCCGGGCCTGCCCACCGCGGCCACCAGGATATCGGCGGTGCGACAGAGGCCCTGAAGGTCCGACGTGCGGGAGTGGGCCAGGGTGACGGTGCAATGCTCACGGAGGAGCAGCGCGGCCATCGGCTTTCCCACGATGTCGCTTCGGCCCACGATGACGCCGTGCATCCCATGGGGGGATATGTCGTGACGGCGAAGCAGCTCCATCATCCCCAGGGGCGTACAGGGGAAAAGCCCGTCCTCCCCCCTCCAGAGCTTGCCCACGTTCTCGGGATGAAGACCGTCAACGTCCTTGGCGGGAGCGATGGCGGAGGCCACCCGGTGCCTGTCGTACCCCGGGGGCAGGGGAAGCTGACAGAGTATCCCGTGGACATCGGGATCCCGATTCAACCTCTGGACCTCCCGGATAAGGGCCTCCTCGCCGGCGTCCGCCGGCAGTTCCACCCGGATGCTTCGGATACCCGCCCTGCCGCAGGCCTTCTCCTTGGAGGACACGTAAACCCGGCTGGCGGGATCGTCCCCCACCAGTACCACGGCCAGGCCGGGACCCGCGCCGCGGAACCCCATGGCCTTTATGGAACGGGTTGTCTCCCGGGCCAGCTCTTTTCCGGAGAGGATCAGGGCCATCCTCTACCCCTTCGTTATCTTGTCTATGACCACCGTGGTAAGGTCGCGCCGATGGCCTATGGTCTTCTCGAAACCCTTGCGGCGCTTCCGTCGGAAAACCGTGATCTTCCTGCCCCGGAAATGGCTGTCCACCACCGCACTGACCTTCACCCCCTCTACGAAGGGGTGACCGACCACGACCTTGTCGTCCTTCACAACCATAAGAACCCTGTCGAAGACGAAGCTGTCACCCTCTCCGTTGGGAAGACGGGGAACCTGTATCTTCATTCCCGGTTCCACCCTGAACTGGGTTCCGCCGGTCTCGATGATGGCGTACACTAAAAACCTCCATTTACAAGGCCTGAGCCTGGTTTAATCGTTTGAATCCACCGTCGAAAACAGAGACATTTATACCCCGTGCTGCCCTGGAGAGTCAACCTTGTCGGAGTCGTACCTTCCCGTTATCTCATCGTGGGTGTCCAGACTGAACACCCGGAAATCGCTCTCGGTGAGCCTGGGGTCCTCGTGTATGCTGGCCCGGACCCGGTCTCCCCGGCGGGCCAGGTACTCCAGCCTGTGGCCCTCGTTCTCCAGCAGGTACTTCGCCACCACCGGGTTCACCGAAACCACCAGGTTGCGGTGCTTCCTGTCGTTGGCGGCCCTCCCCAGGAACCTTTCGATCCTGGTCACTACGTTTATGGGGGAATGGACCCTGCCGTACCCCCCGCAGTGGGGGCACGGGTCGGACAGGGAATGGATGAGGCTGGGCCGGACCCTCTTCCGGGTCATCTCCACCAGTCCCAGGGGGCTCAACTGGCAGGTCTTCGTGGGGCTCCGGTCCCGGCCGAGTTCGCTCCTGAGGCAGTTGAGAACCTTCTCCCGGTGCTCCGGGTTGTCCATGTCAATGAAATCTATGACGATGATCCCCCCCAGGTCCCGGAGCCGCAGCTGCCTGGCCACCTCCTTGGCGGCCTCCATGTTGGTCTTCAGGATGGTGTTCTCCTGGTTTTTGCGCCCGACGAACCTCCGCGTGTTCACATCAATGGCCACCAGGGCCTCCGTGTGGTCTATCACCAGGGAGCCGCCGCTCTTCAGGGGCACCTCCCGGCGCATTATCCCCGCTATCTCGTCCTCCACACCGTAGTGGTCGAAGATGGGCGTCTTCCCGCGGTAAACCCTGACCCTGCCCGCCAGGTCGGGGGCGACGGACTTCAGGTAACGGCTGATCTGGGCGGCCACGCTGCGGGAATCGGTGACCACGGAGTTCACGTCGGCGGTCACCAGGTCCCGCATGGCCACGGTTATCACGTCGTGTTCCTGATGGAGCAGCGCCGGGGGCCTGGCCTTGAGGGTGGACTGGCCGATCTCCATCCAGCGCTTGACTATCTGGTCAACGTCGGACTTGAAGTTATCCTCGGACTGCCCCATCCCGGCGGTTCTGGCGATGATGCCGTAACCCTCGCTCCGGACGTCCTGAATGATCTCCCGAAGACGGCTTCTCTCCTGCTTGTCGTGAACTTTCCTGGAAACGCCCGCCACCGGGTCTCCAGGCATGCTCACCACGTACCTGCCGGCGATGCTGAGCCTGGTGGTAACCCTGGCGCCCTTGGTGCCTATGGGCTCCTTCGTGACTTGAACCAGCACCTGGTCGCCCTTGTTGAGGGCCTTCTCGATGGGACCGGACGTGTCGCGGCACTTCATGGGCTTGCCTTCCACCAGACTCCGGGCGAAGGCCATGGAATCGGAGAAGCCTTCCCGCACATCGGACACATGGAGAAAAGCGCTTCTCTCCAGGCCGATGTCCACGAAGGCCGCCTGCATCCCCGGCAGAACCGCGTTCACCCGGCTCAGGTAGATGTTTCCCACTATCCGCCGCTCATCGGCGATCTCAACGATCAGCTCCATCAGCCGGCCGTCCTCCAGCACGGCTATCCGGGTGACCTCCGGATGCTGGTTGATGACGAAATCAACCTTTGTTGTCATCGGATCAATCTCCCTCGCTTATTTTCAACAGGGGAACGGTTTTTCCGTCCTCCCGACGTTTGTAAACCTCTGTCCTGGTTATCACCCCGTGGGGGACGCCCTCGAGAAGCCTGTCGAGCCTCACCGAGCCCTCCGAGGGGTCGGTCAGGACCCTCTCCCCCCCGGCGGCGACGACCCCGGGTATCCCCTGGAGTATAGCGGTTTCCGCACCGGATATACTGTACTCCAGAATACCCCCCGAGTCCGGCGCGGGATCGTGCAGGGGAACGAGCGCCGCGGCCAGAACCCGGAACCCCTCCGGAAGCACCGCACCCAGCCGGGCGGCAGCCTCCCCGGGGGGCATCGGGGAATGGAGAAACACGTCCAGGTACTCGGCGGTGCTGGCCATGCCCAGGGGCAGGGGATGGCCGAACTTCAGGAAGGGCCTCCGGGCGAACCCCGCCCCCATGCAGACCGGAACGCCGGCCCGCCGGACCGCCCGTCCCCACATGCGCACGGCGTCCAGGTGGGAGGTGAACCGGGCAAGCCCCTCCCTGGAGTACCTCAGTCTGAGCCTGGTCTGCGGGACATCGGCCCTGGGGCTCCCGGGCTCCAGGAGCTCGGGAACATCCCCCGGCAGCGGGGGGACGTCGCCCGGGCACGCTCCGCACCCGGTGCACCCAGCTTCCCGGCAATCCGGTGTGGACAAACCTTCCCCCGCCCTCCGGTACTCCTCCAGAAGCCATTCCCGGCACACCCCGGTGTCAACCATGTCCCAGGGGAGAGCGTCCCCCGGTTCCGGCACCCGGGTCGGGCACGACCGAAGAAGGGGGAACCAGACGTCCTTCCTCAGCAGATCGTTCCAGGCATCGAAAACGGCTCCCTGTCGGAACGCCCGCTCCAGGACATCGGAAAAACCGGGCCCGGCCATTGCCAGGGCCGCCTCCACCGCGGCGGCTTCCGGGTCGTTCCAGGAGACCTTCGCCCGGCGGCACCCCGACCGGACGAACCCTATACGCCGGCGCACTTCCTCGGGGGGCAGCTGGGCCGCCCATTGAAAGGGAGTATGGGGCTTGGGCACGAAGGGCGACAGGGCTGCGGTGACCTTCCACCGTCTCCCCCCCACCCCGGCCGCCCTCTCGGCGAGGGTCGAAATGGCCCGCAGGTCCCCTTCGGTCTCCCAGGGAAGCCCCACCATGAAGTACATCTTGACCCCCGACGCCCCCATGTCCCTGGCGGAGGCGACAGCCTCCAGTATCTCCTCGTCGCTGAAGGGCTTCCCTATCCTCCGCCTCAGGTCCGCGGAGCCCGCCTCCGGCGCCAGTGTGACATGCCCCTTGAGCCTGCGCCCCGAACCGGCCATCCGCTTCATCGTGTCGGCCCTCAGGCTGGGCTGGGTTATCCTCACCGCCATCCCCGCCTCGACGGCCCCGAGCATGCGGGAAAGCTCTCCTATCCTCGAGTAGTCGCTGTAGGAGAGGGAAATCACGCCCCCCTCCTCGAAGCCCGTGTCTCTGAGGGCCCGTTCCATCAGGGCCGCCACGGTCTCGGGCTTCCTCTCCCGGACCGGCCGCGCCAGCTGGGTGGCCTGACAGAACCGGCACCCCCGGGTGCATCCCCGGGAAATCTCCACCACCGCCCTTTCATGCACCACCGAAGCGGTGGGCACGATCTGCCTTACCGGTGCCGGGGAATCCTCCAGTGAACGGGCCCTGGCCATGGGCACCCTTCCCCGGGTGATGCCGGGCACCAGCACACCTCTGAGGCCGGCAACGGCCCGCAGCCGTTCCTCCCGGGGGCCCTCCCGGACCAGAAGCGACATGAGTTCCACCGCCCCGTCCTCCGCCTCCCCCAGGAAGAAGACATCAACGAAGGGCATGAGGGGAAGCGGGTTCGATATTCCGCCCCCCCCGGCCAGGATGACCGGGGAGCCCCCGGGCCTGTCAGCGCTTCTCAGAGGAAGCCCCATGAGGTCTATCAGGCTGAGCACGTTGGTGAAGAGGAGTTCGGAGGCTATGCCGAACCCGACCACGGCGCTTCCGGAAACCGGTTCCCCCGCCTCCAGGTCAACCCACGGCACACCCTCCCGCCGGTGAATCGGAAGCATGTCCGGGGCCGGGTGGTAGGCCCTCCTCACATCGAACCCGCCGGAACGAAGCAGCAGGTGCCTGACCAGCTCCAGGCCGAAATTGGATGCGCCTATCTCGTAGGTGTCGGGGTAGGCCAGGGTCACCCTGGATCCGGAACCGTGGGGGCTGGAGTTCCACTCGCCGCCGATGTACCTCTGCGGCGCCTTCACCCTGGGCAGCACCTTCTCCAGGGGGTGGGTCACCGCCAGGGAACCGCCTCCTGGGACACGGGGTTCGCCAGCAGCCCCGATTCCCTGGTTTCGGACAAGGCCGCCGTCATGGCAAGGGATTCGATGTCCCGGGCCTCCCTCGGATAGCCGAACCTCCAGAGGCTTCCACACCTGGCTTCTTCCACGGGGAAGCCCCTTCTGATCAGGAGTGAGGTCCAGTTCCGACTTCGGCTGTCCAGGCGATCCCACACAAGAACCCCGGTCCAGGAAAGCCCGTCGTCCTCCCCCGGCGGGCTCCCGCCCTGGGGCAGGATGAAGCTCACGTGCCTGTTGGGGTTCACTATATCGGTGAAATGGGTGATCATGCCGGCGACCGCCCCGGCCTCCCCCGGCTTCATGAGGAACTCCCACAGGTCGTACCTGAACAGGAGTTCCGGGGCGGAGCACGGCAGGGTGCGCTTCAGGGTGTACAGGGCCGTCACCGCTTCGGGGTCCGGCGATTTGAGCCGAACCGCCACATAGACCGCTTCCATCACGGCACCTCCAGGTAACGGGCCAGACCGGTGAAGAATGACGCTCCAGGCCCCGGTGTCCCCACGGCGCCGCGGGTCCGCCGGGCTTCCCCCCAGGGGCCCGGAAGGTTGGGCGGTACGTGAAACAGGTGAAGGGCCCTTTCAGGGTGAGGCATCATGGCAAGGATGTTTCCCCGGGTGTTCATCACCCCGGCGGCGGCCAGGGCGGAGCCGTTGGGGTTGTGGGGCCATCCGGCCGCCTCCTCCCCCTCCGGGGTACAGTACCTGAGCACCGCCAGTTCCGAAGCCCCTGCCATGTCCTCGTCCCGGAACACGAACCTGCCCTCGGCGTGGGCTATGGGCGCCGGAACCGGCGCGCCGTCCAGGTCCATCAGCCACGGGCACTTCCCGGCGCCGGCGCCGACGGGCTTCATGAACACCCATCCACTGAGGTATCCGGTTCTCCCGGGAGCCAGATTCCCCGCGAGGCACCCCTGCACCGACCCCGGGTTCCAGCCCGGCACGAGCCCGCTCTCCAGGAGTATCTGGGCGCCGTTGCAGATGCCAAGTACGGGCTTGCCCGCCTGGGCGTCCCGGAATACCAGGTCCATGATCCTTTCCCGGGCCGCCACGGCCCCCGCCCTCACCCTGTCCTGGAAGCTGAACCCCCCGGGCAGCACCCAGGCGCTGCACCCCCGGCCCGAGGCCTCGTCCAGCTCGTTCCAGTTGTATATCCTGCCGTGCAGTCCGCAGGCATCCAGGGCCCGAGCCGTCTCGTACTCACAGTTGGAGCCGGGGAACCTCACCACCGCCACCAGGGGCTTCATACACCCTCCTCACGCCACACCACCGAGGCCAGCATGTCGGACCAGCGGTCCCGAACACCGGCAAGGTCAACCCTCCAGCCGTCCCCGGAGAGGCCGCCGTCGCCGGTGATCTCACCGATCACCCTGGCATGGTCCGGCAGGCGGTCAACATGCCGGGGGGCCATCTCGAGGAGGTATCCCGGAGTCTCGGAGTAGAGCTGCACCGGGTCGGCCCCGATCTCCAGCCTTATCCCCGGCCCTCCGGAGGAGAGCACCATCTCCGCCGCGGCCAGCGCCAGCCCGCCGACGGATATGTCGTGGGATGCGACTATCCGCCGGGACTTCACCCCGGCGATGACCCAGCGGGCCATTTCCGCCTCCAGGGGTCCCCGGAACAGGGGGACCCGGCCTCCGGAACCGCCCAGCA
Source organism: Candidatus Fermentibacterota bacterium (assembly GCA_029571005.1). Taxonomy (GTDB): domain Bacteria; phylum Fermentibacterota; class Fermentibacteria; order Fermentibacterales; family JCC-6; genus UBA6080. The sequence continues at coordinate 24,530 of JAKPTG010000017.1, forward strand.
CCGCCCGCAGGAAGAGGCCGCCTCCGAACTCCCGGTGCCTGGGACCCAGCAGCACCAGCAGGTTTCCGGGCTCCTTCAGGATCATGTCGCAGCAGACCCCATAGTCATCCAGCCTGCCGAACACCGCCACGATGGGGGACGGGGGGATTGACCCGCCGGAGGACGACTGGTTGTAGAGACTCACGTTTCCGCTCACTATGGGAAGGGGCTCCCCCGGCTCCAGAAAACCCAGATGCCGGCAGGCCTCGGATATGCCCTCGATGCCCCTCCGGAACTGGCCCATCACCGACGGCTCCTCCGGGTTGCCGTAGTTCAGGCAGTCCGTGGCGCACAGGGGCACGGCCCCCACCGCGGCCACGTTCCTCACCGCCTCGCCCACCGCGTGGGCGCCGCCCAGGAAGGGGTCCAGCTCCCCGTACCACGGATTGCCGTCCCCGGAGACCGCCAGACCGACGGAGCATCCGGGAACCGGAAGAATGACGCAACTGTCGGCCTCCCCGGGCCTGAGCACCGTGGAACCCCTCACCTCGCTGTCGTAGTATGACCACACCGCCCGCCGGCTGCACCCCCCGAGGGACAGCAGCATCGCGGGAACGTCCTTCCCGGGGTCGCAGGGGAGTTCGCCCGGATCATCGGTGGAGGAGGAAACCGGATCCTCCGCGGGCCTGTCGTAGAAGACCCCCTCGGTTATCGCCGAAGCCGGAGCGCACGCCGCCTCCGCACCGGCGCAGGTCACCCGGTACACCGGCTCCGAAGTGAACCGGCCTATCACTGCCGCCCGGGCGCCGGGGAAGAGCCTGGGCAGCTCGAACCGCCGGTTGTAGATGTCGAGCACGCCCTCGGCGAACCTCTCGGCCACAGCGAAACCGAACCTCTCCTGGGTTTCGCTGCATGCCACCACCTCCGGGGGAAGCCCGGGAATCCCCACCGGAACCTGATCCAGGTCCACGTGGATTCCAAGCCCGCCGTGGGCGGCCATCTCGCTGGTGACACAGGCGATTCCGCCAGCCCCAAGGTCCTTGAAGCCGAAGGGGGCCCCGGTGCCGAAGAGGTACTCCAGGGCGGCCAGGTTCGCCTGGGAAAGTATCCTTTTCAGGAACGGATCGGCCACCTGAACCGATCCCATCCCCTGCTCCCCGTCTAGGTCGGCGCTGGCGAAGGTTGCGCCCCCAAAGCCGGTATCGTCGGTAGGCTTGCCTGCCAGGATGAAGACATAGGGTTCGCTTCCGGCCTCCGGGGGAACGAAGCTGTGGACCACCCGGTCATGCCTCGCTATCCCCAGGGCCACCACGTTCACCAGGCAGTTGTCGTCGTAGCCCGGATGGAACTCGGTGTCGCCCCCAAGGTTCGGAACCCCAAGGGCGTTGCCGTACCGCCATATCCCCTCCACCACGCCACGGGCGATGCCCCGGCACCTCTCCCCGGACGGCCCCAGGGGATCACCGAACCTGAGGAGGTCCAGGCTGCCGATCACGTCGGCGCCCATGCAGTAAACGTCCCGGACGATACCGCCGACGCCCGTCGCCGCCCCTTCCACGGGAAGCACCTGGGAGGGATGGTTGTGGCTCTCGTGGGCCACCACCAGGTCGTAGTCAACCCCGTCATGGGTACAGAAACGCACCACGCCGGCGTCCTCCCCGGGGCCGATCACCACCTGGGAGGCCCGGACAGGAAGCCCCTTCAACAGCTTCCTGGAGCTTTTATACGAACAGTGCTCGCTCCACATTATGTCGAAGAGGTGGAACTCCAGCGGGGTGGGCATCCGTCCGAACAGGCCGTGAAGCCGCCGGGCCTCGTCCAGGGTCATGGCCAGCTTCCGCTCGGCTATCTCCCTCTCCAGCGCCTTTCCGATAGTGTCGTCCATGTCACTCCACCATCCCGCAACGGCCGCCGAACTCCTCGAATTCCCTCGCTTCCAGGTCCTTCCTGACCCAGGCCACATCGGCTATCCCACCGGGGGCTACCTCCAGGTTTCTGATCATCACATCACCGATAAGGCTTTCGTCCCGGCTCCGAAGCCCGGGCAGTTCGCCGCCGAGCTTTTCTATGACGGCTCTCAGCCCGTCCCCCGAGGTTCCGGGCAGAATCAGCAGGAAGCCGTCGTGGCTGAGCCGGATGCAGGTGTCTATACTCCTGAGAAGCTGCTTCAGGTGGTTGGCCGCTACGCTCATCACATCCCGGGTGAGGGCGGGATTCCTGAGGTCGGCGCTTTTGATCCTGAGTTCCAGCACCCCCATGGGCTGTTCGAACCGGTACACCCGCTCCAGCTCCTCCAGAAGAACCGAGTCCGCCGCATCGGCCCCCGGAAGGCCCGTGTCCCGGTCCAGCCCCGTGGTTCTCGAAAACCTTTCCAGAAGCCTGACGTTCTCCAGCGCCGCGGCGCCTATGGCGCCGATGGACCTGAGGTTCTCGCGGTGGATTCCGGCCTGATCGGCAAAGGCGCCGGCGCCGATGACCCCGTAGAGGATGCCCTGGAATTCCATGGGCACCGCCACCTCCGGATCGTACCCCGGTATGCCGCTCTCCCCGATGTGTTTTCTGATGATGGCGGTGTCGTTCTCCACGTCCTGCGCGGTCACCAGCCGCCCGGTTTCTCCGGCGAAACCCAGGAGCCCGTCACCCACGGCAATGGAGAGGGGGGGCTTGAGGACGTTCTCGAGCCCGTGGGTCTTGTCCAGCCCGAGACGCCGGCCCGACCGGTCGGCAAGGAAGACCGCCACCTGTCCGGCGCCGGCCAGGGTGCTGCAGGCCCTGCAGATGTTCTCCGCCGCCTCTCCGGCGGTCCCGGCGCTGAAAACCTTCTTCACCATGGAGGGCATCAGCACCGCAAGGTCAACGAAATCCTTCTCCCTCTCCTCCAGAAAAGCCACCCTCTCCTTCAGGGCGGCGACCTCCCCGCTGAGATTCCTGGCCTTGATGGTCATCCCGGCCAGCTCCTCCTTGGATTCCCTCCTGCTCCGGGCCGCTTTCCCCGCAAGGGCAAGCCATGCCGCGGCCCCCCCAAGGATCAGCCCCGCAATCGCGTATGCAGCATTCACAGCAACCCCCTTCCGGCGCTCAGGCGAGCCCGAGCCTCGAAAGCACCACTGCCTCGTTATCCGTATGCTTTTCCATGCGGCAGGCGTCCTCGACCTCCTCCCGGGTCAGGACACCCATTATTTCCCCGCTCCCCAGGGCCGCCTCAAGGAAGGACACGCCCTGTTCCATGGCGGTCATGGCGGCTTTCTGGACCATCGCGTAGGAGTCCTCCCTGGTGGCCCCCCTGTTCACCAGCAGCAGCAGCAGGGACTGGGAGTGGTACCTGTCGCCGGAAATCTCTATGTTGCGCCGCACCGCGGCCCTGTCGATCACCAGCCCCTCCGCCAGCCCGGCGGCCTTCCTGAGGGCGTAAAGGGCCACTCCGCAGGCGTCGGGGAAAATGAAACGCTCCGCGCCGGAATGGCTTATGTCCCTCTCGTGCCACAGGGCCGTGTTCTCCAGCCCCGCGGCCAGGTAGCCACGAAGGAGCCGGGCGAACCCGCACAGCCTCTCGCCGATGATGGGGTTCTTCTTGTGCGGCATGGCGCTGGAACCCTTCTGGCCCCGGGTGAAGCTCTCCTCCGCCTCCCCGACCTCGGTTCTCTGGAGGTGCCGGATCTCCATTGCGAATCTTTCCAGAGCGCCGCCGATGGCGGCAAGGGCGTAGAGGAACTGGGCGTGCCTGTCCCTGGCCACTATCTGGGTGGGCACCGGCTCGAAGCCTATCCCCAGCCTGGAGCAGACGTATTCCTCGACGGATGTGCCCAGGTGGGCGTAAGTGCCCACCGCCCCGCTGATGGTGCCGGTACAGACCGACTTCATGGCCTGGGAAAACCTTTCGGCGCACCGGAGGTATTCGGAGTAGTGTCCGGCGAACTTCAGTGCCAGCGTCGTGGGTTCGGCGTGCATGCCGTGTGTTCTTCCCATGCATGGAACGCCCCTGACGCGGGCGATCAGGGAGGCAAGGGCGGCGCCGTAACCCTCGAGGGCCTCCCGGATGAGGCCGCCGGCGTCCCGGAACTGGGTGGCCAGGCAGGTGTCCAGTACGTCGCTGGAGGTCATTCCGAAGTGGATGTGCCGGGACTCGGGGCCCAGGCTCTCCGAAACGCTGGTGAGGAAGGCGATCACGTCATGCCTGGTCACCTGCTCTATGGCGTTGATCCTGTCAATGTCGAACCGGGCGTTGTCCCGGATTTTCTCGAAGTCCTCCCGGGGGACCTGCCCGGCCAGACATCGGGCCTCCACCGCGAGTATCTCGATCTGGAGCCATCTTTCGAACCGGGCCCGGTCCTCCCAGACGGCGGTCATTTCAGGCAGAGCGTACCTCTCGATCATTCCCGCTCCAATCAGGGAAGTTCAGCGCCGGAGGTGAGACCGGCGGAAATCCAGGCGAACAGGGAAAGGTCGGGCAGGTAAACCCGGTACCAGCCCTCGGCCTCTCCCATCACAACCAGGGTGTCACCCTGGTGAACCCGGCCCACCACGGCGTAAACCGTGCCCGGCCCCTGCCGGAGGTTGACCACGCTGCCCGTGACCACGGTGCGGCTGGGGGGCGCGGAGGGGGAAGCCGGGGGGGAAGGGACGGAGGAGGTTTCCACGGAAGGCCCGCACCCTAAGGCCAGGCACAGGAGGAAAACCGCCGGGTATCTCACGAAAGCCCCGCCCGGCAGAGCAGAAGGGGCAGAAGCCCGGCCGCCAGAAGGCTTCCGTCGGCTATGGTGCGGACCCACATTTCGGGGAAGAACCGGTCGTTCTCCATGAAAAACAACCCGGCGGCCAGAAGCAGGGGCCCCGCCGTAAACCCGAGGCTGCACGGGGGCAGGATTCCAAGGAGCCGGCCCACCGGGTGTATCAGGAAGGCCAGCAGGAGACAGATCAGCAGCAGGGTCCTGCACCGTTTTTCCCCGAGCTTCAGGGGCAGGGTGTCCATACCAAGGAGCGCGTCGCCCTGAAGGTCCACCAGGTCCACGAAGAGGCTCCGGGCGAAAAACAGGGCCGTCAGGGAGACCGGCCAGGGGAACACGGAAACGCCGGGGCGATCGAGGGGGATGGTGGCGGCGGGAAGCACTGCCAGAAAGAAACCCCAGCCAAGCGTGAAGAGCACCTCGCGGGAGCCCGGCACACTCCAGAACCCCAGGGGGATGAAGGGTTTTCTGAGCAGCGGGACACAGTACAGGGCGAAGAGCAGCGACGCCACCGCCACCGAGGGCACCCACCAGCCTCCCATACTCAGGCTCAGGGCCGCCGCCCCCAGGGCCGCGGCCGTGTAGAGCGGAAAAAGCAGACGACGGTGGCGTTTCATGCACTCCTGCCGTTCCTGGCTGGTCGTCTCCAGGTTCCCGGACCCGAGCACCGCGGATATCCCCGTGAACGCCCACAGGAGAAGCCCGGCGCAGAGGGAGGCGGTCAGCCACCCATCGCCCCCGAGCACCTCCTGCTGGGCCAGGCCGATGAACACCGCCGCCAAGGGCACCTGGACCCCGATGTAAACCAGGTTCCGCAGGAGCGAGAGAAGAAAACCGGACCTCCCCGCGGTCCCGTGTATCTCCATCAGCCTCGCCCTTACCTTTCGGATGCTCCAGCCCGGGGTGGAGGCCCCGGCGGTCACCAGGACCCGCCGGTAGCCTGCCACCCGTTGTACCGGTATCTGATCCTCGCCCTCCACCTGGAAAACCGGAAGCCCCGATTCCCGGGCGATGGCCGCGAGCCGGGCGGTGTTGGCGCTGTGCGCGCCCCCGACCACCACCACGCAGTCAGCCTTCTCCATCAGCGTCCGCAATTCGGTCTGCCGACTCTCGGTGGAACCGCAGATGGTGTTCTCGCTTCCGCAGTCGGGCCACCGGCGCTTCAGGGCCTCCAGAGTCAGCCGGTAGTTCTCGGTGTTCTGGGTGGTCTGACATATCAGAAAGGGCCTGGCCAGCCCGGGCAGGGAATCCACGTCGCCGGGACCGCCGATGACCGTTCCCCGGCCGCCGGCGCAGGACAGGACCGCCTTCACCTCCTGGTGCCCGGAGTCGCCCAGTATGAGCACGTCGCAACCCTCGGCGGCCCGGGCTCCCGCAATGGAGAGCACCCTGCCCACCTTGGGGCAGGTCAGGTCCCTGAGCACCAGGGGGAGCCTCCGGAGCCGGGCCCGCTCCTCCCTGGTGACTCCGTGGGTCCTCAGGAACAGGGTGCCGTCCGACAGATTCCAGGGGTCCTCTACGGTGTGAACCCCCCGCTCCTCCAGGGCTTTCAACACCTGGGAGTTATGAACCAGGGGGCCGAAGACCCGGAAGGGGGCGCGTCCCCTTTTGATCTCGTGGACCACCCTGTCCACCGCCCGGCGGACCCCCCAGCAGAATCCGGCGGTTCTGGCCACGGTTACACTCATGATGCCTCAAAGATAATACATCGGGGCCGGTTCCGTCCCCGTGCCCGTCATGAGGTTCAGTCCGGCGGAAGCGGCAGGCCGGCTGAAAGAAGGGGCCGGCCCGAAGGCCGGCCCACAGAGCCCGAAAAGATCGAGGTTAGAACAGGGCCTTGATGGAAGCCCAGCTGCCGGCCTCCAAGGAGTAAGTGAACTCGCCGTGGGCGCGGATAAGGTAGTCGCCCAGCTCGCCCCAGGGCTCCCAGACGATCATGTCGTCGCTGAAGAAGCTGTTCTCCCCCGGGGTGTTGTCGCCCAGAACGCTGGGCCAGCCGCCGGCGCTCATGGTGGTGTTGATCAGGCCCCAGAAGTTCTGCTCGACATCCAGGGGGGTGGCGAAGGTGTGGTAGCAGGGAGCGTAGTGAGGTGCAACAACCACTGCCTGGGCAAGGCAAGGACTGACGGGCCCCATGTCGTCGCCGTTCCAGATTTCGCTGTAGAACTCATCGGTATCCCAGGGACGCTCATTGTGCTCGTAGAACCAGTACTCCATCTGCTCAAGGGCGAAACCGCCGCTTGAGGGGTCGAAATCCTGGGTGTTGAACCAGGTGCCCCGGTAGGTGCCGCCCCAGGTAAGCCAGTGGGGGCTGCCGTCGTCGTACTGGAGCACTTCCGCATCGTAGCCGCCGCCGCCGACGCCCGGAACGTCAACCCGGACCTGGCCGGCGAAAGCCGCCATCGCGAGTATTGCGAGAACCGCAACTGCCTGCTTCATGATTCCCCTTTCCCGTTTTTCCGGTTGATGCACGAACCCAGCGAAAGATCGCGAAGCAATAATTGCCCTTCTTCCGTCCGGCGTCAACCCCCGCCGAGAACCTTCCTCAACCTGTCCCTCAGGAGAGCCGCCTTCTCAAACTCCAGCTCCGCGGCGGCCTCCATCATCCTCCTTTCCAGTTCCTCCGCCGTCAGGGTTTCCATCCCGGCTTCCTCCACCTCCGCCGAACCGCTTCCCCCGGATCCGATCATGTCCGCGATCCCGGTGGTTCGCAGTATCTCCTCGCGGCTCTTCCTGATGGACTCCGGGGTAATTCCGTGCTCCCGGTTGTATCCGGCCTGGATGGAGCGGCGCCTCTCCGTCTCCTCCAGGGCGGCCTTCATGCTGTCGGTAACCCGGTCCGCATAGAAAATCACCGTTCCGGCATTGTTCCGGGCGGCCCTGCCCGCCGTCTGGATCAGGCTCGTCCTGCTCCTGAGGAAGCCCTCCTTGTCCGCATCCAGCACCGCCACGAGCCTGACCTCGGGAAGGTCCAGCCCCTCCCGGAGCAGGTTCACCCCCACCAGCACGTCGAACTCCGCCAAACGCAGGTCCCTCAGGATGGAAACCCGCTCCAGGGCGTCAATTTCGCTGTGGACATACCGGGCGGCTATGCCGAGCCTGTCCAGGTAGGCCGCCAGTTCCTCGGCGGTCTTCTTGGTGAGAGTGGTGATCAACACCCTGCCCCGTTCCTCCAGTGTCCGGCGGATCTGCTCCACAAGGTGATCCACCTGTCCCCGGGCGGGGTGTATCCTCACTTCCGGATCCATCAGCCCGGTCGGCCTCACTATCTGCTCCACCACCTGCCCGCTCCTCTCCAGCTCGAAGGGGGCCGGGGTGGCGGACATGCAGACCTTGTTCCCCGTGGAGGCCAGGAATTCGTCCAGGAACAGGGGCCTGTTGTCCAGCGCGGAGGGAAGGCGGAAGCCGTGGTCCACCAGGGTCTGTTTCCTGGACCGGTCTCCCAGGTACATCCCCCGGATCTGGGGGATGGTCCTGTGGCTTTCGTCTATGAACACCAGCATGTCCTCCGGGAAATAGTCAACCAGGCATTCAGGCGGCTCCCCCGGCGCCCGCCCGGCGATGTGCCTGCTGTAGTTCTCTATCCCCGGGCAGTAACCGGTCTCGCCAAGGAGTTCCAGGTCGTATTCGGTGCGGGATTTGAGCCGCTGGGCCTCCAGAAGTTTCCCCTCGGCCCGGAACCCGGCGAGCCTCTCCTCGAGTTCGCCGCGGATGCGGCCCATGGCGAGGTTGAGTTGCCTTTCCCCTATGACGAAATGCTTGGCGGGGAAGATGATGGTCTGCTCCAGGCTGCCCAGGACCGCTCCGGTGAGGTGGTCAACTTCCCGGATGGACTCCACCTGGTCGCCGAAGAACTCGACCCGGAGCCCCCGGTCCGAATACGAGGGAATCAGGTCAACCGTGTCGCCCATGACCCGGAAGAAACCCCTGAGCGGGGTGACGTCGTTCCTCCGGTACTGCATGGAGACCAGGTCGGAAAGCATCCTGTCCCTGCCCGGGCTTTCCCCGACCTTCAGCCGGAACCCCCGCTCCATGAAGGTCCGGGGGCTTCCCAGGCCGTAGATGCAGCTCACCGAAGCCACCACTATCACATCCCTGCGGCTCAGGAGGCTGGCGGTGGCCTTCAGCCGGAGCCTGTCCAGCTCCTCGTTCAGGTCCGCGTCCTTCTCAATGTACGTGTCGCTGGCCGGCAGGTAGGCCTCGGGCTGGTAGTAGTCGTAGTAGCTCACGAAGTACTCCACGGCGGTGTCCGGGAAAAAGCCCCTGAGTTCACCGTAGAGCTGGGCGGCCAGGGTCTTGTTGTGACTCACCACCAGGGTGGGTCTTTTCACCCGGCTGATGACCGAAGCCATGGTGAAGGTCTTTCCCGAGCCGGTGACCCCCAGGAGGGTCTGCCATTCCATGTCCCGCTCGAGGCCATGCAGCAGAGCCTCCACCGCCCGGGGCTGATCGCCGGCCGGCTCAAAGGGCGACTCGAGACGGAAGAGTTCCGGCAAATCAGCCCCCGATGGGTTCCAGGTCCACCTCGAAAGCCGAGACGGGGACGGGTATCCCCCAGGCTTCCAGCACCAGGGGATGCAGCTCCCCGACGATCCCGGCCCTCTTCCCCCCCAGAAACACCGACGCGCTCCTTCCGGGTATGAACCTTGGATCGTCCACGGACTCCAGCGTCAGTTCAAGACCCCTTCCGTACGCCAGAACACCAAGGAGGGAGTGAACCGCACCGAAATCCATGCCCGCGCCGGAGGCGATGAGACCCAGGCTCCAGAGGGTGCGGAGCCTGCCCCGATCCCTCCTGAGCACCTCCCCCAATGTGAAGAGCCTGTGGGGGAACGCCGCGTGGCCGCTCACGGACTCTACCTCAAGAAGGCTCGGAAGCACGGTGTTGCTCACGGCGGAGTACTCGGCGGTCATCGGGTTCGAGATGAGCACCGGAGGGTCCGGGGTAAGGGTCTGGAGAGACACCTTGCCCGGGCTGGTGAGCACCGGGCGGAGGATCTCCTCGCACCCCGCGCCCACCAGAAGCAGCTTCACCGCGGCTCCCAGCCGGGATTCGGGGGAGGGACTCCCCAGGGTGTAGTCTCCGGGAAGCAGAGGATCTATCCTGTTGAAGCCGTAAGCTATGGCAATATCCTCCACCAGGTCCGCGGGGTGGATGCCGTCCCGGCGGTAGGGGGGCATCACCGCGGTGACCGTACGGTCATCCACGGTCACGGAAGAGTAATCCATCCCGGACAGGAGTTCCGGCAGATCGCAGGCCCGAAGGTCCAGCCCGATGGTGCGGGTTATCCGTTCGAGGGGCACCGTGAGGGTGTCGGCGAAGACCGTAGGGCAGGGCACCGCCTCCCCGTCCGGATAGCGGACCGTGACCCTTTCGATCACCGCGCCCCGGTCCTCCAGGGCGCAGGCGAAGATGGCGGCCATGAGCGCGACGGTGTGTCTGTCCGTTCCGGTCACTTCGCAGAAGAGGTCGCGGTCCCCGGGGGTCACCCGGCCGGTTCCTTCGCTGTTGAGCACCGGCGGGAAGGAAAGCGGCTTTCCCCGGGCGTCCTCCAGGAAGGGAAAGACCGGGGCCCCCTCAAGGATGCCGGCGTAGAGAAGACCGGTTTCCGTGGACCGCAGCGTGTCCGCAAGGGTCATTTCCCGTTCCGCCCCCAGGGGGTGGAAGACCGTCTCCGGGTCGGCGGGACGGTAGCACACCGGGAAGGATATGTCGGAAAGCCTGTAGATACCGGCCGCGGCGGCGCGCCTCCCCCTGCCCAGGGTGGCGCAGAGCTTCTCCTGGGCGTTCACCAGGGCGGCCAGACCCCGGTCGTCCAGGGAGAGGTCCCGGCACACGAAGCACGAGATGAACGGTCTGACGCCCTCCAGCCCGGGCCGGACCAGGAGTTCCCGTCCCCGGTCCTCCATCCGGGCCAGGTGCTTCTCAGCGCCCCTGAGCCGGCAGCGGATTCCCCGGGCCACGCCTTCCACCGTCCAGAGGTCCGGGCGGTTCGTATCGTTGAGTTCTATCTTTACGGTGTCCCCTTCGATTCCGTCCAGCTCCCCCTTCAGGGGCTCCAGCAGCTCCCGAAGGCGGCTCGGGTCCGAAAGGCCCGCCAGGGACAGCAGGTCGGAGAGGCTCGCCTCTATCTTGGGCATGTCACGCCTTCCTTCCGGGCAGCCAGTCGGGCTTGACCGCCATCTGCCTCAGCCGGGCGAGATCCGGGGTGACCAGGTCGCGGATGTCCGAGAGCCCCATGGCCAGCAAGGCCATCCGGTCCAGCCCGAGCCCCCAGGCGATGACCGGCACCCGGACGCCCAGGGGGAGGGTGACCTCCTCCCGGAAGAGACCGGCACCGCCCATCTCGAACCAGCCGAGCACCGAGTGCTTCACGTGGAGTTCCACCGAGGGTTCGGTGAAGGGGAAATAGGCGGGGACGCACCGGTAGCTTTCCGCCCCGGCGATCTCCTGGGCGAACAGCTTGAGAAGGCCAAGGAGGTGCCTGAAGTTTATCTCCTCCCCCAGCACTATGCCTTCCACCTGGAAGAAGTCGGGCAGGTGGGTGGCATCCACCTGGTCGTACCGGAAGCACTTGGCGATGCCGAAGTACTTCCCGGGGATATCCGGCCCGGAAGCCAGGGTCCTGGCGGACAGGGCGGTTCCCTGGGACCTCAGTACCGCCTGCATGGTCCTCGGGACGCTGAAGTCGTACCCCCACCCCCTGCCGCCGGTGTCTCCGCCGTGGCGGTGCACCTCGGCCACCCGCTCAACAAGGGCGGGTTCCGGCGGATCAACCCGGGCTCCCTCCTCCAGGAAGTACGCGTCGTGTATGTCGCGGGCGGCGTGAAACTGGGGCATGAACAGGGCGTCGTTGTCCCAGCACTCGCTCTCCGCCAGGGGCCCCGTCATCTCCCGGAACCCCATGGAAACGAATTTCTCCCGGACCTCGTCCAGGAAGGCCCCGTAGGGATGAAGCCTCCCGGTGGGAATCCTGGCCGGGGGAATGTCCACCCGGTAACCTCGGAAAACCGCATTTCTCCACTCCCCCGAGGCAAGGATCTCCCGGGTGAGCGCCCCCAGGGCGTTCACGTCCCCGACGGAAGCCAGGGCACGCTCCCCTTCCGGGGTGACCGCCAGGGTGTTCTCGGTCCGTTCCTCCAGGAGGAATTCCGCGCCGCTCCTGCCCCGTTTGGGCGCCCGGGCGGAAACCAGGTCCGCTATCCGGGCCGGAAGGTCCTCCAGCATGACCCTGTCGTCACGGCCCAGGGGCTCGTAAACCTGTTCCCATAACTCCCGGAAGACGCCCCCGGTGCCGTCGCCCACCCGAAGGTCCAAGGCCCCTCCCTGGATGACCCCCTCCTTCGTCGCGGCCCCCAGGGCGCTCCCCCACCGGCCCTTCTGGAACCTTGGGTCCTCCTGGACCTCCTGGAGGGTGGAGGCCCCCTGAAGCACCCGCTCCAGCAACGCGAGTTCCGGAGTGGTTCCCAACCTGAGGTTTTCCTCGCCCACCGGACCGGGAATGACCCTGACGGCGGTCCTCGACCCGGCGATCCTGGCGTATCCCCTTGCCAGGAGCCACTGGGCCGCCCTTCGGTACGATCCCTCGTCCAGACCGGTACCGGCGATGCACTCGGCGTCGTTGCACCCGGGGTGTTGCACCAGCCATCGGAGCAGGGCGATTTCCAACGGATGCAGGTGGGTGTCGCTCAAATCCCTCCGCCTTTCATTCCGAAACGCTCCAGAGTACGGTGCCGGGATCGGTGAAGACCCCCTGTTCCGGCCTGGGAATCCTGTTCTCGCCCTTGAGGGTCTCTCCGCACCCCGGGCAGAGCATCGAGGCACCCTCCTCAAGGACGGTGTCACAGAAGGGGCAGACCCGCTGGAGAATCATGTCAACGTATTCCGCCAGTTCCCCGACGGTGATGATCCCGTCGCCGTCCAGGTCCGCCCCGCCCCGGCCGCCCTGAAGAAGAATCGGGGTGAGTATCCTCTCGCTGACGCTCAGGTCCTCCCGGGCCGCGGTGAGCACCAGGGCATTGTCGCCGTCCCGGAAGTCGTTCACGAAGCCGCCGCTGTGGCACGCGTCCAGGAAGACCAGGGAGAGCCCGGGGAAATCCCTGAGCCTGCCGGCCAGCCGGTCGTCGTCCATGTCGCCGTCGTAGAAGCAGAGCGTCTCGTTCATGGAGTCTTCTTCCTCCGGCCCTCCGGAACCCGGAGGCTCCTGACTGCCGTGACCGCTGTAGAACACCACCAGCCTGTCCTCCGGGCCGGCCCTCTGGAATATCTGTTCCAGCGCCCTCTCGAAGGCGCCCAGCGTGGCGCTCTGGTCCACCAGCACCACCATATGATCGGGGGGAACCCCCCGTTCCATCAGGAACTCCCTGACATCCATGGCGTCCATGCTGCACCTGGACAGGACGTCCACCAGGTCGCTGTACCCGCTGATGCCCACGATCACCGCCCAGGTCTCCCGGCCCGGGGTTCCGGGGGCCAGGGCGGTCAGGGAGATGTTCTCGGCGCTCAGCTCGAAGGTGCCCGACGCCCGGCGCTCGTAGGCGTAAACCGTGACCGCGTACTCCGCCGGATTCTCCACGTAAACGGCCACCGCCTCGTCCGAGGCCGAGTCGTGGCGGCTCCGGGCCCCTTCGGCCTGCAGGTCGAACCCGGGGCCGCTGACCAGCATGTCCAGGTCCATCTCGTCGGGCTCCCCGGTGAGCTTCACCAGAAGTATGCTGCCGGGCTCCCCCCGGACGGTGTGGAAGCTGACCATCCTGCGGTCGGTGTCCACGGAACCGGAAGCCCTCCTCCGCAATCGGGCGCCGCCCCCCGGGGTGAAGCTCAGTCGGCAGCTCCCCTCCAGATCCATTCCGCTGAAACCGGGCGCCACCCAGACCGTGTCTCCGGAGCCGATCCAGACCATGAACTCCTCGTCGCCCCTCATGGTGGCCATGAGCACCGAGGCTTCGCCGGGACGCCGGAAGAGCCTCAGGTCTCCGTCCCTGGTCTTTTCGAAGAGGGCCGATACGACATGGAACCCCTCCGGACCCGGGCAGTATCCCACCAGGGGGGCCAGCCCCTCCGAGGCCCGCACCTCCAGGGAGCCCCCGTCTCCGGTGATGATCGTGTCGGGGGAGGTGAGGGTGAGGACGAACCAGGGGTTCTCCCGGTCCTCGCCCGGGTAGTTGACCACCTCCGCCACGAAGGTGTCGCCGCCCCCGGGGATCATCACCATTTCGCTGTAGGAGTACGTGGCCGACGACCAGAGGACTTCCCCGGAGGAGCCCCTCACCAGAAGGTCGAGGTCGTCGTCGCCCCGGTAGGCGAGCTGCAGCAGGGAAGCCCTGCTCCTTCCGGGAATCAGAAATCTCTCTATCCGGCCGGGCCGGGACTCCATCCGCACGATGCCTTCGAGAACCCTGAAGTCCCCCACCCTCTCCATGCTCACGGTGAAATCGCCGCCGCCGCTCTTATTGTAGCGGGAGACCAGAACCGTGACGGACTCTCCGGCCTGAAGGTTCAGCATGACCTTTTCGTTGCCGTCGGCACTGTAGCTGCCGGCCCACCGCCTGTTGCCCGGGCCGTACACCTCCAGGTCCAGGTCGGCGGGTCCGTCTCCGGTGAGGATGATCAGGTACCGCCCTTCCGAAGGGGGGGTCAGGATGAAGGCCTCCGCCATGACGCCCCGGGGCAGACAACCGGAATAGGGCAGTGTCACCGGGGCGGGAAGGCGGCGGGAGAGTTCCGCGGTGAGGGTGCCGCGCCCCTCGGCCAGAACCCATAACCAGTAGTCGGAATAGGCGGACAGCACCAGGGAGCCGTCGTCGGAGACGGCCAGCGCCTGACCGGCGTCATCGAAGGCCGTGAGACGGCAGGCCGGGGCCGCCTCGAGTTCCAGCAGGGCGTAATCCCTCTCCAGAATCCTGAACCAGGCCTCGCCGCCGTCGGCGGAAAGGGTTATCGAGGCGCCGGCCTCGAGCACCGGGACATCCCCGGGGTTCGGAAGCACAACGCCGATGAGCAGGAACACTACGGCGGCGGTCAATCCTTCACCTCCCGAAAACCGGTAATATGTTCAAGGCTCCGGATTCCGGCAGGATTCCGGCGGGGGGAAAGCCGAGGCGAACACACCGAAGGGCGGCAGCCTTCCGGGCTCCTGAAGGCAGGCCCCCACCCTCCCGGCCAGGTCGTGACAGCACAGCAGGCAGTAGCCGAACAGTCTGGGCGACAGGCTCACAACCCCGGGGACTTCCTCCTCCCCGGACCTGAGCAGCAGCGAAAAGGGTTCCTCCCGACCCACCCAGGGCCGTGGAATCCTCCCCTCCCTGGGCCAGACCGAGAACACCATCTTCAGCGAGTAGTGACCGGGGATGGGTCTCGACAGCATCTCCATGAACAGGTCCATGTCGCCGCCCAGGTGGTGCATGGCGGCCCTGGACTGGGCGGGCGGCCTCACCGGGTTGCATCCGGGGCCGGGAAGATCGGTTATGAAGTCAATTCCGGCGTTCCTGGGGTAGCCAAGCTCCAGGAGGGCCCGGGCTTCACGGCGGCACGCCAGGAAGAGGGCCGCCGCCCCGGCGGGGGGAAGTACCCCCGAGGTCGTCAGGTCGTCCCAGAGGTGTACGCTTCTGTAGGTATTCGCCAGCCGGGCCCCCGAAGGGGTTTTGCTCACGTCCCGGACCGTCTGAAGGAGCCGGGGCAGCTGGGGCACCTCCACCCCGGCGTTGTCAACGCCCCATTCCCCGGCCTGCCGCAGGAGTTCGGCGCTCAGGGCCGGGTTGAGCCCCTCCAGCGGGAACCGGATCACCGGCCGTTCCCCCGGGGATGGCACCGGGCCACGACCTCCGACAACCTGGTTCTGTCCACCGAAGTATAGATTTCCGTGGTTCTGATGTCGGAATGGCCCAGGAGTTCCTGCACCACCCTCAGGTCCGCACCACCGGCAAGGAGATGGGTTGCAAAGCTGTGCCTCAGGGTATGGGGGTGCACCCGCCCGGAAACCCCCGCCCTCAGGGCGGCCCGCCGGACGACGCTCCAGATGGTCATTCTGGAGAGCCGTCTTCCGCTCTTGGACAGGAAGACCGTCCTGCCGGAGCCCTTCCGGGCCAGCCGGGGCCTTCCTTCCGAAAGGTACCGCCCCATCCACCCCATGCAAGGTTCGCCCATGGGGACGATCCTCTCCCTGGAGCCTTTTCCCAGGGGACGCACGAACCCCTCTTCCATATCGAGCCTGTCCACGGTCAGGTCCGTCAGCTCGCTCTCCCGGAGCCCCGAACCGTACCCCAGTTCCAAAAGCGCCCGGTTCCTGAGCCCCAGGGGCCCGTCTCCGGGCTCGGCCTCAAGGAGCTTCTCCGCCTCGGACACGGTGAGATGGTCCGGGAGGTCGAGCCCCGGCTTAGGCCCCCGCAGGTGGCGACAGGGGTCCTCCGACAGCTCCCCCTCCTCGAGCATGTACCGGAACAGGGCCTTCACCGAGGATATCTTCCGCCGAACCGTCCGGGGGGCGAGGCCGGAGAGCGAAAGCCCTGTCACCCACTCGGACAGGTCGCCGGGGGCGGGACTGGGCATTCCCGGAATGTCCCTGAACGCCTGGGCTATGTCGTTCATATAGGCCGAAACCGTGTTGGGCGAAAGGCCCCGCTCCAGAACGATCACCTGAAGGAACCGGTCAACCAGCTCCTCAGCGGGCCCGAATCCAGTTTCCGAACCAGACATGATCCCCGGATCTCGCCGGAAGGCTCCGAGGCCTGACCAGGGTTACGGGGAGGCCCATGGACACCAGCAGCCGGAACTTTTCGGAAGCTTCCCGGCGGCTTCTCCCCAGGGCCACAACGGAATGGGTCCGCCGCACCGCCCGTTCCGCGGCCCCAGCGGAAAGACCCAGGCTGCTCTGGAGCAAAAGCGCCGTACGCACCGCTTGGCTGTCGGGCACCGGGCACATGAACACCGGATGGAACGGCCCGCACACCGCCGGAGGCACGCCGGGCGCAACCTCCGGCTTCCCGGCGGGGGGTATTCCGGAAGCTCTGGCCGGGGCCGAGAAAACGGTCGGATACGGTTCCGGAAATGAGGAGCCCTTCAGGGGCGCCGCCCGGCCGGGGCTCTCGCCGTGGGCTTCGGGAGGAAGCGGGGTGTACCGGTGGGGTTCCCGGAAAACCATTCCGGCCTCGATGGTCTCCACGGGAGGGGGCAGACTGCGGTAGAGCGACGCCGGTGGACCGCTGCTCACAACGGGCGCCGTCGGTTTCCCCCCCGGAGGCGAACCGGCGGTTTCAGGGGCCGCAGGCGCGTCTCCGGACTCCAGCGCCTCGGGCCGGATCTCCACCACTCCGCCCGCAGCCTCTATGAACCTGCGCACCGCGGCCGCGGTTTCAGGGTCCGCATTCCTTCTGAGGGCGAAGGGTATCCTGGAAAGAAAGGCGATAACCTCTTCCTCGGGCCTTCCGCTCATCTTGACGAGGGCGGCCCTGAGCCGGCCCCGGCTTCCCGGGGAGTAGCCCGTCAGCACCACCCGGAAACCCTCCGCGGCTGCGGCCGCGGCCGTGGAGGGAACAACCTCCAGGGTGATTCCGTCGAAGGACAGGGAGGCGGCCAGACTGTCCGCCACCCCACGCCCCATGCCTTCCCGGATGACCAGCCCTTCGTCGGAGGCGAGCCCCCGGCGCACCTCCGAAGCCGGGAACCCGGTCCTGGTGCAGAGATGGACCACCGCCGCACCGGAAGGGGAAAGCCCCCTGGCGATCACCCTCCAGTCCATCGGACCTAACGTTCCGGAAGCGCCTGACTCTTCGTCAGCCAGAGAATGTCACCGGGAGAGATCAGAAGCGCGGAGCGGTTGCTGACCACCATGGCGGAAGCCGAAAGCCTCTCCGTGGTCAGGATGACCAGGTCCGCCACCGGAAGGTCGGCGGTGATGATAACCTCGTGATCTCCCACATCGTACCGCTCACCGCAGGTAAAGGCCGAAAAGACGTCCCCGGGCCGTATCCCCGCTTCGGCGCCCGCATTGATGTATACCACGTCGAAGACGTAGGCCCTGCGGGTGTCCGGGTTCTTCAGGGCCAGGACGTGCACCGAGAAATCCCGGGTGGACGGCTCATTGTTTATCAGAACTTCCTCCGAAGCCCTGTAGGGGAACACGAGGTCGCCCTCACGCACCGCAAGGTATCCGTGCTCCAACTGGACCACCGCCGTGGAAGGCCTCGTCTCGATGACGCTGCACACCCCGGCCGCCCGGTAAACCCGCCCGCGGCCGCCGGTGGAAGGGTCCCGGACCTCTTCACCCTCCCTGAAGATCCGAAGCACCTGCCCGGGCGCCGCCCCCTGCGACGATCCGTAGTCTATCTCCAGCATGTCCCCGGGAAGCCCGCTGTCAAACCTGAAACGGGCGTCCTCCTCCGTGTTCACCTGCACCACCCTGCCCAGGGGGGCGACCGGGTCGAAGGCCACCATGCCGGCCCCTTCCCTCTGGAGCCTGCTGAGTATGGGCTCGCTGGACCAGTTCACCACCGTCGAAGCGGGAATAGAGACGGTGCGGACCTCCGGACCGTAACCCCCGGTGGAGTTCAGGGCCCCGGGTATGTTGATGAGCATTCCGGGGCAGAGCTGCTCCGGGCCCCCTATCTGGGGGTTCGCAGCAAGGATTTCTTCCCAGCGGAGGGGCGTGCCGTAGAAATGAAGCGACAGGTCCCAGAGGGTGTCTCCGTAGCCGACAAGGTAAGTTCCGGCCATTGCCGACACAGCCATAATCACAAGGAGAACAGCTACTTTCATCGCTAAACCTCCTATTTTACTTGAAGCCGTCCCGGCGTCAATATCATAACTTCATAAATTCTATTGTGTAGAACGGCGTTCGTCAACCACCTGGGAAAGCGCCTCCTCATCAGAAGGAGAACCGGGTTCCGGCCGCCGGGAACACCGCCGTTGTTCCGGTTCCGCGCCCGGGCCCGGCGGTGACCGCAACGGTGTAGCCGCCATCGGAAACGGGGCTTCCTGGGATGTGGGCATTCACCGCCAGTTGAATCTCACCGTCGCCGGCGGCGTTTCCGGTCCATCGGGAACCGGTCTGGATCACCTCGCCCTCATCTCCGATCCGCATTATCAGGGCCCCCCCCACGGCCTGGGGGACCAGGGAGGTGGTGGCGGAGACCTGCACCACCCCGTCGGGATCGGAGCTTCCGACCTCGGTGGAGACCGTTCCCCCGGCGGAGACGGTTATGAAGTCCCCCCGGCTCACCCGGATATGGGTGTTCATCCAGCCGGCCCGGGCCGGAACATCGAACACCGCGGAAGTGACGGCGGTGTTCCCCCAGACGATGGCGGCCACGGATCGCAGGGGCATCTCCACGGAACCTCCCCCGGTCTCCACCTCCACCACTCCCTTCGCCAGGGTGACCGTGCCCAAGAGGCAGGCTCCGTTTCGTCCCCAGACCCTGGCGGGGGCGGAGGGCACCTGCACGGTCACGCCGCCTACCACCGCAACGCCGTTTCCAATGGTTTTCAGCCCGCCCACCACCACGGAACCGTCCGCGGTGTGGATCCTGTCGGACGGGGTCTTGCAGCCCAGCACGACCAGGGCCGCAAGGACGACCGTTAAACATGTCCTACGCATGGGTAGCCTCCCGGTAAAGGAGCATTTCGACGGCCTGCTCCAGGGTGTCAACCGTAATAATGTCCATTTTGGAAATCTGCTCCGCCGGTATCTCGGCCAGGTCCCGGGAGTTTTCCCCGGGGATGACGACCCTGACGATGCCGGAGGAGAGGGCTCCCAGCACCTTTTCCTTGATGCCGCCCACCGGGAGTATCCTGCCCCTCAGGGTTATCTCCCCGGTCACGGCGGTGTCGGCCCGGAGCGGTATCCCATTGAAGGCGCTCAACATGGAAGCCGCCATGGCCACCCCGGCGGAGGGGCCGTCCTTGGGGGTCGCCCCGGCCGGGACGTGAACATGCACGTCCGTCCGGGACAAATCCTGCTCCCCGGCCCGGCCCGTGGCGTTTATCCAGCTCAAGGCCGCCTGGGCGGACTCCT
>JAKPTG010000020.1 GCA_029571005.1 Candidatus Fermentibacterota bacterium
CCAGGGCCCGGTTCCAGTGCTCCGGGGTGAGAAACAACTCCCGGGCCGGTATGAGCACCACTTCCCTCAGGCTCCGTACGCTGCGCTGGGACTGGGGATCAAAGAGCCTCAGGGATTCCACCTGGTCGTCCCGGAACTCGATCCTCACCGGGTTGGAACGGCCGTACGATCCGACGTCCACCACTCCCCCCCGCCGGGACCAGCGTCCCTGCTCGAAAACCCCGGTCTCCCTCCGGAACCCGGCCGCCAGAAGCCAGTCCCCCAGGGCTTCCGGCACGAGGCGCATCCCCTCGTACAGCTTCAGAAACGGAAACTCACCGGGGAGCGGAATCCTCTTTATCAGGGCCGGCGCCGGAACCACCACCAGGGTTCCGCCGTCCCCCTTCAGAAGCCCCGCCATACATTCGACCCTGTCCGCCGTAACCCCCTGGTGGGCCTCCTCGCCGTGGAAGGGCAGGGTTTCATGGGACGGGAAATGGAGAACGGGCCCCGGAAGGAGGGTCGCCAGGTCGTCCCTGATGCTCTCGGCCTCCCTGGCGCCCGGGGCGATTACCATAGTGGGGCCCGCCAGCCGGTGGACCGCCGCCACCGCGAGGGGGAGGGCGGCGCCTCCCAGCCCGCCCACGGAGATCCTCCTGCCGCCGCCGGAGGCAAGGAGGTGGAGCAGGGGCCCGAAAACCCCGTCCCAGAAGGCTTCGTCCGGCAATAAGGGTTCAGCCACGCCCAAACAGTCTCTTCAGGAAGGCGACAACGCCCTTTCCCGGGCTCCGTTCCATCCTGGAAAGCACCTGCTCGGTGGAGTCGAAGGCGGTGATGAAGCCGGTTCCGGGGGAACCCGGGAAAAGCGGGGCGTCGAACAGGGGAAAAGCGCCGATCTCCCGGATGATGGTTGTGAGCGACGGTTTCGCGATACTGTCGTCGAAGGGAAGGAACAAAGAGTCCTGCCCCACCGAATCGCCGTCCACCTCGGTCACCTTCCGGCCCATGGGCTTGTAGAAGGAAATCCCCCCGGGCACCATATCCCCGAGCAGACCGGCGAGGCCCAGGCAGAGGGTC
Source organism: Candidatus Fermentibacterota bacterium (assembly GCA_029571005.1). Taxonomy (GTDB): domain Bacteria; phylum Fermentibacterota; class Fermentibacteria; order Fermentibacterales; family JCC-6; genus UBA6080. The sequence continues at coordinate 1,057 of JAKPTG010000020.1, forward strand.
GTCTTCCCGGCGTCCTTGCCCGAGCCCGCGATGTAAAGGCCCCGGGTCACCGCCCCTCCGCCGCCGGAGGTTCGGGCGGGGGCGGAACCGGGATCGGAGAACCGTTGAGAACCGTCCAGGCCGCATCGAGCACGGGAAGCTGTTCCAGGAAAAGGGCCAGGTTCTCCCCTTCCAGGGGGTCCGACGGCGGAACTATCTCCTCCGCCGGATTCACATGGCTCCCATTCTTGATCATCTCGAAATGAAGGTGGGGGCCGGTGGACAGCCCCGTAGTGCCGACGTACCCGATTATCTCACCCTGACGGACGCGGCTTCCCACCGCCTGCCCCGAAGCGAAGCCGTTCATGTGCCCGTAGGCCGTCTCGTACCCGTTGGCATGCCTGATCTTGATGAAGTTGCCGTAACCGCCCTGCCACTGTCTAACGGTGATGACTCCGTCTCCCACGGCATAGATTTCGGTTCCCAGCGGGGCGGCGTAGTCTATCCCCCGATGGGCCCGGGTGTACCCCAGCACGGGATGGAGCCTGGCGCCGGAAAAGGGTGAACTCACCCTCCCGAAGGGCACCGGCATCTTCAGGAACATGGTGCGCAGGGAAGCGCCGTCCCGGTGGAAATGGTCGAGGTAGGAGGATTCGTCGCCCTCCGGGGTGACAAAGAAGGGAAGCGCCTCCGCCAGACCTCCCCCCGCGAACTTGTACTTGGCGGCGAGGATCCTCAGAAAACCCGACTCACCGTCCTCGGGATACCTCGTCTCCTCTATGAGGATCCACAGGCTGTCTCCGGTACGGACATCGTAGTAAAAGTCAATGTCGTAGCAGAAAAGGCGGTCGGTGAGTTCATGCTGCAGTTCCGACACGTAGCCCACCGCCCTGGCGGTGTCACGGGCGCTGAGGAGCATGCCGTTGGAGGTCAGGTCACCGGGGATCGCCGACTCCCACAAAGCCCCCCACACGGTGCTTGTGACCCGGCACTGCACCGCCCGGGTGCGAATCCAGCTCTCCTGGGGGGAAAACTCCCAAAGGCCGGGAACCCCGTCCGTCCAGCAGATCCGGAAAAAACCCCTGCGGTTCCGGGGGTACGCCCTCAGCTCCGCAAGCCGGTCCCGGTGGTACACCGCCACTATGGAATCCCCGAGCTGCTGCACTCTCCATCCAAGGCTGTCCCTCAGGATAGCGCAGACCTGTTCGTAGTTCCTCCCCGAGAGACCGGCGTCCCAGAGGGCGCCGCCGAGAAAACCGTCGCCCACAACTCCAACCATGATGTCCACCGTGTCCGCCATGACCGCAAAAGCGTGGGCGCGGTGGAAATCAAGAGCCGCAATATCCCTGTGAAAGGGCCACGACGCCCTCTCCCCCCTGCCGTACCCGGGGATGGAGAACCATGTGAGGAGCCCCGCCAGAACTACGACGGTCACCGCGATGAAGTTGCGCCTGCTTCTCTGCAAGAGAACCTTTCGTCAATTTCCGCCGGCGAAGAGCCTTTCCCCGTAATCGCCCACGCCCGGGCGGATGAACCAGTTCTCGTCCAGTTCCCGGTCCACGTTTGCGGTTATCAGGGTAAGCTCCTGAAAACCCCTGAGCCTGGCGATTCCCTCCGGGGCCGCGATGACCACGACCAGGACGAGCGACTCGGCCTTTCCTTCCCTGAGGTACCCCAGAACCTCCGAGGCGGTTCCTCCCGTGGCCAGCATGGGGTCCAGGACTATCACCGTTCTGCCGGACACGTTCGGTATGGAGCGGTACTGCCATTGGGCCCGGCCCGTGGCCTCGTCCCGCCTGAGCCCTGCAAAGGCCACCGGAGAGTCCGGAAGCAGGTCCACGAAGGGCTGAAGAAGCCCCAGCCCGGCCCTCAGCACCGGCAGCAGAACCGGGGGCTTCCTGATGACCTCGCCGTAGGTGAACTCCAGGGGGGTCTCGACCTCCACCGGAGCCGTAGGCAGATTCCTTGTGGCCTCGACGGCCAGAAGGTACGCCAGCCTCCTGGTGCAGGCCCGAACCCGGGAAGGCGGGAAATCCTTGCACCGCAACCTGGTGACCAGATCTCTGGCTATCGGGTGCTCGAGCTCGATGTGGTTCATACGACCGCCCTTCCCTTAGGTTTTCTTTGTTGACAAGATACACCGATCTGTTTACTGTCGCCAGATGCGGAGGTAATCCGGGAAAGGTGGTTCAATGGAGCTTCTTGCTGTGCTTGAAGAAAGGGGTATGGTTTACCAGAAGACCGGTACGGGCGGTCTCGGAAAGTTCCTTGAGGACAGGCCCAGGGTATTCTACGCGGGATTCGACGCCACCGCAGAGAGCCTGCACCTTGGGCATCTGGTTCCCCTGATGACCGCAGCCCATATGCAGCGGGCCGGTCACAGGCCCCTCATCCTGGTGGGCGGCGCCACGGCCCTGGTGGGCGATCCGTCCTTCCGGAACACCGAGCGGCCCCTCCTTTCCCAGGACGATGTGGAACGCTATGCGGAAGCCCTGAGAACGCAGATGACCCGGTTCCTGGATTTCGGCCCGGGCGGCGCGGTTCTGCTCAACAACGCCCGCTGGCTGATGGATCTGAACTACATTGACTTCCTGCTCCACGTGGGAAGGCATTTCAGCGTGAACAGAATGCTCACTGTGGACAGCGTGAAGGCCAGGCTGGAGACCGGGCTGAGCTTTCTGGAGTTCAACTACATGCTGTTGCAGAGCTTCGACTTCCTTCACCTGTACAGAACCTGGAACTGCGAGCTGCAGCTCGGGGGAGCCGACCAGTGGGGGAACATCGTGGCGGGCACCGACCTGGTCCGCCGGGTGGAGGGGGCCGAGGTGTACGGCATCACATGCCCCCTGGTGACCACCTCCACCGGCGAGAAGATGAGCAAGTCGCAGCCCGGCGGCGCCGTATGGCTCGACCCCAAGCTCACCAGCCCCTATCGCTACTACCAGTTCTGGATAAACAGCGATGACCGGGACCTGGGAAAATTCCTGAGGCTCTACACGTTCCTGCCCATGGACACCATCCGGGAGCTGGAATCGGACACCGGGGCCGGACTGCGCCGCGGCAAGGAGATTCTTGCCCTGGAAGCCACCGCCATCGCCCACGGCCGTAAGGAGGCCGAGGCCGCCCGGGACGCCAGCAGGGCCCTTTTCCTGGGGGAGGGGGGGCTGGAGGGTGTCCCGAGCTTTGAGGTCTCCGGGGATCGCGTCGGCCGAGGCATGACCCTGGTGGATCTGTTCGTTGAATCCGGCCTGTGCCCGTCCCGGGGGGAGGTCCGGCGGCTGGCGGAGCAGGGAGGGCTCTACACCGACGGGAAAAGGGTCACGGACCCAGGGGAGCCCGTGACCCTCGAATCCCTGGCCGGCGATGGACTTATTCTGAGAGCCGGCAAAAAACGCCACTGCAGGGCGGTTCTGGCGGCGGACTAACGTCTCCCGGTGGAGCCTCCGGTGGTGCTGCCTCTGCCGCTCGACCCTCCGACAGGGCTTCCCCGGCCGCTGCTGGAAGAGCTGCTCGAGGAAGAGGAGGAACTCCTGTTTTCAAGGGCGGTTATCCGGGAAGACAGGGAAGCGACGGTTTCCTCGAGTTCGTTGATCACACCCACAAGGCTGTCCACATAGGCCCAGGCCTGATCCATTTGCTCCTGGAGTTCGCGCCTCATTGATTCCATGTCGTCCTGTATGTCCTCGACCGGAAAGCCTGCGTTGGGTTGTACGTCGCCAGCTCCCTGGAACCGGAGGTCGTCAAACCGATCCTCCAGTTCCTCGAGCCTCTCCTCCAGCTCCTCCCCATCGGTCTCGAGCCGGCTGACCTGGTCGGAGACGCCGGCGATCTTCTCCTCGACCTCCTTGAACCCCGGCACCTGGCAAGCGGCCGCCAACAGAACGAAACCCGCGACGACGAAAACAGGCATTCTCATTGTTCTCTCTCCTCCGTTTCTCTGATTACCTGAGCGGTGTATACAAACAAGTCCGTGCCCGCGTCCCGGAAAGCACCGGGAGGAAGCCCGGCCTTGAGACATACGTGGGCCAGGAGCGTATCCCTGTCCCAACCCTCCTCCGTCGCCACCTGGGGCAGCAGGGTGCCGGCCCTGCCCCCCCTTCTCACATAGACCCCGTGAACCCCCGGAACCACTTCCTCCGGGGATGCGGGTACCATGGGGGACAGCAGCGATATTTCCAAATCCAGCGAGTCCACTTCCTCCGGTGTCACCGGGGGGAACCTCGGGTCCCCCACCGCGGCCTCCCCGGCCATGGCCCTGACGGTAGCCCCCAGGGACCCGGTTCCGTCGAAACTCCCGATGCAGCCCCGCAGCCGGCCGTTCTTCTTCAGGGTTACGAAGGCGCCTCCCCGGAGGGAGAAGACCGGATCCCCGGGTATCGCCGGGGCGGCCATCCCGGACGCCGCCCTCGCCACCGCTTCCCGGGCCAGTTTCAGAAGGGCCGCGGCCCCGTCACGGTCAACCATTCCGAACCCCGCCCCCGAGTACCATCCCCGAGAAGTAACCCACCACCTGGCTCTCTCCGGCACCGGCATCAGCCGAAGTCGAGTAGCCCGCCTCGACCCCACGGTTCGCCCCCGCCAAAGCCGCATAGTAAAGCAGAATCGCCATCCCCGCGGAACCGCACGCTTCTCCGCCCCGGGCAATGGCCGAGGCGAACCTTTCGGGGGAAAGGGAGAGAAAGGCGTCCTTCACCATCGAATCGAGCCTCACCGCCTCATTCAGCGGGTGGTAATGGGAAAGGTCGCTGCTGGCTATGAAGAAGGCGCCCCCGGTTTCCCGGTAAAGCGCCGCGGCCAGTTCCCGCTGGAAAACCGGATCGTCGGAAACCGTCACCACCGGTAAGACCCTGGTTCCGGGCCACCGGTACTTCACGAAGGGAAGCTGGACCTCCAGGCTGTGCTCCGGAAACACCGCGGAACCGACACCTATCCGGCGGCGGATTACGCCGGCGGCTTCCGAATCCACCTCCACGGGGCCCAGGGGGGTCAGAAAGGCCGTAACATCGGGTATCACCGCACCCCTCACGGGAAACCGGTGGCTCGGGGCGCAGATTATCACCACCTCCGGATCGTTCGGTGCCAAGGCGTAACCCCTCCCGGCGACGGCCCCGGAATACTGAAGCCCGGCGTGGGGGACCACCATTCCGACGGCCCCGGGCATGGGGTCGAACGGGCCTACAAACCCGGCGACCGTTTCCCGGAGCACTGCGGGATTCCCGGGATAGAAGCTCCCGGCGAACCCCGGTTCAAGGATTCCAGCCGACAAGGTCCTCCATTCCGTAAAGCCCCGGTTTTTTCCCAAGGACGAAAAACGCGGCCCTGAGCGCCCCCAGGGCAAAAACCCTTCTTCCGGTGGCGGCGTGGGTCAGACACAGCCTCTCCCCGTCCCCCAGAAGGTGTACCTGGTGTTCCCCGGGAACATCGCCGCCCCGGAGGGAATGAACGCCGATCTCTTCCGGCGGGCGCCCGGAGCCCCACCCGGAGCGACCGTAAACCCTGTTTCCGGGCAAACCCTCCATCAGGGCCGACGCGGTGCCGCTGGGGCTGTCGGCCTTGCCCCGGTGGTGGATCTCCACAATCTCCATGTCGAAGCCGCCGCCCAGCATGGACAGGGCCTCCCGCACCAGCCGGTTCAGCACGAAGACCCCGGTGCTCATGTTGGAGCTGTAGAACACGGCCCGATCACGGGACCACCCGGACAGCATGGAGCGGTGCTCCGGGGCCAGGCCGGTGGTGCCGGAAACCAGGGCCGCTCCGGTGCCTTCAAGGAGCCCCCCCAGCCTGCCCCAGGCGCCGGGGGTGCTGAAGTCCACCAGCACCTCCACCCCCTGGAGGGTTTCCTGCCGGGTGTCCAGGTCAATCATGGCGGCCACGTTGACGGACTGTGCCAGGGCTTCCTGGATCACCAGCCTTCCCATGCGCCCCGAGGCGCCGAAAACCCCGATGGTCATCCGAGTATTCCGGCTCCGGCAAGGGCGTTTCGAACCGCCTCCCGGCACGGTTCCCCCGGGGCCGTCAGGGGCAGCCGGAGCGAAGAGTCCGGGAAGATGCCGAGCATCCCCAGGGCGGCTTTCACGGGCCCGGGATTCGTTTCCAGGAACAGGGCCCTGAACAGGGGAAACAGCCTTTCATGTATCCTCCTGGCAACCTCCACGTTTCCGGAAAGCCCCTGCCTCATCATCTCGCTCATGGCGGCGGGAGCCACGTTGGAGGTCACCGAAACCACCCCCCTGGAGCCCATGAACGCCTGGGCCAGGGCCAGATGGTCGTCACCGGAGAAGTAGGCGATGTCACACGCCCTGCGGATCTCGGTAACCCTCTCCACACTGCCGGCGGCGTCCTTTACGGCGGCTATGTTCGGGTGCTCCGCCAGGACGGCAATCGTATCAACCGTGATTCCCACGCCGGTGCGGCCCGGAACGTTGTACAGCATCACGGGCTTTTCCGAGGCGTCGGCGACCGCGGAAAAGTGAGCGATCTGGCCGGCCGGGGTGGGTTTGTTGTAGTACGGGGTGATAACCAGAACCCCGTCCACCCCCGTCCCGACGGCCTGCCGGGTGAAGCGCACCGTCGCATCGGTGCAGTTGGTGCCGGTACCGCCCAGAACGGGCACCGCCCCGGATGCCCTCTCCACAACGGTTTCCATGACCCTGAGCCGCTCGGCCTCGCTCATTGTCGCCGGTTCACCGGTGCAGCCGCAGGCCAGGAGGCCCTCCACACCCTGGTCTATCTGGAAGTCAACCAGACGACCCAGGGCCCCGTAGTCCGGGGAATCCCCGGAAAAAGGGGTGGCCAGGGCGGTGATGGTGCCCTCGAGGGTCATTTCTGATCCCTTTTGCCCGCCATGTCCAGGAAGGGCTTCACAAGCTCTATGGGGATCGGGAAGGCGATGGTGGAGTTGCTCTCCGTAGCGATCTCGCTCAGGGTCTGAAGGTAGCGCAACTGCAACGCCGTCGGATGCTTCTCTATCACCTCGGCGGCCTCGCTGAGCTTCTTGGACGCCTGGAACTCCGCGTCCGCCCAGATGATCTTGGCCCGGCGGTCACGCTCCGCCTCGGCCTCCGCAGCCATCACCCTCTGCATCTCCACGGGAAGGTCAACATGCTTGACCTCCACCGCGGTGACCTTGATGCCCCAGGGGTCGGTCATCCGGTCGAGGATGTCCTGAAGCCTGCCGTTTATCTCGTCCCGCTCCGCCAGGAGCTGGTCCAGGGTGGTCTCGCCCAGAACGCTCCGGAGGATGGTCTGGGCAAGCTGGCTGGTGGCGTACATGTAGTTGGTGACCTCCAGCACCGCCTTCCTGGGGTCCATGACCCGGTAGTAGGCCACCGCGTTCACCTTGACGCTGACGTTGTCCCGGGTGATGACGTCCTGGGGCGGAACGTCCATGGTGATGATCCGAAGGTCCACCTTCCTGAGGACGTCTATGAACGGAAACACCAGCACCAGTCCAGGGCCCTTGAGGCCGATGACCTTTCCCAGCCGGAACACCACCCCCCTCTGGTACTCCTTCAGAACCCGGAGGGAGATGAGCAGAAAGAACCCGATGATGCCCAGGGGAATGTAGACAAGACCCATGGGAAGCTCCTTTCAGTCAGCAGGGTTCAACTATGAGGACCGGGGCGTCCGGATCTAAGGCCGAAACAATGGCTTCGGTGCCGGGGGCCAGGGGGGTATCGGACCTGCACCACCAGAGTTCTCCCCGGACCTCCATCACCTGCCTTCCCCTGAAACCCTTGGCTTTCCTTATTACCCCGCGCTCTCCTACCATGCCTTCGTAGCCGGTGGTCACGGGACGCTTCTGGGCCAGGAGGCCGAGAACCGCGAGGAACACCAGCAGAATGAGGACGACGCCTGCCGCGATGATCGTCGGAACGATTGACATTATTCCACTCTCCAGTCCTCGGCGGATTCCACGCCCTTTATCTTCAGCAGGAGTTCCGTGGGGTTGGTGGCTGCGGCCAGGGCGGTCTCCTGGTCTATGGCTCCCTCGGAAAGAAGCCTGTAGAGGGCCATGTCGAAGGTCTGCATGCCGTACTGCCTGCCGCTCTGTTCCATGGTTTCCGAGATCAGGTAGGTCTTCTCAGGGTCGGTTATGCAGTCCATGATAGTGGAGGTGTGCACCATTATCTCGCAGGCGAGAACCCTCTCGCCGCTGTCGTCGCACCGGGGAAGAAGCCGCTGGCTTATCACCGCCCGGAGCAGACCGCCCAGTTGAATCCTCACCTGCTTCTGCTGGTGGGACGGGAACATGTCAATGATACGGTTCACCGTTTCCGGCGCGTCGGTGGTGTGCAGGGTGCTCATGACCAGGTGGCCGGTCTCCGCGCCGGTAAGGGCCGTCAAGGCGGTTTCGGCATCCCGCATTTCGCCGATGAGGATCACGTCCGGGTCCTGCCGGAAAATCGAACGGAGGGCATTGGCCCAGCCCGGAGTGTCTATCCCCACCTCCCTCTGGCAGATGCTGGACTGTCTGTCGGCGTGAAGGAACTCGATAGGGTCTTCCACGGTCACTATGTGAGCCCTGCGGTGCTCGTTGATGTGTCTTATCATGGCCGCCAGGGTGGTGGATTTGCCGCTCCCCGTGGCGCCGGTGATAAGCACCAGCCCCCTTCTCGTCATGGCGATGTCCTTCACCGTCCGGGGGAGGCCGAGATCCTCGATATCAGGAACGGAAAAGGGGATCTTCCTCATCACCACCGCCGGGGTCCCCCGCTGGTTGAAGATGTTCACCCGGAACCTCGCCTTGCCTCCCAGGCTGTAGGCCAGGTCAACCTCGTTCCCCTTGCCGAGGCTTTCAAGCTGCTTCTCGCTCGCCATCTCGGCAATGATCTGCCTGAGGTGTTCGGTGGCCAAGGCGGGAAAGCCCTGGGCATGGATAATATGGCCGGAGCGGCGGACTATCGGTGGAGAACCCGATTTGAAGTGTATATCGCTTACCTGCTCGTCCACCAGCGCGCCGAGAATCTGATCAATAGCCTTATCCCGAGCCATACAACCCCTTTCCTCGTATATAAGACCTCACTTCCTCGGTTACAAGGTATTTGACGCTCCTCCCCCGGGAAACCTTCTCCCTGATCTGGGTGGAGGAAATGCAGACACCCGGAAAACCGAAGAGCCTGACCTTCGCCAGCCGCTCCACGGAAACGCCCTCCGGCGAAAAACCCGGCCTGGTACCCACCACCACGTCCGCCTCCCTCAGGATCCGGTCCGGTTCCCTCCAGAGGTGCAACTCCGCCAGGCTGTCCATCCCCAGGATCAGACAAGGTCTGCCGCCCGGAAAACGGCGGGAAAGCCGCTCGATCATCTCAACCGTGTAGGACGGGCCTTCGGGAGGCTCAATGTCCAGCACGGAGAATCGGTCGTCCCCCTCTATGGATGTCTCCAGCATCCGGAGCCTGCAGGCGAAGGGAGTAACCCGGGAAATGTCCTTGTGGGGGGGGTGCCTCGCGGGGATGAAGTAAACCCGGTCGAGGCGGAAGGCCTCCATGGCTTCCTGCGCCAGGACGAGATGCCCCAGGTGGGGCGGATCGAAGGAACCGCCCAGAAAACCGGGGGTCATCTCCCCTCCGAGAGGATCTCCTCCACCCTGAGCAGTTCTTCCGGCGTCAGAGCGCCTTCGTTCACGGCCCTGCGGTAGTAGCTCCCGGCGGAGTAGTCGTTCCCCTGCGCCCGGTAGGCGTCGCCGATGGTCAGCAGTATCCTTCCGCGGCTGGAGGCTTCCGGATAGCTCTCCAGCGCCTCCCTGAGGTAGAGGATGGCGGCGTCGGGCTTGTTTCTCCTGAGGTAAAAGCGGCCGGTGTCCAGGGCTCTCCGGGCCAGATGGTCGTCAATCTCCGAAAGAAGGTCCTCCGCCTGGCTCCGCAGTTCGGAGCCGGGATACCTTTCCAAAAACAGCCGGGTCTCCTCCCTGGCCCGGCTCACCGGAGCAGGATCACGGCGATGGTCCCGCCGCTGCATCCAAAGGGTCTGCGCAAGGGCCAACTGCGCATCATCCGCCCACGCGCTCCTGGGAAACTCGTTCACCACCCGGTAGAACCCGAACTCGGCATCGGCCCACTGCCTCATCTCCCGGTTGCACATCGCCCCCCGCAGGAGGAAGAAGTCGTACAGCTCGTCGCCCGGAAATCTGAACTGGAGTTCGGTGTAGAGCAGGGAAGCCCGGGACCACCGCCCCTGGTCGAAGTCTTCGGCGGCGGCCTGGAGAAGCCCCTCCCGGGATACTCCCTCCGAGATCACGGAGCTTCCGCAGGCGCACAACCACAGAAACACCGCGGCTGTTATCGTTTTCCGGTACATTCCCCTCCTCAAGGCGTTACGAAAAATCTAAGGGAATCCCTGCGGGCCGCCGCCGTCACCGCCGCCTGGGTGCCGAGCCCCGGCGCGACCTGACACGCCCGGTTGTACCAGAGCAGGGCGCCCTCGACATCGCCTGCATCCTGGGCGACCTCTCCCATGAGCAGCGCGGCCTCCACCCTCACCCCGGTGAAGCTGGAGTTCCAGACCTCCATCAGCCTCTCCCTGGCCAAGGGCCCCTGGCCCTGTTCCAGATCCCGGCGGGCGGAGCGGATCAGGAGTTCCATCCGCCGGTACCGCCAGCCCGGGTCTATCTCGTCCAGCCGGTCCAACTCGGTGAGCACCGACAGCTCGTCGCTCCACCGGGCGGGTGCGTACTGCATCAGCCTGGCGGCGGCCCTGAGCCTCTGGGTTCTCAGGTCGGTCCTCACCAGGGGGACCCTGTCCAGTTCCACAAGATGACGCTCGGCGCAGGCCGCCAGCAGACTGTCGCCTTCCGGGTTTCCGGAAAGGCTGTCGGGAACCCCCGCCACGGCCGAAAGGTGCCCGGCGGCGAAGACCCCCCGGAAAAGCCATTCCTCCTCGAAGACCTCCGCCATTTCCGGCGAGCATTCGACCGCCATGCCGAAGGCGTCGTAGGCCTGAAGGGAGTCGTTGTCCCTGGCCATCTCCCACCCGAGCCTGCGCCACAGCTCCCCGATCCGCCTGGGCTCGGCCTCCCCGGGGGACTCGGTGAGAACCTGCATCGCCTCGAAGGCCTTCTGCCTGACCGTCCTGTTTCTTTCCGCCTGGGACGCCAGAACGGCGGCCTCCGCCAGTTCCAGTTGAAGGGCCGGATCGTAGCCCTCCCGGAGGGCGGCCGCCTCCTGATAGTAAAGGAGAGCCTGGGAATACCGGCCCGAAGCCATGAAGGCCCTCGCCTGCTCCAGGAGCCCCGTCTGCTCCCGGGAGGCACCGGTGTCGCACCCCGGCAGCAGGAGAAGCAGGGAAAGGGCAAGGGGCAGGAAGTTTCGCATCAATCCGCCCTGCTGGAATAGAAGAGGTATATCAGAGCGGCCACCACTCCGGTGACCACTACCGGTTCAAGCACTTTGTTGCCGACCATGTCCGGCATTCTGTCATTCACCCATTGCTCCGTCCGGTGCTCGAAGTTCTGGGCGTCCCCGGGGGAAACCGTGTCCTGCACCAGGCCGTCGGTTCTCCAGGTGTCAATGACCGCACCGTTTTCATCGGTCAGGGTGAAGGCGAGACGGCAGACCGCCGAGCGCCCCATGCGCCTCCCCCCCAGGAACCACGACCTCTCGACGGCACCGTAGAGGACCCCGAGTTCCATGGGCCTGACCATCAGTTGACAACTCTGGTGCTCGGTCCTCTCGGCTTCCACCCGTACACCCCGTTCCGCCAGAAGGTCGGTGACGGTCTGGCGGACCAGCCATCCGCCTTCATGCTCCCCCTCCATGAGGATGAACAGGCTTTCCACGCCTTCGAGGGCCACGGCGTCCGCCGCCGGGACAACCGCCCGGTGAACGGCTTCCTCAAGCATCTCGAGGTTCCCCTGAACACCTGTCAGAATCGAGAGCACCAGAGCGAATGGAATCATTGGATCACCCTTCTTTCAAGCAAGTGGGTTTTGCCGCCTTGCGCCGAATATAGGTTCATCGGACGGGTTCGACTACCATGAAACCGTCTCCGCCCTCCGCCAATCCGCAATCGTAGAACCTGCCGGGCTCCACCGGCCCGGTGAACTCCGCCGGAGGGTCCGACTCCGGGGAATCGTAGCAGGAATGACCCTCCTCCCGGGAATCCGCCAGCACCGGGAAAACAACCCCCGAAAGCCTCTCCGCCCAAGACTGGTACAGGCACTCCCCCAGGGACGATATCGCCGCCAGTCGGCGGGAAGCCTCGGGGCCGGCCACCGCGTCACCCTTGGCGGCGGCCCTGAAATACTCTCCAGTGCCCTCCTCGGGCCACCACGGGAAGGCGGCGATGTGCCTCGGTGAGCGCCAGCGGCCGAGAAAGGACAGCAGGGAGTCGAAATCTTCGGCGGTTTCCCCGGGATACCCGGTTATGACGGTAAACCTGACCGCCGCTTCCCGGGAAAGCCCATCCACGGCCTCCATGATGCGGGTGAGCCGGTCAGGGCCGTACCCCCTTCCCATCCTGTCCAACACCCGTGCGGAAACGTGCTGAATGGGGAGGTCCACGTAGGGCGTCAAGTTGGGACGGTTCTCCAGCAGTTCGAGAAACCCCCGCGGAAAGTGGGCTGGATGAAGGTAGTAGAGCCTGAACCAAACCTCGGGGTGGGAACGGGTGACCCTGTCCAGAATCCCCGTCAGGTCCGGGTGCGCTCCGGAATCCTGGGCGACCAGCCCTATCTCCCGGGCGCCCTGCCTCACCACATGGGCCACGGATTCCTCCACCTCCCGGGGGGGCACCGGCCTGAAAGGCCCCCGGATCAGTGGAATAGTGCAATAGCTGCAATTGTTGTCGCACCCGTCGGCGATCTTCACGAACCGCGACACCCCGCGACCTTCCTGCATGAAAGCGGCCTGGGCGGCCCCCAGCCACCGGGCCAGCCGACGGACTTCCCCGGGCCTTATCACCAGGTCCACGTCTTCGAGACCGCCGCTGCCGTCATCGGGGAAGCGGCCCGGCAGACAGCCCGCCAGAACCACCTTTCTGCCCTTCCCCGAGGCCTTCCAGGCCAGCGCGTCCCCAAGGACGTCGAGGCTCTCCTCCACCGCCGGGGCGATGAAGGCGCAGGTGTTCAGGATCACCAGGTCCGCCCGGTCGGGGTCCGCCCTCAATACGAGCCCCGCACCCCTGCATACCGCCTCAAGTACCTCGGAGTCCACCCGATTCTTGGGGCATCCCAGGGTTATGACATGGAATCCGTTCAATTATTCGTTCCCGGATATTACGGAATATCCTTCCGGAACCGGTATGTCGAACAATCCGTCGGGAACGGCCCCCCTGACCTCCAGCCCGCTCATGGCCCATTCCGTGGTGTTCCCGTTGATGTCGGAAGTGGCCAGGAGAACCGGCAGGGAATCGGCCCCGGAGTACCGGACCCGAAGCATGGAGACGCCGCCGCCCAGGTCCCCCCGGACGGTGACCGACACGAGACCGTCCGTGGTTTCTCCGGAGATGTCCATGCTCCCGTCCCCGGCTTTGCGCAGGAGATGGAGAAAACCATCGGGGCTCGAGTCGTCGTAAACGACCACTTCCCGGCAGCCCGGCTCCACCGTGTACACCGAGACTCCGTCACAACCGGTGATCCTGCCCGGGGGATCCGAGAAGTCCAGCCGAAACAGGTTGGGGTGGGCCAGGAACATGACGCCCCGGCTGACCCCGGTTTCCATGGTCAGGGCCCAGGTATCGGTCTGCACGAAATCCCCGGTGATAAACACCGAGCTTTCCAGCTTTTTCGTCAGCGGATCCAGAAGAGACGCGACAACCATGAGAACGAGCATCAATTGCACCCTCCATCAGGGCGACTGCTGCGCCGGAACGGCGTCAACGCCGACCACCACCATTATCCCGCCCCCTCCGGGCGACACCGCATCTATAAGGCTTCCGCCCCCCTGATGTTCCACGGACTCGGGCCTGGAAAGCCAGAGACTCAGGGAGTCCGACACCGCCCCCGCCGCCGCCTCATGCCCCTGGCGGTAGAGCACCACGGTCACCTGCGGAGCCTCCGGATCGGTCACCGTCTCAACGGAACACCCCGAGCGGGTGAGCCGTTCGGAAATCCATTCCATCGCCTCCCCGCCGGCGGACCTGCCCACAACCACCACATCGAGCCCCCGGAGAGCGCCGTCCGAACCGGAGGCCGTCGCGGCGTCGGTTTCCGCCCCCAGTTCCGCCTGGATTCTGCGGACCGCCAACCTGGCGTCATCCGCCAGAACCGAGCCCGGGTGCCGGTATATCACGCCGTTGAACTCCTCCCGCGACGCCGAGAGGCTGCCTCTCCAGTAGAGCTGGCTGGCCCGGGCGAACTGGGCCATCGGAGTCTGTCCCTCGACCAGACCGTTCACATCGGTAGCCTCACCTCCGCCGCCGCACGATACGAGAAAAAACAGCGACAGGACAAAGACGGCGCCGAACAGTTTCATCACGTCTCCATTTCGTCGTCCGGCGGCGGTTCTCCGGACTCGGGCTTCTGTAAAACATCCCGGGCCTTGCTTCCGCAGTAAGGCCCCACCACCCCCACCTGCTCCAGCATTTCCAGAAGCCTGGCGGCCCTGGTGTAGCCGACCTTCAGCCTTCGCTGCAACAACGAGGCCGACCCTCTCTGGTACGTCACCACCACCCTGCGGGCCTCCTCCAGCAGGGGATCATCCAGGCTTACGTCTCCGACGGCGTCCGTCCCGTCCTGTTCGTCGTCGGAAGGCTCGTAGTCGTAGGGCATGTGGGGCTGAGCCTTCCAGAAGGTCACCAGTTCCTTGATCTCCCTGGAGGAGACGAAGGACCCGTGAACCCTCACCGGGTCGGGGGCGCCGGCGGGCATGAAGAGCATGTCCCCCCGGCCCAGGAGCTTCTCGGCGCCGTTCATGTCCAGGATGGTTCTGGAGTCGGTCTTGGATTTCACGTTGAAGGCTATCCTGGAGGAGAAATTGGCCTTGATCATTCCCGTTATCACATCCACCGACGGCCTCTGGGTGGCCACCACCAGGTGTATGCCCACGGCTCTGGCCTTCTGGGCCAGCCGGGCTATGGGCTGCTCGATATCGTTGCCCAGAACCATCCGGAGGTCCGCAAGCTCGTCTATAACCGTGACTATGGACGGCATGGTGTCGGGGGTTTCCGGGGAATCGGAGTCGTCCTTTACGCCTTTCCCGGCCTGGGCGGCGGCGCTGCGGATGGTGCCGTTGTATTCGTCTATGGATCGGACGCCCTGACGGGTGAGCAGGGCATACCGGTCCTCCATCTCCCTGACGAGCCTGTCCAGAAGGGACTTGGCCCTCTTGGGATTGAGCACCACCGGAGACCAGAGATGCGGGATACCCTCGTAGATGGACAGCTCCAGCATCTTGGGGTCTATAAGGGCCATTCTCACCTGGTTCGGGGTTCTGGTCATGAGGATGGAGGTGAGGATCGAATGGATGCATATGCTCTTGCCGCTCCCCGTGGCTCCGGCGATGAGCAGGTGGGGCATGTCGGCGATGTCCACCACCATCGGCCTTCCCTCGGCGTTCTTGCCCAGGGCTACGGGAACCCTCTCGTTACCCACGGAGGTCAGAACCTCCCGGAGGTAAACCGTCTCCGGGTTCTTGTTGGGAACCTCTATACCGACGGTGCCCTTGCCGGGTATGGGCGCCAGTATCCGTATCCTCTTGGCGGCCAGGGCCAGGGCCAGATCGTCAGCCATGTTCACTATCCGGTTCACCTTCACCCCGAGCCCCGGGGTGAGTTCGTACCTGGTGAGAACCGGTCCCGCGCATACGGTGTCCTCCAGCCGGCATTCGATACCGAAGTCCGCCAGTTTATCCACCAGCAGGGAGCCCCGCTCCTGAATCTCCCTGGCGGACTGCCTGGTGCGCTCCCCCGGCGCCGGCATCTTCAGGCACTTTACGCTCGGAAGGGTATATGCCGACTCGTCCTTCTCGCCGATGTCCACCGGAACCCGCGGCGACGGGCGGGCGACGGGCGGCGGGACCGGCGCCGGCCGCTCCACTGCGGGGGCCGGTGAGTCATGGTACACGATCTTCACCGGAGGCGGTTCAGAAATGGGTTCAACCGGAACGCCCCGGGCCCAGGGACCGGGAGCGGCCTTCACCGGCGCATCCGCTATCGCCCTGGGTACCTTCTTCGGCCTGCGGGACGCGAATCTGCGGAAAAGCCCCTCCAGGCTTGCGGCGACGTCCCACCCGGTGAGCACGGTGACGGACGCGGTAAAAAGCAGGAACAGGGCCAGCCAGGTGAGAACCCCGCCGATGAGGCCCTCCAGTATCACCACCAGTGTCAAGGTCAGACGGCCGCCGGGGAAGAAGGCCGATTCCGGAAGGAACCCGGCCAGGAGAACCGTGACCGCCGCCGCCAGAAAGAAAGCCGTCAGGAATACCCCGAAAAGGGTCTTCAGCCATGGCCCGGCAAAACCGAAACCCATGGCGAGACACCCGGCCAGAAGAACTCCGGCGGGGACGAAATAGGCCAGCAGACCCGCGGCGCCCCTCATGTAAGCACCGACCTCGGCCAGTATGCCGGTTTTCCCGGAGGGAAGAACCAGGGCCGCGACCATCGCCGCGAACAGAAACACGGACAGGAAAAAGACGGCCGCCCTGGCGGGATGGGCCTTGCGGGATGCCTTCCGGGAGGCCTTCCTCCTCATATACGCCTCACCGAGGCGCCGCCGGGCGCCTTTGGCGGATGGAGGGAATCGGGCCTGAGAGCGCCGTCAACGCTGTAAGAGTAGTTTATGGTCCGCCCCGCGTGCAGGGAGATCTCCGCCACCCAGCTTCCGTCCGGGAGCTTCTGCATGGGGTTCGTTTCCGGGTTCCAGCCGTTCCAGTCACCCACCACCGAGACCGAAGAGGCTTCCGAACAGCCCAGGCAGAGGAACTCGACTCTCACCCTCTCGGAAAGCCCAAGGTGAACCGCTTCCTTGAGAGCTTCGTACGGTTTGAAGACCGGTTTCACCCTGGAAGGAATCTCCATCACGCCCCCCCGGGCCGGATCCCTGGCCCTCCTCTGTTTGCCCTTTTTCGTGGAGAAACAGCCGAAACCCCTGAGAAAAACGCTCTCCCCGAAGCTGAGGGCCTCGGTGATGATGTCCAGCAGCACCACCGTCAGAGACTGAACCTCCCGCACCGTAAGCCCGGTCCTCCTGGCGGCCTCCCGGGCGAGTTCCTCCCTGGTCAAGACGCACCTCCCGGGGCGAATAGGTATCTTCTCATGCAAAGACGGATTGAATATAGTCATTGCACGGCCTGAAAACCCGTTCGACTCCTGAAAGAGGTGAAACATGCCGTGCCTGTGGGTGATAGCAGGGCCGCCGTTTTCCGGGAAGAGCACGGTGGGGCCCCTCCTGGCGGAAATCCTTGGTTGTCCGTTCCTGGACCTGGACAAGATCGTGGAATCCCGGGCGGGGGCTTCCGTGGAGGACATCTTCAGGCTTCGGGGCCGGAAAGCGTTCCGGAACCTGGAAACCCAGTGTCTCATGGAACTCCTTGGGGAACCGGGCCCCATGGTGGCGGCCCTGGGCGGAGGCACCCTGTTGTCCCGGAAAAACCTGCGGGCCGTCATGAAGAGGGCGGTGATCTTCACCCTCGATCCCGGCGAGGAAGAACTCAGGGCCAGGCTGACCCCCGACCGCCCACTTTCCCGGAATCCGGAGGAGCTGGAAAAACTCCTTGGGGAAAGGCTGGAGCATTACCGCTCACTGCCGGGCCGGGTGGACACCCGGGGGTTGTCCCCTTCGGAAACCGCACGGCTCATCGCCGCCAGGATAGCCCCCCTTCGGAGGATTCGGTGAGCCCCGCCCGGGCGATGGTTTCCCGGGCATGGGCCAGGCCAACGTAAAAGCGGTCGGTATAGAGGGTGTACTCATCCCTGAGCCGCGGCGGGGTCATGTTCACCGTGATCACGTTGGCGCCGGCCTGAAAACACCTGAGCTGCCCGTCGGGGAGCAGCCTCTGGAAAGTGCTGGTGGCCGGAATCAGCGTATTCCCCAGGAAGAGCCTCATGGCGGCCACGAACCTCAGCCCCAGCTCCGGGTCCCCGGGAGGCTGGTGCTCCAGGGGCGTGCCGGCGGCGGGCATGAAAATGGAGACACTGGACATCTCCACGGCCAGCTCCTTCATCAGAAGAAGGTCACCCACCAGGCTGTCAATGGTCTGACCGGGAAGCCCAAGGAGCGTACCGGACCCCACGCCGTACCCCCGCTCCCGGAGGGTCCGGAGCATGGCTATCCTGTCCTGGAGCAAAAAACCGGGCTTCATCCGGGAAAACAGCTCCGGATCCGATGTTTCGTGCTTCAGTATGAACTTGCCGGCCCCCGCCCGGCGCCATGCGTCCAGTTCCTCGACCCCGTGGAAACCCACGCAAAGGATTACCTCCATACCCAGGGAGGAAATCCTCGATATGACGTCGGTCAGCCACCCCGCCTCGTAGGTCGTGCTCTCCGCCGCCTGCAGGAAGAAGGTTCCTATCCCGTTTTTCCGGGCGGTCGCCGCGGTTTCCACTATCTCGTCGGCGTCGAGTTCGTAACCCTCGGCGCCCCTGTTCCCCAGGCGCATCCCGCAGTAAAGACAACTGCACCGGCACCGGTTCGAAAACTCTATGACGGCCCTGAGGTACGCCTCCCGGGGGAAATGGGCGTCCCTGACCCTCACCGCCTCCCGGCAGATGACCCGGAAGTCGTCGTCGCCGGCTTCCAGAATCGCCCGCAGATCCCCGGGGGTGAAACCCTTCCTCACCCTCTCCCTTACCCAGACTTCATCCACCCATCAACCTCCTGACATGTGCCAGGGCCGCACGAAAGGTCTCCCGGGACGGCTCCACTCCGGTCCAGTACGCAAATGAAAGCACCGCCTGCCTCACCAGCATCCCCTCTCCGGTGACCACCCGCACCCCCTTTTCCCTCAGACCGTTCCTCCAGCGCCAACCGGGGTTGTAGTTCAGGTCCATGAAAGTCCAGCCCCTGTCCGGTACGACCGGAAAGGCGTCGTCATCCCGCCAGCCCAGAGGGGTGGCGTTCACCACGGTGCCCCGCCGCTCCGTCATCCCGGGTGACAGCAGGTCCAGAGACCTGTGGGAAGGGTTCCGGGGGGTTCTGCAGTACACCGTGAATTCTCTGCCGGAAAGCGCCTCCTCCACCGCGGACGAAACACCCCCTGCGCCCACCACCAGGAAGGGTTCCGGAAGATCGGCCGCCTCCCGGGCGAAGGCTTCCAGGTCCGTGTTGTGCCCGGCCAGAATCCCGTCCGACGCCCTGGCTGCGTTCACCGCCCCGGTTCTCAGGGCGTCCGGCGATCTCTCGTCACAGAGACCGAAAGCCTTTTTCTTGTACGGTACGGTGATGTTGATACCCTGAAACGTCCCGTTCCTCAGCGCATCCAGCACCGAAACCAGCTCCCCGGGGCCGGCGGCGGGGAGAAGGATGTAATCGCCCGGCAACCCGGTCTCCCGCATCAGAAGCCCGTGTACCTCCGGCGACAGGGAATGGGCCACGGGAAAGCCCACCAGCCCGAATTTCACCGGTGCCTCCTCCTCCGCAGGGCGGCGAAGAGCCTGTGGACCACCGCGGAAAGGCCCCTGGGGGCCATAAATACCGGTTCCATGAGGTCGGTTCCCGGGGGAAGGTCCATCGCCAGGGGGCTTCCCGGGTAGATCCGGATGGCTCCTATGTTCACGAAGGTTCTGCGGAAGCCGAGCAGCAGCCTGGCGGAAGCCATGAAGGCGAATTTCAGCATGAGTGCCGGGAACCCCTCCCCGGGGTTGCCGTTGAAAAAGTTGACCCCCACGGCGAGCCCGGCTCTCCTGGCGTCCCGGACCACGGAGAAGAGGCATCTGCCTCCAGGAGGCTTGCCCAGAAGGCGCATGCCTCTCCGGGTCACGGCATCCGGTGAAAAATCCACCCAGCCGCAACCGCAGGCCCGGAGCAGGCGCAGAAAATCACGGCTCACCGATTCCGAAAGCCATGCCCCCCACTCCATGCCGATTCCGGAGGCCCCTATGGCCCTCACCAGTTCCTCCGCGTAATCCCGGGGATGATCGAACACCGAGTCCACGAACATGAAGGAACGGGCCCCCAGTTTCTCCAGGGTTCGGACGTCCTCCAGCACCTCCTCCACCGGGCGGGTTCTGAAGGATCGGCCGCCGAGCCGGCCGTAAGTGCAGTAGCGGCACCCGAAGGGACAGCCCCGGCGGCTCTGCACTCCTATCGAGCCCCTTCCGGGATAGTCCGACAGGGGGAAAACCGTGTAGTCCGGGTTCAGGAGGGTTTCCACATCCGCCAGGGGCGAGTTCAGAAGCCTCTCCGCCGGCGGTACGCCGGCTTCGATCCTTTCCAGCAGGCTCGGAAAAACCGCATCGCCTTCCCCGGAGATGCCGAACCGGATCCAGGGCCACCGCTCCAGGATGACCGAAGCGTATATGGAGAAGCCCGTGCCGCCGACCACCAGCGTTCCCGGAAACTCCCGCAGCGCCTCCATCACCATGCCGAAGGCGTCCATGTAGGACCAGGTCACCGGCCAGCCGCTGTCGTCTATGTTCCTCAGGGACACCGCCGCCACGTCGGGCTCCGTCTCCTTCAGCTTCCGCAGGAGCGCCGGCACGGGGTTCGCCTGAAGGCTCAGGTCCACCCCGGAAACGGTATGGCCCCGGGCCTTGAGATGCGCCGATATGAAGGCGGGGCCCAGGGGAAAAACAGGCGCTTCCCTGCGTCCCATGGGTGACTGGATCAGGAGAACCTTCATGGAACCGCCCTTTCCCGGGGATTTGACCGGACATGACGAAAAATTATAATGAAAACCATGGGAGACGGCTTGCACCTCACGCTTCTTTCCGCATCATCCACCCGGAACGGAGGCGGGTACCCTGCCCTCAATGGCCCGGCGGTCTGCAAATCGGTACCGGACGGCACTCTCCGGAGCGCCGACCTTCTACGGACGACCGCCCGGGAACCGCATGGTACGGCCCCTGGAGGATGAAGCGATGGGAATGATCCTGACAAGCCCCTTCCATCTGGCTTCGTGCCCCGGGGAGAAGTATCGTTTCAATGGGAATCGGAACCGTTTCCTGAGACCGGGGGCTGTGCTTGTGATTATTCTTACGGAGGCTGCCGATGGGTAACCAATCCCCCGGCGGGGTGTACCTGATCCCGGTAGCCGCCCTTGTCGCTGTCCTGTCGGTGGCGGGAGCCGGAATCCTGGCATCGAATCCAACGGTCACCCTCATGTTCGCCGTCACCGGCCTGATATGCGCGGCCCTGCGGATTTCAGCGGACGGTCTGGAATACGAAACCGTCCATACCATGCTGCTTTTCCTCTGCTTCTGGTACGGCGGAACGGCTTCAGGGCTGCTGATGGTGCCGGCGCTGATCTCGGGGGCTCTGCTGGGTTCCCGGTCTTTCACCCGGGGAGGGTCCTTTCACGCCGCCACCTGCGTACAGGGGCTGATCATGGTTCCTCCGACACTCCTGTTCCAGAGGGGAACGGGATGGTATCCCCCCCCGGCGTACCTGATCCTTATCCCCCTGCTCTTTCTGGGCAGAAGACCGGCCTGCCCCGCCTTCGGCCGGGCGCCCTGGAAAAGCATTGCCCTCCTGGGTTTTCTGGCCAACGTACCGGCGGTGCTGATGGTGATACACGTGACGGAGGCCTTCGGGCCCAAAGCCACCCTGGCGTTCTGCTGCTTCTGCATCATTCTCATGGCCCTGATCCGGCGGGAAACCCTGACCGTCATGAAAAAAACCGCCAGGCTTCGGCAGATCACACTGCACAACGGCATTGCCAGAGCCCTTCTCTCATCGTCGTCCCTGCCGGAGTTCATCTCCACCCTGGAGTCCGCCGTCGGACACGGGTTCGCCTTCTACGAGAAGGGGCCGGAAGGGTGGACCATGTGGACCTCGACCGGCTCCCGGAGCGTAACCGCCTTGCCCAAGGCCCTTCCCGGCGGGCTGAGTTACTCAAGCCCCTCCGTGCCAGGGCTCCTGATCACCGCGGACGGGCCTGCGGCGGAGGCCCTCTCACTCAGCACCTGGAACGAAACCATAGATTCCGGCGAGCAGATCGCCATGATGTGGCGGGTGATCTCGGCCGGCCTCCACCAGGAAGAGGCCCTGTTCAGCGTGGCCCTTCTGCTGGCCAGAATAGCGGATCTCAAGGACAGGTACACGAAGAAACACTCCTTGAGGGTCGCGGCTCTCGCCACCGCCATAGGATCGGAGCTGGGGTTGTCGGAACAGGACCTTGGGATGCTCCGGACAGGCGCCCTGCTCCATGACATCGGCAAGGTATGCCTGCCCTCCGAGATCCTGGGCAAGAAGGGGATTCTGACTTCCAGGGAGAGGGCCGTCATCCGGGGGCATCCCGAGGAGGGAGCGGCCATGGTCTCGGGCCTCAGCAGGTTCCGGAAGGCTGCGAAGACCGTCCTGTACCATCATGAGAGAATGGACGGCAGCGGCTACCCATCGGGCCTGCGGGGTTCCGACATCCCCTTCCACAGCAGAATAGTAGCGGTGGCGGACACCTTCGACGCCAT
>JAKPTG010000021.1 GCA_029571005.1 Candidatus Fermentibacterota bacterium
GCGGACACCTTCGACGCCATCACCGCGGACCGCCCCTACCACCCGGAGGTCAAGAGCGGCAACGCCCTCAGGGAAATCCAGGCGGGCAGGGGCACCCTGTACGACGCCCGGGTGGTGGATGCCCTCACCAGGCTGGTGGAGGCGGACGGGTGACTAAAAATACCGGGCACAGCATCTCTCCGTTCTTCACCGCAGCGGTCATAGCCGCGGCGATGGCGGTGCCGACTGAACCGGATACCCCTTACCTCCTGCAGATACCTGTGCTGGCGGCCCTTTCCGCAGGCATTCTCGTGTCGGTGGTGTTCACGGGATTCTCCACCACGGGAGCACCCCTTTCGGCTTTCCCCTTCATGCTCGCCCTCTCCTCGCTCCTTCAGCGCTCCCTCCCGGCGGCCCTTGTTTTCGCCACGGTTGCGGGAGTCGGGTCACTTTTCCTGGAGTCCGTGCGGGGACTGAAAAAATGGTGGGGACGGGGGGGAGGGGCGGAAATGTTCGCCTCGACCCTCCTGCTCTGCCGGATTCTCTCCCTTCTGGCGGATCTGCTGGAAAAAGCGACGCCCGACGGCCAGCCGGGCGTCGAGTTGGCGATACTCACCGTTCTCACCGGTGTTTCCGTGGCAGCCCTGGGTTTTCTCCCCGCCGCCCAGGAACTCCGGGCCGGCAACGGCTCCTGTCTTCTGTTCAACATCCTCTTCGTCCCCGTCGCCCTCCCGCTGATGGAGTACATGCCGGACTACGGGTCCATGCCGGTTCCCCTGGCGCTGTCGGTTTTCCTGGTAGGGGTGGTTCAGGCCGGCACATTCCTGTTCAACTCCAGGCGCCGATCCCTTGAGAGGAGCATGGAGATGGAGAAGGCCCTGGCGGACCTGACCTCATCCCTGCCCTCCGCAGCCAACCGGACGGAATTGCTTCGTATGGCGGCGGAGGCGCTGCTCCGGGGCAGCGGGGCTTCCAAAGTCACGGTGTCCCACGGCAACCTGTCCGTATCGCTCCCCGTTCAGCCGTCTCCCCCGGAGTGCAGCGTGAGCAGGGAAATTCAGGGACTGAAGGCGGTACTGAGTTTTTCGGCCACGCCCCTGGTTAACCCGGCAAGGGTGGACGCCTTTCTGACAAGGACCGGAGTGATGCTGCAGTGGATAACGGTAAGCGAGACCATCACCCGGGAAACCTGGGAGAGCATAGAGACACTGGTGCTTTCCCTGGAACGAACCGACGAAAAGGTGGCGGCCTTCAGCAAGAAAGTTGCACAGACGGTTTCCGCCCTGGCGGAGCGCCTTGGCTTCGACAGCTGGACCGTACACTCCCTCAGGATCGCCTCTCTTCTCCATTCCGGGGCCGGAACCGTATCGAAAAACCTTGAAAGCGACGATTCGGAATGGGAATCCTCGGGTATATCCCGGGTGACCCTGGACGCCATGGAGTACCAGGGCGAATGCTGGGACGGCTCGGGAGCAAGGGGGCTCCGGGGGGAGGCCATCCCCATGGCCGCAAGAATCCTTGCGGTGGGAATAGGCTGGGAAAAAGCCTTCGCCGCCGGCGGTTCAGCAGCGGCCGAGAAGGCGATGAGGATCGGCAGCGGCGTACTGTACGACCCTTCCCTGGCCATGATACTCCTGGGAATGGATGAGGCTCACTGACTCCGGTGCTCCCGGAACAGGTTTTCCTCAACATCCATGTCCCATGCCACCGGCGTCCATTTCCATACCTGGGGAAAACCGGGCGGCCTGAAGTTGATCATCCCCGGATCGAAGGCGATGCCGAGGGAATACCCGTACGGGGATGCGGTCTTCCAGGCAAAGGAGCCGACCGCGAGACCGCCGTGCAGGGAAAATCGAGCCGGTTCTTCGGGAAAGAAGGGGCTTCTCGTTCTCAAACTGCCCTGGGGAGCCGCAAGAAAGGCCCTCACAACGAAGGAGGAACCGGTCTCGATGTCCCATGGGGCCTCCCAGTCGGGGCGCCCGGAGACTCCCGGCGGGGTTTCGATGATGATGTCGCCCAGCGCCACCAGCCCCAACGGCCCCCCGTACCCGGCTAACCCTCCATCAATAGGCCCCCCGATGATGAGGTTCCCGGGGGTGATAAGGGTCAGGGGCGCGGTCAGGGGCCTCAGAGACTTCACGGTGACTCCGCCCATCCCGGCGTCCCTGACGCAAAGGACCTCCACCCCCGCCAGGGGGACCGTATCGGGGCGCTGATGTTCGCCGGCACTGCACAGCACCCGGGATCCGTCCAGGAGGATCCGGGACGCCCGAAGGGACAACCCCCGGGTCTGCAGGGCCGTCAGTTCCGATACGACACCCGGCATGTCAACCGGTTCCCTGGTGTTCGACCAGGAAGGGCTGCCCTGGGCGTGTCTCGGCCACGGCCGGACCCAGGTCCTGCTTCCGGGCGGGTGTGGGAAATCGGAGAGCCCTGCGTCGGAAAACACGAATCCTCCGGTTTCCGGTGAGGTGGACACGGACCGGACCCACGGATCGCCGGACGAATCCGGTGAGGTGCTGTCGAAGTGGATGAATCCGTTGGCGTGAACCGGGCCGTCCACCACTGAACCCTGGGTAAAGAAGCCGGACGGAATATCCCCGCCCACCAGCAGGGCGAAACCGGAGAGGTACCAGGGAACCGCCTTCACGATGATCCTGTACTCGGTGTCCCGGAAGCGGCCCAGGCTGTGGATATCGGCCGCGCTGTTCACGGTGGCCCCGCCTCCCGGGGTAAGAGGCACCACGGTGACGGAGGCACGGGAACCGTCGGGAAGCTCCAGTCCGTTCGGAAAAGGGCGGAAGGGTTCTCCCGGAATGGTCTCCAGCTCACCAAGGCAGTGCATCGCCAGGTTGGCTCCGGATTCGGCGGCGTAGGAAGCGGCCAGGGACTCCCTCTCCCGACGCACGGTGTTTGCATTGGTCCTGATGTAGATGAAGGCGGTCAGGACCAGGACCATCATCACCGCCGCCGCCGCCACCACGGCGGCCAGCACCGCGCCTCTTCTCCGCACGCCTCCTTTATTCAAGACTGGCCCACTTACTAATAAGTATTAGCCATCATTAGTCTTTCATCCATATCCGGCCTCGCCTCCCAGAACAGGGTGTGCCACCTGCCGTTGTTGGGGAAGTACGGAGGGTGCATGGTCATGAGGCGCGGATCGAAGTAAATCTGGACGTCATGCCCCTTCCATACGCCATCGTTGGCATTTGTAGCAGTAGCGCCCTTCCTCTGATACATAAAACCGCCAAGGAGGAACATACTGTGACGGGGCACGGGTAGCGTTGGTAACTGCAACTCCGCCTGGAAGTTGCCGTCCAGCGACACCATCACGGCGTCCACCTCGAGGTCTCCCCGGGTGGCCACGGCAAAAAGGGGGTCCCAGCCGGTGTTGTCGGTGTTCGGATGGGCGATCAGAGTGTGTCCGTAAACCGCCAGCAGCCCCAGGAGCACATCGTTATCCGGGTTCTGCGGGTTTCCGTCCTGATAGAGGATCGTGCCGGCCACCGCAAGGTTCCCGTTGGTTCCCACGGTCAGCGCCCTGCTGAGGCCGCTCGCATTTGTCGAACTGGAGCCCTTGATGTAAACGGTGTTATCGTTTTCGGGCAAATCGATCCATACCACCGGATTGGCGTATTCTCCTATACGGAAGTACTGAACCGGCGCACCGGCAAAGGGCTGAACCATGACGGTGTCTTTATGGAGCACTATTCGCGTACCGTCCCCGATATCGGGAGATTGCAGATAGATACCTCCGCTGAGGGCGGCGTTCCTGGCGGACTCCCAGTTGAGTTCATCGCTGCCGTACGGAATGGGGTCGGCATTCAAATTGAACCATGGTTCGCCCATTAGATGTCTATTGATGGGGCGAATCTCCAGGTTTCCGTACTGTGGCGTGGTAACGTGGGGTGGATTCAGTGTGGCGTTGGTTCCGTAGAGGTAGTGATCGGCCGTAGTGGTGAAGCTGTAAAAGAAAGGGTCATCGGTGTTGGACGCCGACTCGCTGTATATCCTCACCGGCCCGTTGGCGTAGTAGGGCCCGTCGAAGACGAAACCGTCTCCGATATAGACATTATCGCCGGGGTTGTGCTGGAAGACGCTGAACCTTGCTATGTTCTCCGGCATTATTCCCGCGGCGAAACCGAAGAACGTGCTTCCCTCGACTCCGGCAACCTTTCCCAGGCTTCTCACCTCATACGCATTGGCGGTTATGATCTGGTCGTTCATTTCGTTGGGGTCCACCGACACCTTGACCTGGCCGAGCGGTGCCGGCAGATCGAACCAGGTTCCCTCACCCCCAAGGAACCACTCGGGAAGCTTTCCCTGAGGAATGTCGGCCCCTCCGAGAATCATATGGATGGCCAGGTGCGCTCCCGATTCGGCGGTAAGCTTCGCCTGAATCCTTTCCCTGCTCCACTGGTAGGTGGAGCCGCTGGATTTTATGTAGGTGTAGGCCGCGCCGGTGAGTACGATGAGCAACAGAGCCGCGATGACCACCAGCATGAGGGCGGAGCCCCTGGAGAGGTGTTTTCTCTTCATTATGATCACCCGCTTTCATCGTCCGAAGAACTGAATGTTGTCCAGGTTCCATCCCCCGGCCTCCCCGTAGGTGCCCGAGTCAAGCAGGAACCTTATGAAGAAGTAGTCATAATCCGAGTTGTCTGCGAAAAGGGTTGTGACATCAATGGTCTCGTAGTCCCAATACTGGTGATGGACTCCGTTGTACTCCCGGACCGTGGTCCAGGCCCCTCCCGACGGCGTCAAGTCCGGGTCGTCACCGAAGGCCAGTTGCACAAGCGCGTTGCTGCTCATGGGCAGCCGTACGCACCGCATATACCTCACGAACACACTGTCGTAGTCGGAGGCTTCTTCCATCGAAAAGCCGCTGGAAGCCAGCCAGGACCAGGCCTTTGGAGCATGGTAGCCCATGTTCTGGGTCAGGGCGTTTCCCGCAACCTTGGCCTCGTTCTCCGGTATGAGAGCCGGGTCCACATCCGGGAAGAACATCGGTGCACCGATCTCCCAGTCGTTGTTCGTGCCGCCGGAAGACCATGTTACTCCACTGCCGAGCCCCAGTTCCTCGCTGGTGTAGATCGCCTCGAAGGCGCTGTAAGGGTTCAGAACGCTCATGGGTATGTAGTGACTCGGCGTAGCGCTCTCTTCGCTTGTGCTCACTTCCTTGCCGCCAATGACGAACTGCGTAGCGGGCCTCGTGGATTGCAGCTGAAGGAAGCCCGGGAGCGAGGATCCCCAGGCCGCTCTGCACATATCGTCCAGGTCCTCCTGCTCGAACCGGACGGCGGGTTCGAGAGTAGGGTTCCACGTTATGATCTTGACCACGAGGTTGGCTCCGGGGGTATGGAAATAGCTGTTGTCCGGGAGGGTTATCGTCTGCCAGTCAGACGCCGATGAGACCCTTACACTGTCGCTGAAGACGTGGACGAGTTCTCCGATGTCCCAGAAACCTCCGGATTCGAATTCGAGGCTGTCGGTGGCACCAAGGTAGATGTCCACCTTCTGGAAAGTATGGTCGGCTGCGGAAGAAGTCTTGAAGGCCACCGAGGTGAGTTCGTAACCCTGGACCGTGCACTCGGCGACGAAATCGTCCAGGTACCACCCCTCCGAGACTCCCGACGAGTTAGACCTGAAAACGAATCTGAAGCGGACGCTCTCTCCGGCCCAGGACTTGAGGTCCAAAGTCTCCGTGCGCCACGATGTGGATGATCCGGAAAACACGCCTCTACCCGCCGTGTTGTAGTTGTAGCCCGAAGAGATCCATTCCACCTGGGGCACATCGTTCCAAGGCCCACCCGACACCGAGACCTGCAGAAACCCGTAGTCATTGGGTACTCCTGAGGCTTCCATGTCGAAAAAGTGCCTGAAGGAGAGGGTGGGGTCAACGCCCTGTTCGGGGATGGTGAAAGAAGGCGTCTGAAGGTAGCACCCGGCGTTGTTGCTGTAAACACCGGCGGGCGGATTGGCGTGCAGAGCCCACATGTAATCGGATGGGTTGTTCGGGTTCTGCCTGACGCTCCAGTCGTCAACGCCGCCATAGGGACCGTGCTTCCACCCCGGTTCCGAAAGGTTCATCGCCACCCGGCCCACCTCAAAATCGTCCCAGGATATCCCGTAG
>JAKPTG010000006.1 GCA_029571005.1 Candidatus Fermentibacterota bacterium
CATCAAGAACCCCGTCCCCGTCAATGTCCCCGACGGACAGTCCCCAGTACCAGTAGCTGCGCTCGAGAATGTGCCTTCTCCAGGTCAGCCCTCCATCGTCCATCCGCTCCCAGAGAACGAAGCGACGAGGTGTGCCCATGGAACCATGAGCGCAGAGAATAACTGGGCTGCCGCTTCCATAAATGTCAGCGCCTACAATGACGTTACATAGAACAACAGGATCATTAAGTGAATGTTCTTTCCATGAGGTTCCCAAACCGTCGTTGTTCTCGAACCACAAAAGCCGGTCACATCCAGAAGCAATGACATCCATGTCGCCGTCGCCGTCCATGTCTAAAGCATGAACAGCTCTGCCGTAATGGATGTAGTTGGTAATTCCATGTCTGGTCCAGTTATCACCCGTGCCGTCCACGTTCTCCCACCATGCCACCTGATAGTTGGTCTGGGCTCTGACTGTGACCAGGTCCGGCCAGCCGTCGCCGTTGATGTCAGAAACAAAGATGTCATTAACACCATCCTGATCGATTAAGTGGCTTTTCCACCCCCCTATAGGCACTACATGGCACGACATGGGATTCTCGTACCAGACAACTTGACTAATGCCAAGCCGTACCACAAGATCAAAGTCGCCGTCGCCATCCATGTCTGCGGGAATTATCTTCTCCGGCCAATTCGGCCAGGTGTTGCTGATGAGGCTCTTCTCCCAGTTCAGCCCACTGCCGTCAGTGTTTGTCCAAAGGTAAATCTCCCTACCGTACATGGAACCAGCGCCAGCGATTATGTCCAGGTCGCCGTCGTTGTCCACATCCACGGCGCATACGAAATACGGAGGCCGCTCACCGACGCCGCTCACGTCATGACGCTGCCAGCCTCCCCCTGATCCGTCGTTCTCGAACCAGTAAACCCGATTCTTTCTGTTACCTTGGGACCCGCACACCACGTCAAGGTGACCGTCGCCGTTGATGTCGGCCACAACACCGGGAACCGAGCACTCCATGTAATCGGTGACAAGGAACTTGTCGCCGTGCATGCTCAGGTAAAGCTCTCCGGGCGAACCCTCGTAGTCCATATGCATGCGGGTGCTGAAAGTGTCCTCAAAACGGCTGACAGGCCCGAAAACACCGGGACCGCCGGACCAGTCCGTCTGCCTGGATACGGACGCAACGGCGATCACGAGTAAAAACGGCCGGAGAATAAGAGCCATCACAACATGCCCCTTTCCAGCCTGACCCAGCCCAACCCGATGACGATTGTAAAAGACTGAAGTTTTGCCATGATATGGCCTCCATCAGAATAATATATGAATTGCATAAATCAACAGTGATAATGTACATCAGGCTGGATTCGCCTGTCAAGCAGGGACGGAAGAACCGCTCAAAAAATGGACGGGGGCTGTCCTAACTTTCCGACAGCCCGGTAACTCAAACCTCCGGTTTCTTCCGCCTTTTCGGTGCCGCCCCTTCTACTCGGGGTTCTTGCCCCTCCCGCCTCAAACCGAGTCGGGCCGTCCTTCAGTGCATTCCGCGACGTACCGGGGCATCAAGGCCTTTTCCGAACGCAACCCGAATGCCGGGAAAACACAGACGTGGGCCGCGCCGGCCGTGCGCCGGAGGAATCCCGCGAAGACGGCAGCGCCTCGAGCGGTTCAGCCGTTGCAACATTCTACAGGTTTTGAGCGTGTCGCCGTTTTATTATGATGAGTTGCGGCAACTATTTACGAATGGGGCATCTCGACCGGCGAGCGATAATGATCCTAACCGGTTGTTTTTCTTCGATTTTATGATGGAACGCCGGTGGAGCCCCTTCAGCTCCTCGATGCACCGTCAGCGGAACGCCGTCATCCGCACATGACCATCACGCGAACAACGCCCTGATTTCATCCCTCATCAGAGTGGTCAGGGTGATGACCCCGAGTATGGTGCCCAAGGGCAGAATGAGGCACTCGATGCCCGCCATGACCATGCAGAACACGTGCTTCCTCCTGTCCCTGAGCCTCTTGCCTGCTGCGATGACAAAACCGGCCAGGGTCCATCCCAGGGTAACGCCAAGGGCTCCCGGCACCGCGAGGGCCAGCCCGAGTATCTTCGGAGGGGGCCCGGCCCCCGGATCACCTCCGGAGGTGTGCATGAAGACGATACCGAAGACGAGGTAAACCAGGAAAACCGAGGTAAAAAGGACAATCAGAATGCCCCACACGTAATGAAAGATTCCCAGGATATCCAGCAGCCTTTCGTCCGATGTCGCCCCCTGCCCCGCCTTCTCACAGCAGGGCTCCACCGCCCGGGACCGGGTCTCTTCCATTGAATTCCCCCCCTCCATCTCCGACGTGGCTCTCTTCATGGCCCCTCTTCTCCGGCAGCCCTTTGGAAAACCACCGGCGCGCTGTACGAAGGCAATCGAAGGGTAATATAAAATTGTTTCCCGAAGGGGCTCCGCCAGGGGCCCGGTCTCCGGAGCACCGCCGCCGGGCTGAAGCCACCAAGTTCGCCCCTCCCCTTCGACGCCTTACCGGCCCCGGCCCGTCACCAGAAAGCTTCCGGCGATGGTGAGGGCCAGCCCCGCCCAGAAGACCGGGGGCTGTCTCTCCCCCAGGAAAGCCGCGGCCATGAGCGAGGCCACCGCCGGCTTAAGCATGAAGATCATGGAGGCCGCCAGGGCCCCCATCCTGTTCACCGCCCGGATGAAGGTGAGGTAGGCCAGGCCGCTGACCCCCACCGACAGGTACACCGCCGAGGCTATGGAGCCGGGCCCGGCCAGCAGGGGCGCCGGAGAAAAGGAAACCCCCATCCCGGCCATTACCGGCACCAGGGCCGCCACCCCGGCGACGAAGGAAACCGCGTTGACGGTGAAGGGGTCGGTATTCCGGGAAACCCTTCTCCCAAGGACGGTGAACACCGCGAAAGCCGCCGCAGCCGCTGTCGCCAGAACGGTTCCCGTATCCACGGACAAGCGGTGCAGGCCGCTTACCAGGGCCAGCCCCGCCAGACCGGTCAACAACCCGACGACCTGCCTCGGAGTCAGCCTCTCCATCCCCGCCGCGGCGGAGATACCGAAGACCAGCACCGGGTTGGCGCAGAAAACCGTGGCCGCCACACCGGCCGAGGTGAGTTTCACCGCCGTCTGGAGAAGGGTCATGGCCACGGTGATGTTCACCACTCCCATCACCGCCAGGGTGGCCAGGGTCCGCCGGTCCAGCGCCCGCAGCGTGGAGAGACCCCGGCGACGGAACAGGATCGCCGCCAGCATCACGGCCCCGGCGGCGAACCGCCAGAAGGTCAGGGTCATCGGCATCACCGAGGCCATCAGGGGCTTGCTGACCACCTCCATGGAGGCGAACAGGAAAAGGGTGATCAGGAAGTCGCCCATCCCCGCCCCCTTGAAAGAACCCCTTTGCAACCGTCAGCGGCGGCGGGCCGCCCCTTTTCCAAGGAACCCCGCACCGGTCCCCACGGCGGGAGCCGGCCCGAAACCCGGAAGTCGTCCGTCACTCACCGTCAGAGGGCGGCCAGGATGTCCAGAAAGCTCTCGGAGCCAAGGCTGGCGCCGCCCACCAGGGCACCGTCCACGTCCGGCGTGGAGAGCAGGTCCCCGGCGTTTTCCGGCGTGACGCTGCCGCCGTAGATCACCCTGGTGTCCCGGGCAAATTCGGCGCCGAAAATGTCGGCCAGGAGCTTCCGGATAAGCCCGTGGACCTCCCGGATCTGGTCCGACACGGCGTTCCTGCCGGTACCGATGGCCCAGACCGGCTCGTAAGCCACCGCCAGGCTACCCGGATCCGCATCCTTCAGCCCCCGCAGGGCCGTCTCGATCTGCCCCCGGACCACCTCTTCAGTTCGCCCCGCCTCCCTCTCCTCCAGGGTCTCTCCAACGCAGAGAAGCCCCTTCAGTCCGGCGGATATACCGGCCTGAAGCTTTCTCGCCACGGTTTCCGAGGATTCCCCAAGGGTACGGCGCCTCTCGCTGTGCCCGGCCAGGAACCACCGGCAACCGGCGTCCCTGAGCATTTCGGGGCTTACCTCTCCGGTGAAGGCACCCTTACTCTCCCAGAAAACGTCCTGCCCTCCCAGGAGCACGCCCGCTTCGTCCGAGGTCTCCTCCAGACCGCCAAGCAGGGTGAAGGGCGGGAAGAAAACCGTCTCGGCGCCGAAATGGACCGAGTTCCCGGTGCGCATGGCTTCCAGGAAATCCAGGGCCTCATCCCGGGTACCGTTCATCTTCCAGTTCGCCCCCATGAGGGGCCTGACCCCCTCGACGGCGATGTGCCTGAGCGCCGGCAGCTCCTTGCCCTGCAGGAGTTCCAGGCTGGCTCCCCCTCCGGTGGAAGCGTGGGTCACCCGATCCAGAACCCCCGCCTCGGTCACCGCCCTGAGGCTGTCGCCGCCGCCCACTATGGTGACGACGCCCCCGGAGGTGGCCTCGGCCAACGCCAGTGCGACCTTCCGGGTTGACGCGTCGAAGGGCGGAACCTCGAAAAGGCCCATGGGGCCGTTCCAGACCACGGTGCCGCTCTCGGCTATAACATCTCCGAAGAGGGCCGCCGACTCCGGCCCTATGTCGTAACCCGCCATGTCGTCCGGAATCGCATCCCATGGGACAGTGACGGGTTTTTCCTCCTGTGACCGGGCACAGACGTAGTCCACCGGAAGCACCAGATTCACCCCGGCTTCTTCGGCGGCTTTCA
The DNA here is from genome assembly GCA_029571005.1 of Candidatus Fermentibacterota bacterium. Classification (GTDB taxonomy): domain Bacteria; phylum Fermentibacterota; class Fermentibacteria; order Fermentibacterales; family JCC-6; genus UBA6080. Next base: position 4,682 of record JAKPTG010000006.1, read on the forward strand.
TGATCTCCAGGGCGGTCTCCACCCGGTCCTCCTCCACCAGGCTGCGCCCCGTGGAGGCCCCCTTGGCCCTGACGAAGGTGAAGGCCATGGCACCGCCGACCAGGAGGTTGTCCAGCCTGGGAAGGACGTGCCGTATCACGGCCACCTTGTCGCTCACCTTGGCCCCGCCCATGAGCACCGTGAAGGGTTTCCTGGGATGGGCCACCATCCTACCGAAGGCTTCCAGTTCCTTCTCCACCAGAAGGCCGGCGTACCCGCCGCCCATGACCGCGGGGACCCCGGCGGTGGAGGCGTGCTCCCGGTGGCAGGTTCCGAAGGCGTCGTTCACGTAGATCTGGCCCAGATCAGCCAGTTCCCGGGACAGGGCCGGGTCGTTGGCCTCCTCCCCGGGATGAAACCTCAGGTTCTCGATCAGGAGCACCTGTCCGGGAGTCAGTCCCCGGGCCATGGCCTTCACCCTGGGGCCGGAGACCCGGTCTATGAAGAGCACCTCGTAGTCGTCCAGAAGCTCCGACAGCCTTACGGCAACCGGGGCAAGGCCGTACTTGGGGTCCGGCTTCCCTTTGGGCCTGCCCAGGTGGCTGCAGAGCACCACCGGGCTTCCCTGGTCGAGGACGTGTATGAGGGTGGGCAGCGAGGCTATGAGCCTGCCGTCGTCCATCACCCGGCCGTTCTCCAGGGGAACGTTCAGGTCCGCCCGGAGAAAAACGGTTCTGCCGCCGGTTCTGGTTTCCCGGATCGAAGGATACCTCACAACCCCACCTCCGTCATGTAGCACATCACATCCACCATCCTGCAGGAATAGCCGTACTCGTTATCGTACCATGCCAGCACCTTGGCCGTCCGGGGGCCCATCATGACCGTGAGCTGCGAATCGAAGACCGAGCTGTGGGGGTCACCGACGATGTCGCTGGAGACCAGGGGCTCGTCGGCATACCGCAGAACCCCCTTCATGGGTCCCTCGGCGGCGGCCTTCATGGCCTTGTTTATCTCTTCGGAGGTGGCGTCCCGCTGGAGGATGCACACCAAGTCCACCAGGGAGCCGTCCGGTATCGGCACCCGCACCGCCATCCCGTCCAGTATCCCCTTGAGTTCGGGGATCACCTGTCCCACCGCGGCGGCGGCGCCGGTGGTGGTGGGCACCATGTTCACGGCCGCGGCCCTGGCCCGCCGCAGGTCCTCGTGGGGCAGGTCCAGTATCCTCTGGTCGTTGGTGTAGGCGTGGATGGTGGTCATCAGGCCCCGCTCGATGCCGAAGGTCTCCTGGAGAACCATGGCCACCGGGGCCAGGCAGTTGGTGGTACAACTGGCGGTGCTTATCACCTGATGCTTCTCGGGGTCGTAGAGGAAATGGTTGACACCGTAAACCAGCGTGAGGTCCGCCCCCGGCTTGCCCTTGGCGGGGGCGCTGATGAGCACCCGCCGGGCACCCGCTTCCAAGTGAAGGCCCGCCTTCTCCCTGGAACGGAAGAGTCCGGTGGACTCCACCACTATATCCACTTCCATTTCCTTCCAGGGGAGGATGGAGGGGTCCCTCTCGCAGAGGACCCGGAAGGAGTCTCCCCCCGCTTTTATCTGATCGCCCTCCACCCGTACCTCTCCCGGGAACCTGCCGTGGACCGAATCGTACTTCAACAGGTGCGCCAGGGTGCCGGAGTCCGTGAGGTCATTGACCGCCACCACGTCCAATCCGGGCCTTCCGGCCGCCTCCCGGTACACCAGCCTCCCGATCCGCCCGAAACCGTTGATGGCAATCTTCACAGCCATGGGGCGACTCCCTTCAGCCCTTGTCGGAGAACAGGTCGGCGAGTTCACACAAATCCAGGGGCACCGTATTGAGGGTTCCCACCGCCTCTTCCAGGTCGGCGGTCTTTATGGAGGTGCCCCTGAGAACCACTATTTTTCCTGTCTCCCCGGCTTCGGCGGTTTCCACGGCCTTGACTCCGAGCCTGGTCCCCAGTATCCGGTCGAAGGCGCTGGGGGCCCCTCCCCTCTGAAGATGGCCGAGAACCACGTGCCGGGTCTCGATACCGGTTCTGTCCGCGATCTCGTTCTTGAGCACCTCGCCGATGCCGATTCCGGTGCCCAGCTGCACGTGGCCGAAGGCGTCCCTCTCCGACGAGTGGTAAACGTGCCTGGCAAGTTGCGGATCCATGGCTCCCTCGGCCACCGCCACCACCGCGTACCTTCGTCCGGCGGCGAAACGCCTTTTGAGTACCTCGCAGACCTGGTCGGTCTCGAACTCCCTCTCCGGGGTGAGGATCACGTGGGCGCCCCCGGCGAGGCCTCCGTAAAGGGCCATCCAGCCGGCGTGCCGCCCCATTATCTCCACCACCATTATCCGTTCGTGGCTCATGGCGGTGGTCCGGAGTTCGTCCAGGGCGTCCATCACCCGGTTTATCGCCGTGTCGAAGCCGAAGGTGCAGTCCGTGGCCGAAAGATCGTTGTCTATGGTCTTGGGAACCCCCACCACCATCATACCCATCCGGGACAGTTTCAGGGCCACCCCGAGGGTGTCCTCGCCGCCCACCGCCACCAGGCAGTCCACGCCGGCCGCCTTCAGGTTGTCCAGCATCCTCTGGTAGCCGTCCTCCACCTTGCCGGGGTTGGTCCTGGAACTGAACAGTATGGTGCCGCCCTGGGTGTGTATGCCCCTGACCGCATCCCTGTCGAGGTCCACCGCATCGTTTTCCAGAACGCCCTTCCAGCCCCTGAGGAAACCGGTGACCCGGTGTCCCCCGGCCAGGGCCCTCACCACCACCGCACGGATGACCGCGTTGAGCCCGGGAGCGTCGCCTCCTCCGGTGAGAATGCCGATATGCAAGACAATACCTCCTACCGGTACCTCTCCGGAGGCCATCCGTAACTTCGGACGGCACCGGAAAGCGCCTTAAATTCATCAAGATTCAAAGACTGCCCCCCGTCCGAGAGGGCTCGGTCCGGGTCGGGATGGACCTCTATCATCACGCCGTCGGCCCCCGCGCCCAGGGAGGCCATGGTCAGCGCCATTATGATGTCCCGGCGCCCGGCCGCGTGGCAGGGGTCAACTATCACCGGAAGCGCCGAGGACTGTCTGGCCAGGGGCACCGCGCTGATATCCAGGGTGCTCCTTGTCCAGGTCTCGAAAGTCCTTATGCCCCGCTCGCACAGGACCACCGCCTCGTTTCCTTCCTTCATAATGTACTCGGCGGCCAGAAGCCACTCCTCCACGGTCGCCATGAAACCCCTCTTTAGCATAACCGGCTTGCCGCAACGGCCTACTTCCGTCAGGAGTACGAAATTGTGCATGTTGCGGGCGCCCACCTGGATCATGTCCAGCCGGTCGGCGGCCCGCTCGAGCTGTTGCACGGAAAGCACCTCGGACACCACCGGAAGCCCGGCCTGCCGTCCCGCTTCCCGGAGCATGACCAGCCCCTCGTCCCCCAGCCCCTGAAAAGAGTACGGGGAGGTTCTGGGTTTCCAGGTGCCCCCCCTGAGCAGCGATGCCCCGGAGGCCTTCACCGAGAGGGCCACCTCCAGGATCATGTCCCAGTTCTCGACCGAGCAGGGGCCCGCAACCAGCACCGGGCTGTCCCCACCGAACTCGGCGCCTCCGACCTTCACTCTTCTGGCAGCCAAATCAGCCTTTCTGCAGAATGCCGTCCAGCAGACGGATGATCTCCCTGATACCCGAATCGGACACCGGACCGGGGTTGTGCCCCATGGCATTGCTCACCTGCTCCTCCAGCCAGTTGGGGTCGAACCTCCCGCCGAGCTTTTCCATTATTTCCGCCCTGGCGCAGATCAACCGAACCAGGTCCACGTCCAGTCTCAGCAGTTCGCCCCGGTAGTCCGGCTCCACATCGCTTTTCCCCACTTTGCTTCTGTCGAGCTTGCCCGAGCTTGTCCTGGGAAGGCTATGGACAAAACGGAACTCCCGGGGAATCTTGCAATCCTCCAGACTGTCGGCGAGGAAGTTCCTGAGTTCCTGCGGTGAGAGAGTGTCTCCCGGGCCCGGAACCACGTAAGCCACCGGTGTTTCCCCCCTCTGCCCCATCTCCTCTCCGATCACGCAGACGTCCCTCACAGAGGGATGCCGCAGAAGGGCCAGTTCCACCTCGGCGGGGTAGAGCTTGAGGCCGGCGGGTTTTATCATGCCGCCGCGGCGGCCCATGAAGTGCAGACGTCCGCCGGTGCGCTGGAAGATGTCTCCGCTCCTGTACCAGCCGTCCCGGAAGAGCTGGGCGGTGAGAACCCGGTCGCCTACGTACCTGGAGGCCAGCCCCGGACCGCTCACCCACAATTCCCCCCGGCCGTCGCCCTCCACGATGCCGTTCTCGTCCCTGAGCAACACCGAGTACCCGGAAACCGGCCTGCTCAGGCCCGTCATCCCCGGATCGCCCACCAGGGCCACTCCCGAAGTCTCGGTGCTGCCCCACACCGGGGTCACGGCAACCCCGACGCCCTGATGGAACGCGTCGAGGAAACGGTCGTTGATATGCATGCCGCCGGCCTCAACGATCCTGAGCGGCCCGGTCCGGGCGTCATCCCTCCCGCAGAGCCTGGCAAAGCTCTCCAGTTGCGGGGGAAGCCCCATCAGGAAAGTGACCCCCTCGGAAGAAACCGCCTCCAGGTGCTGGCGGGGGTACACCCCGGGGGTCAGCACCGTTCTGGCCCCGAGCCACAGCCCCCTCATGAAGAGTTCGTGGGGGTGGCCGATCACGCCGAACAGGGACATGAGGACGTCGTCCCCGGTGAGCCCGAGGGTCTCGCACGCGCCGGAAGTGTTCGCCATGAGCTGGGCGTGGGTGATGGCCGCCACCTTGGGAAGGCCCGTGGACCCGCTGGTGGCGTTGAGGTAGAAATCGGCGTCCGCGGGAACGTCCGGGAGGTTGGAAGGCTCCAGTCCTGGGGTCTCCAGATCCTCGGGGCCGAAGATCACCGCGTTGTGGGGAATGGGGCCGGAAGGCTCCATCCCCTTCCACAACAGCATCAGGCGGCGGCGGAACCGGCTGAAGAGCCGATCCCTCTCCCGGGGAAGCCACCCGGGGTTCAACCCAAGGAACATGGCTCCGGTGGCCGACACCGCGGTGAAGGCCACGGGGAGGGCGCAGGTGCGGTTGACCATGACCCCCACCACCCAGCCGGGCCCGACGCCGGCGGCGGCGAGCCGTGCGGCAAGGTGCATGGAAGCCCGTTGCCACCCCCGGTAGTCCATGCGCCTGTCGTCGTCCACGATGGCGACGGTCGAGCCCCGGTCCTCCGCCATCCCGGCGAGAAGCCGGTGTACCGTGATCTCAGTCAATCCCCGACGGTCTCCTACTCTTCCTGCTTAGCTCCGCATTCAGGGCAGAACTTCGCACCCGGCGCCAGGGTTGAGCCGCACTTCACACAGGAGGCGCCGCCCAGCTTCCGGCCGCAGTGAAGACAGAACTTGGCCCCGGCGGGAACTGGGTTTCCGCACCCGGAGCACACCTCGCCAAGGGGCTTTCCGCACTCGGGGCAGAATTTTCCGTCGGGCACCGAGGCGCCGCAGGCGCCGCACTTCACCATGGCCGCCGCCCCGGCCGCCCCGGCGTGCATTGACTGGCCCATCATGTTGGCCATGGCCATCCCCATGCCGAGCCCCGCGCCCATACCCACGCCGGCGCCGGCGGCTCCGCCTTCGCCGCCCCCCTGGGCCGCATCGCCCATGGCGGTTGCGGTCTTGAACCTGAGGTACTGGTCCATGTTGCCGAGGGCGCCCATGGCGCTCCTCTCGTCTATCCTCTTCTGGACCTCCTCCGGAGGGGTGATGGCACTGATGTAGAAGTCAACCAGTTGGATGCCGTACTTGGAAAAATCATCGCCCATCCTGCTCTTGGAGAGGGTTCCGATCTCGTCGTAGTACTGCGCCAGATCGAAGATGCTCTCCAGGGTCTCACCGATGAGGTCGGCCAGGCGGCTGATGATGATGTTCTTCAGGAAGTCCTCGATGGCGTCGGAGGAGAACCTTCCAACGGTGCCGACTATCTTGTTGATGAAGAGTTTGGAGTCCGCCACCTTCACGGAGAAGTTGCCGAAGGCCCTGAGCCTCACCATGGCCAGTTCCTTGTCCCGGAAGATGATCGGCTCCTTCGTCCCCCACTTCATGTCGGTGAAGGTCTTCTTGTTTACGAAATAGACCTCCGCCCGGAACGGGCTGCCCGTGCCCTCGAACGCCAGGCCCACCAGTTCCGCCAGGATGGGGATGTTCTGGGTGGTGAGGGTATGCCTTCCCGGGCCCAGGACGTCCATGGCCTTCCCGTCCCGGAAGAAAACCGCCTCCTGGCTCTCCCTGACCACACACTGGCTGCCGATACGGAACTCGCCGGAACCGGACTCTGGAATCCGGTGGACGATCTCCTTTCCGGAACTGTCCAGGTATTCTATGATTTCAAGTCTTTTGAACATGGGAGTTCCCTTCTGCCTCAATTAACGGGAGTATTTTTTTCCAGGTCCACCATGAGCTGGCTTCGGCTGTCCATTCTGGCGCTGAAGGCGTCCAGGGAGGCTATCGCATTATCCAGGGCCGCCTGCACGTCGCCCCCGGCGGAGACGGCGTCGGCCACCGCACCGAAGTCCTCCTCCAGTCTTTCCACGTCCTCCACCAGGGCGACATCGAACTGGTAGAGGCTGTCCAGTTCCTCTTCCCTGACCTTGTGCATGTCGAACCATCCCCGGTAGCCCCGGGCGGCGAAGCGGACCATGTCCGCCGCCTTCTCCAGCTTCTTGGTGAGCCGGTCGAAGCCGCCGGCGGTCTTCAGGGCCGCCGGACCCTTGAGCCCCGCAAGGGCGCCGTTGGCCACATCGTTGAGCTTCTCGATCCGACTCGCCAGCATGCTGCGGAAGAGGGCGTCATTGTCCCGCCTCTCCTCCTTGTTCTTGTATCCCTTGTACCCCGGAATGAGCCTTACGGCCTTTTCCAGAAAACTGAGCTGTCTCCCCTCGCTCATCGCACCCTCCCCTTCCTTTCGGTGCATCAGACCGGGAATAGTAATAAAACATGCCCTTCCGACGTCAATGATGGAGTCATCTCACACTTTCTATGTTCCTCCCGTGCTCCGCCGCGGTCACGGCGAACAGGTGAAGCCCGCTCCCGTCCCCCCTGCTCACAAAGAACAGGTAGCCCGAGGAAGTGTCCGGCGCAACCACGGCCCTCAGGGAAGCGGCCCCCGGGGAACAGATGGCCGACGGCGGAAGCCCCGGATGCAGGTAGGTATTGAAAGGGCTCTGCACTTCCAGGTCCCGGTAGAGAAGCCGGGAACGGACCTCGCCCAGGGCGTACTGCACCGTAGCGCAGCTCTCCAGCCTCATCCCCCGGCGCAGCCTCAGGAGGAATACCCCGGCGATGAGAGGCCTTTCGGAATCCACCATCCCCTCCCGTTCCACGATGGAGGCCAGGATGACCCCCTCCTCGGGGGTGAGCCCGATAGCGGCGCACGAATCCCGCCACCCTGGAGTCATGACCTGGAACCCGGTGGATACGATCCGGGAAAGCACTTCCCGGGAGTCCAGCGTATCGGCGAACTCGTACGTCTCGGGGAACAGGTATCCCTCCAGCCTGGGGATACCGTGCCGCGCCAGAAAGCACGAATCAACGGCGGCGTCCAGGAACTCCCCGGCGGGTCTGCCGGTTTGCTCCGCCAGCAGCCCGATGCCCTCCTCCATCCTCACCCCGGGCGGTATCGTGGCCCAGTGGGTGGGCACGGGAATGACATCCCCCCGGGTGAACTTCCCCAGGATTCCGTCCACCGGCATTGTATCGGAAAGCAAATACCTGCCCGCCAGAAGCGGCGCCGGAGAAAAGGCCCTGCGATACCTCCACAGCACCATGAAGCGGCTTCTCACCAGACCCGAGTCCTCCAGGGCGGCGGCAACCCTCCGAACACCCCATCCCCGCTCGAGGGCGAACTCGGACACCCTCCCGGTGCCGGGAGGCGATGATACCCCGATCCAGACCGCAAGCAGCACGGCCACCGCCAAAACCGCCACCAACGCGTACGCGATTCTCCTCATGGTTCCCTAAGGTGCCTCTTCAGTATCAGACACGCCGCGGCGGAGTCCAGGGGACCCTTCCGGGGAATGTCGGGGTATGCCTCCAACGCTTCGAGGGTGGTCCCTGTCTCCCTCTGAAGCACCACCACATAGCCTTTTCCGGAGAGTCTGTCCGCCAGGGACTCGACCTCCCCGGACAGGCTGGTCGCCTGTCCCGAGGCACCCAGGGGCAACCCCAGGATCACTGTAATATCGCCCCATTTCCCCCGCAGGTCACCAAGCCTCTTTTCGATGGCCGCCCATCCGCCGAAAACCGGTTCCAGGGGCAGCACCACCCCCTCGAGAAAGGCCGCCATTCCCGTCCGGGCCCTGCCGTAATCCACCCCTACGAAAACCATGGGGACGTCCTCCCGGAACGGCCGTGCAAGCGGCTCCCCGCAAAGAGGGAGATTGTGCCTCCCCCGCAGAAAACCGGCCAGGGGAGCGGAAATCCGGCGGTTGTGAGCCGGAGCGTCATGGCAATACGATGCATCATGACCGGAACATAGACTGTCCCATGCCTTTCTGTCACCCCTTGGGTTATCATTGCAGGGGAGGTGAAGAAATGAATCTGGAGGACGACGGCCACTGTTTCGCCTGCGGCCCCGAAAATCGGGTGGGCCTGAAACTGGTCTTCCGGGTGGACCGGGAGAACCGCTCCGCCCGGGCCGACGTGACTTTGGCAAAACACTTCAACGGCTGGAAGGGAATCACCCACGGGGGAATAGTGTCCACTCTCCTGGACGAGGCCATGATCTACGCCTGCGGAGCCCTGGGCTGGCTTTCGGTGACCGGGGAGATCACCGTCCGTTTCCGGAAGCCGGTTCCCACGGAAAAACAACTGCTGGTGGAAGGATTCGTGCTGGAGGATAGAAGGCGCTTTATCACGGCCCACGGTCGGATCACCCTCCTGGACGAGATACTGGCCGTCGCCTCCGGCAAGATGCTCCCGGTGAAGAGGGTGGACGACATCCGCCTCTATCTGCAGGACAGGCACGACGGCTGAGGGGGCGGCCGTCCCCCGCCGTCATCACAGTTTCACGAACCTCGTTCCGGCGGTAGCGCTTCCGCACTCGGCCCTGGGGAGGTGCCCCCCGGGGCGAGCCTCGGCAGTCGATACAGAAGGCACCTGGCTGAAAAACACTGTCCAGCTCCTTCCCCCCGCCGTATCGAAGACCCCGACCAGCACCGGCCCGGAGGCGGTGACGAAGAATAACGCCGCAATGGAGAGAGGGAGCGGAGAAAACGGGAGTTTCACCGGTTCACCGCTTCACCGGAAAAGAATGAAAAAAACGATTCAATGACGTTCCGCAGGAACCCTCACCGCCCGGAAGCCTATCCCCAGACCGGACAGGATCTCCCGGTACGAATATCTGTATGCGCTGCGGCAGCCCCAAGGGTCCGACCGGTGGTTCCCGCCCCGCACCACCCGGTAGGGCACATTCGGGTTCTCCCGGATGTTCCACTCCCCGGTGAACCCCCCGATGCTGTCCGTCCAGGTGTCGAGGCACCACTCGAACACATTGCCCGCCATGTCGTAAAGCCCCCATGGATTCGGCTCCCGCCCTCCCACGGGGCCGGGGCTGTTTCCGGAATTGCCCCAATAGACGCAGTACCTGTCCATGACCTCCGGATCGTCGGAATCGCCCCAGAAGAACCGGGTGTCGGTGCCGGCCCGGCATGCGTACTCCCACTCCGCCTCCCCCGGAAGCCTGTAGATGTGCCCGGGATCCAACCGGTGCAGCCTCTCCAGGAAACGCCAGGTGTCAGACCATGTGACCCCGGTGACGGGGTGCTCACCCGTAACCCCCGCCGGAGGGCTGACCTCCGGATCCTCACCCATCACCCCGATCCACATGTCCCAGGTGACGGGTGTGGTCATCATCTCGAAGGGCGCCACCGAAACCTCCGTCAGGGGACCCTCGTTCCCGGCCCTGCCGGGCTCGTCCTCCGGTGAGCCCATGACGAAGGTTCCGCCGGGGATGGACACGAACTCGATGCCCGGCGGCAGGCCCGGGGCCGCCTCCGACGCGTTTTCCACGGCAGGGGCGCCGTCGGCGCCGCACGCGGTCCACATACAGAAAACTACAAGAAACACCACCGCCCTCTTCACCGCAACCTCTCCTCGCTGCTCCGGATGCCTTTTCTTATGTTCGGTGCAAATATACATGGCAGCCCCGCCGGGCCCGATGGGTTCCGGGCCGACAGAAAACGGAGGGTACGATGCGGTTTCTTCCAGCGGTTCTGATCCTGGCATCCGCCCGGCTTCCGGGAAGCGTGGTGGAGGTCGGCCAAGGCGGCAACCTCACCACCAACAGGCCGTTCTGCGGCTCTTGAGGGGACCCCGGAAGAAGGTACCAGGTTCTGGTACTCCAGCGCGAAATCCCCGGCCCGACGGAGTTCCACCGGGTGGAACTCTTTTCGACCCACCCCTTCCAGGCCACCGGCGAGTTCAGGAACGTCAGTATCCTGATGTGCGAGACCGACGTTGAACACCTGACCAGAGAGTTCCAGAACAACTACGGGGGGAACACCCCGGCGGAGGTCTTCTCCGTGGACACCCTGATGATTGACTGGGCTTCGGGCTCTCCGGGATGGAACGGGTTCGACCTGGACTCCCCGTTCCCGTACTCCGGCAACGGGAACCTGATTGTGGAGTTCCGCTACCTCGGACACGACGGCAAAACGGTGAACGCCAGGGCCGCGGACCTCCCCGCCGGCGACCGGTGTCTGTCGGGCCCCAACCCCGGAAGCTCCTCGGGAAACCTCATGGGCTTCCTCACCTGCATGAGGCTCCACTACGACGGCGCCGCCCTCGATCCCTTGACCGTCGGGGTCCTGAAGGCCCTGTTCCTCCCGCAATAATCCGACCCCGCACGCACACGGGACCGTCACATCCGAGGCGGTGTTCCCGCATGGGTTACCCTGAAGCAACCCGGGCAGCGGGGCGATTCCCGGTTACCCAGACCCGTCCGCCCACATGGCGGGGTTACGTTCTGCAGTCGTCGCTCCGCTTCGGCTTCTTTTCTCTGTCCTCCGCCTTTGCACCCAGGTAGCCCCCAAATGCGGCAAAAAACGATGCGAAGCCAACAGCGATCAGAGCCCAAAGCAGGTTGGTTGTCGGTATGATCAGACTGATGAGGAGTGTAAACCCGAGACCGCAGGGGACCGCAATGGTGCCCGATAAAATCGCCTTGGAAATCGCTTCCTTCCTCTCCATTCTCTTCCCCCCTCCCTTTCCGCCGAATTGCACGAACACGCAATGTCGGCTTTGAGAAAACGTGTCAGATCGTTTATCTCATATAATACCCCTTCCATGTCCTGTTAGCACATTGACGGACGCGGCCCACACGCGGAACCCAGACGATTCCCTTCCCCTCTGAGCCTTGCTGTCGTATGCGGACACGAAAGCCCATTCTCTTCGAAAACCCCAGGGCCGCGATGTACGGCGGCCGCACCGATCATGAGCCTTCCGGGTTCAACGATGAGTGGTGTTCTACGATCTTCCAATCATCCTCTGTCCATTGATAGACGAACGTGTATCGAGCCTCCACCGTGGTGCGTTCTTCGTCCTTGCCGTCAACCTCGAAGCTGTAGAGCCCGGAGTTGACGGCGACGCCCCCCATTACTCGTGTGTGGGCTTCCACCGCCGTACCGACGGGGTGCTTCGGCATAAACTCCCTCTCGAAGTATCCGCGTATCTTCTGATGTCCCTTCCTGACGTCGCCGTTGAACGTCGCAAGCAAGATCGCATCTTTCGCATAGAGCGCGGTCATTTGAGCCGGGTCGCCGGCTTCCAAAGCCGCGAACCAGCGGTCCAATAACTTTTCGACTTCTTCGATGAAGTTGCTCATGGACTCTCCTAACTCGTGTTTGGGAACGTATCGTATCTGTGAAACTGAACGCTCAAGGCTCGCCGACGGTAATGGAGCACCGCGGAACTGCCGGCCCGGGTTGATACGGTCATCATACCAAACGGTTGCATGTCATTTCGTCCTGAACTCCGCCAGCCTTGTATGCTCTACGAGTCTGTCAAGGGTCTTGATTGTAAAGACCTTGCCCCGTGTCGCAAGGATCATTTTCTTCATGTCCTCACGGCGAACCCCAAAACCACGGCCGCCGATACAAGCTATGACTTCATATTTCGGCTCACCCTGTGGTTGTCCCGCAAGGCTCAATTCGCCGAGATGCTGAATACGAGTGACCTTGTCGCGTGCCGTGCCGTCGTCTTCCGTGATCTTCGCTTCAATGATGATCTGAGGGTTGAATTCACTGGGGATGATGAAATCCGGAGTCTGATCGAAACCCTCGACACGTTCAGCACGCATTGTCTTGCGAAAACTTATTCCTGCCCCGGACAAGACTTTTTCAATAGCAGATTCGAGGCTGTCCCCGATCAGTTCACTGACCGAATCCCGATGACCGGCGAATGGTCTTCCGAGAAAACGTTCGTATAAAAGCATGGCGTAAGGGACGCCCATGCGGGCAAGGTTTGAGATGCTCTCAACTCCATGTCTCGTGTCCGCCTTGTCGAGTCGATGCAGTTGATCGGCATCTACTCGGGGAACACTCTCAGTAAGCAGGCGGCATGCCGTATCAATAAGGGCTTCTATTCGTTCTTTCGCAACCCCGTTGATGCTGATTGGTGTTTCCGGAGCCATTCGAATTTTCCGGTCGAGAGAGCGAACAAAGCCTTGAGTTACAACGGTACCGGTTCTCTGGGTCGTCGCATAGCCCCATTCGGGAGGGGTGAATCCAAGCATAGCGCGGAGAACCACGATTGCGATCGGCTCTCGTAGTGTCGCGGCTAAGACAGCCGCAGGCTCAAACTTTGAAAATTCTTTCGTCTCCGCCTTCAAAGCCTCATAGCCGCGCTCGAAGACAGAGTATTCGATGAAACCGGCCCCTTTGGGCATGATGAGAAACTCCGACTCAAGGGAGGAAAACACGGCGTCAACATAGCGTTCCGGGTCTTCCTGTATATCATCGAATGCTGCTTCAAAAGGAAATGTCAGCATGCTCAACTCCATATTCTTCCGTTACTTCGCCAACTTCGAACATAGATTCGGGACTGCAGGAAGGAACTGGCTCAGTAAGGTATCTTTGGACTTCGGGCCACCCGCCGAAATGATGGAGCCAGTTTGAGACCGCTGAAATCTTGTTGGATGTGCCGGCCGTCTTGTCCCAGGCATTCCGGAGATTCCATATCGCCAGACGGACAAGATGGCCATATGCGATGCAACGCGTGTCCCCGAAAGACGGTTTTACATTGCCCCTTCGAAGTTCCGCCAGGTCATTGCGAATGAGAGAGGCAACCCCGTCCGGTGAGCGGGGCAGTGTTTTCCTTGAAACAACTCCTGTCGTTCGGCATACGAATACTGTGTCAACAATGGAAGAATCCGTGCCGCTAATGTGGATGGAAGCCCCCATTTCCGCAGGGCATGGCAACGAAGTAGAACAAACCAGACCAGCATCGAGAATCGCAACGGCTACAGGCAGGTAGGCTTCAATTGTGTTGTGATGGTATGTGAACACCAAAGGCGATCCCGGCTTCAACGCCCTTGTCATCCTCTGGAAAACAGCAGAAAGACCTTCTGTGAAATGCTGCAGGCCTCTCCCCATATCTATATTGCCTGTCAACTCTTGTGGATTTCTGGTTGATAAACTCCTGAATGCCTCCAGTGTGTCACCGATCAATCGTCTCAACCAAACGTAACAGAAGTCCATCAGTTCCGCATACTGGACATTCCCGTAGTAAGGAGGGTCAGTTAACACCGCATCTAACGAGGATTCAGGGAGTTCAACTTCAGCGGCATCGCCGCAATGAATCTTCACGATCCTCCGTCGCACCGTTTTTCCGTCGTCGCGATGGTCTCCTATCCATTCGCCATTGATAGGCACTATCACCTTCCGCTCGCCTTTGTGCATCACTTCAAACGGAGCGTCGCAGTAAGATTTCGCCTTACGAAACTTTTCTGTGATGTTTTTCCACCCACCGCTTCCAATGCATACATCCTTACCTTTGTCCATAATTCCCAAAAAATTGGATTCACACTGAATGAGTCCTACCGGAAACCCATGCACTGAGAATATATCAAGAGACTTCAGTGCTATAGTATCATATCTACAAAGCATATTCTGGTAACGAAGGAGATCTGATAGGTTCGTTGCAAGGGCATTACGGACACGCTCATTTGCAATTCCTGATATGATCCGGGCTGACAGCTCGAGACCCAGAAGCTGACGTGCATTGAACATCTCACGATATCGCTTGTAGCCCCATCGGTGGAGGCGATTCGTCTCATCACCGGAAGGGATTTCTTCATCGGGAACGAACCGTGATTGTAGTTTCGCCCATCGAACCTCGGATTCCGCTACCCGGCCGAGATCTTGATCGTCAGGCGCCTTGAAGAACCGGCCGGCATGACCGCTCTTGCACGACGGGCAGTGATATTCCATGGCAAAAAGACGATGCCGTGGAGGACCAAGGCTCGCGTCGGGAAAAAGGTTTTCCTTTTCACAATGGGGACACCTGCAACGATTTCGAGCTGCGGGTCCTTTCAGTGAGAGGGAAACCCCGCAATGACGGCATTTGCCAGGATTCTTCCGGTTATCCGTTTCCGACAATTGCCCGCAAGAAGGACATACGAAAACGTTCTTAGGGTGCCTTGCGTCGGAGGAGAGGAGATAACCTGGGAAAAGGTTAATGTCTTTTCCGCAGTGTTGACACCCAATTATCTTTACCCATAGAAAATACTTGACATGGGCCTTTTCATTTCCACAGATGGTGCACTTTGTCCGATACAAGGGCCCGATGTCTTTTGTGAGTTCGTCCCTTAAAAGGTTTGCCGCTTGATCATAGGCTTTTAAATCAAGATCCTCGATTTCTTTTTTCACGATCCAGTAGGACATAGGATTGATATCAAACCCGATCACGTCGAAACCGAGACGATTCGCTTCCAGCAGGGGCGTGCCGCCCCCCATGAAGGGGTCAGCGACTACCAGATCGGGAAAATCATTCGACTTGTAAAAAACGTCCCTTAGCGGGCTGTCGGAAAACTCAGATAGCAATAGACCGCGAAACAGCGTACCCGGCCTGCGAGCGAACCATTTGTGTACCGCAATGATAGGCCGGTAGTTCTGTTGAATCTGCTTCTCCCGCAATGCACGCTCTGCAATGAATGAGATATCGAAGTTCTTCTCAATCAAAGTGAACCACCTTTTACTGGGATGCCTTTTCTGGTGGCCGAGCGCTCGGCATCAGCAGTTTGCCTGTGCATGCCGTTGTTCACCTTCATTCGTAGCGGGTCCACATACGTAGAACCTTGACGATTCCCTGCTCCTGCAGTACCTGGTAAACCAACCTGTGTTGAATGTTGATCCTCCGGGAACAGGCACCGGCCAGATCACCGATCGGCTTCTCAAAGGGGGGTGGAACTCGGAATGGATCTTCCGAGAGGAGCTGGAGTAGAATCACCGCTCTGTCTTTAAGGCCGGAGCCGGCAAGCTTCTTCGCATCTCTTCTTGCCTGGCTGGTAAACACGACCTTCCATGTCACCAGTCAAGCCCCTCATCGCACTCAACGACCGGGGTGGCCATGCCCTCGAGTATAGATTCCCGCATGCCGGGAATGCCGGTTAGGTAGAGAGCCTCCTGAATGGCCCTCCAGTCACTCTCGCCGATAAGGACTGCCGAGTTTCGCTTGCCGGCGATCTGCACAGGCTCATGAGACTGAGCAACCTCATCCAGAAGCTTGTACAGGTTCTTCCTTGCTTCCGTGACGGTTATGCTTGTCATTCCGCACCTCCATCCGTACGGAATATCGTACGCTATCTGTGCCCCGTCAATCCGGTGAACCTCCGCCGCCCATCTCCTGCAGCGACTCGTTAGGCCGTCGTTTCAATAAGGCCATCGACAGGCACCCACGTCACCCTCTACCCAATCGGTCATGGACCGCAACTCGGCCAAACGGGCAAGAGTCAGTCGAGTCAGTTCGTGCGCAACGCACATTGAATGCACGCTTCCGTAGGCACCGGGCTCTTCGGAAGGCCATAACGCTCGAACGTGCGCCTCCCGATAGGCAAGCCAGGCCGCCTGGGCCTGCTCGAGCTTCGCCGCTGAACCAAGCTCTCCCGCCGCATGCGCGAGTTTGAAGAGATGCTCCAGCTCTGTGTTCATTTCGGCCTCGGCGGCCTCCAGTTCGCGAAAGGCCGCTTGATTCATGTCGAGCTGAGTCTGTACGTTCCCCAAATTCGCGGATGTTGTAGCACACAAGACAACGATAACGATAGCCGGAATAACTTTCATGATGATTCCTCCAATCAGCCTGAATTCAAGTCGCAAGTGCAACTGTGAAGCCGTAAGGCCGGAAGGATGACCCGTGGCATGATATACAATGAACCGGCGGCGGCCGATCCAAAGGAGCACTGATGCCATCCTGCACACAGCTCACCGGAGAGGAACGATACCGGATTTTCGCCCTCCGGCAAACCGGCCGCCGTCGGCAGGAGAACGCCGCCCTGTTAATCCGAGCGAAGTCTGTGATCGGCAAGGGGTTGGGGCGCAACATGGGTTTGCGGTGCTACCCCGCATTTCTCACCAGCCCCTTGAAGGTAGCCCGTTTTTTTCGGGTTTCTGAGAGCCCACTGGGCTGTGCGTACAACGCTCAGCATCAGCAGCTTGCCTGCTGCATACCGTTGTTCGGCAATTGAATACGCTTGCTGCACGCCGTGAATATGCACAGCACCCACAAGACGAACACACCCCAGAACTTAAATCGGAGCCCTGTATTCAGGCCGATTAGCACGGCCGCGCCGATGCTCGCAGCGAAGAACACTAAAGTTGCTGCGCTGGGGAGTCTGGAGTGGGCAGTGAGCAGCATTAGTATTGAAGGAAGCAGGTAGACCAAGTGATGTTCCCAAGAGAAGGGGGCCAAGAGATACATGGTGGGAAGGGCCACCAGCATCGTTCTGTCTAAACTATCGGGAAAGCCCATAGAACCACGTACAGCCACGACACTGACTGCAATGACAAGGCTGGCGGCAGCATAGGTCGCGGTTCGCGCAAGACCCGTATCCACCAGCACCGGAATAGACCATTGGCTCTCCGTGAATGCTCGTGCAAAGAACCCGTTCAAGCTCTGATTCCAGATCGCCGCAGGTGAAAACAGGCCGGTCGGTATCCGAGTGTAACCCCCTGTGGGTAACACGTTGACGATCCAATCATGCCAGATCGCAGAACGAAACACTATCAAAGAAATGATCATCCCCAGCCCAAGCCAGGCACCGGTGTATGCACATTCGCGCCTGCGGCCGGCGACAAGCAACATCGCAGGAATGACAATCGGGTAGGTTTTGAGGAAGACGGCCAACGCAAGAAACAGAGATGCAGAAATGGTATGACCTTCCCTGGCGAGAAGCCAGAATGCAAGAATAAATGCCAGAAGCAGCAGGTTGACCTGTCCGTGATTAAGAGTGATTTCTATTGGATAAAATGTAAGCAAATAGGTACATGTGAGAATAAACGTGAGACGACGACGGACTTCTGAGGAAGTGCGCAAGAAAAGCAGAGGAACCACAAACAACAACGAGAGAATGATCAAGTGATTGCCCAAGAGAACGATGTGCCGGGCAGTGGCATAATCGAGTAAGGAAAGAGGATAGAAGAACAGCAGGCTTGACGGCGAGTACAGGTACGGATGCACATACACATCCTGCCCCATCAGTGCCTGCAGACGCTCGCGGTCATAAGGGGATTCGCCGTGCTCAAAGACTGCGACGCTTGCCGAGTAGAACGACGGCAGGTCAGCGTTGGAAATACTGCGAAACCCCCAACCGTACTTCAGAAGAAAAGGTATGTAGAGAAAAGCGAAGATGATGAGTACGGGCAACCAACGTGAGCGGATTGCCAAGGCCACAGCCTTACGGACAGTTCTACAACGGGGCCTATCCAGAATTTTCTGTATGAGGCTGTTTCCGGCCGGCATTTCCACCTTCCAACAATTCTGAATCCGTCAGGGAACATAATCGCAAGCCGGTTCATAGCGGCTTTCCATTCCCGGGTGAGACTTCCCTAAGCCGCCTGATGTTGCGCAAGACGGCCATAGCAGCTTCAGGGCAGCAGCATCGCCCGGGAAGCGCCCCGGGGGATCGCCCTGCGAAGCCTCATGTTGACCCTCGATCGCGCCGTGTAGATCGGCAGGCGAACTGCTGATGCCGGGCGTTGCGGGGATGGAAGTTGCTTGACTCTGTAGCCCGTATGTGCTACACTCGAGATGAAGGCGAGGTGAATATGAACAAGACGGCTACTGTAAGAGCAAGGCTTGAACCCGGTCTTAAAGAGAAGGTAGAGGAGATTCTCCAGAAGTTAGGGCTGTCCACTACCCAGGCCATTACTTTGTATTACAAGCAGATAGAGATGAACAACGGCCTTCCTTTCGATGTGGTCGTACCGTCTGCCCTTACCAAGAGAACAATGGATGAAACCGATTCTGGTGAAGGTCTTACCCTCTGCGAGGATGCGGAGGACATGTTCAAAAAGCTTGGTATTTAATGTATCGTCCTGTTTTTACGAAGCAGTTTCGAAAAGACATCAAGCTGGCGGTAAAACAGGGAAGGGATATTGAACAATTCAAGCTGATTGCCCGGTCGTTGATTTCCGGGAAGAAACTCGATCCAATTTTCAAGGATCATCAGCTTGTTGGGAATTACATCGGCAGGAGAGAATGCCATATAGAATCCGATTGGCTCCTGATCTACAAAATAGAAAACGATATGTTGATTTTCGAAAGAGCAGGTTCCCATTCGGAATTGTTTTCGAAATAGAACACAACCCGGAATCCAGTCTCAGAGATAAATGCTTTCCCGCCATGTCGTCCCGGAAAGCGGTGGGATGGCCGGGACTGTTCGAGAAGCCGTTTCCTTCCACGAGATTTCTCGCAAGCAGCGCGTAATGGGCGGCGTCCCAATGCAAGGAAGGATGCTCCGAAAATCGCATGGCCGCTAAAGAAGAAGTGAGAACTGAAAAAAGGAAGATGAGAAACAGCGGCCCGAGCACTTCCCGTTTCATTATCGTACTCCTATAAGAATTCTACTGATTGTGTGCCCTCGATGCGAAACCATTCCTACACTACATTGACGAACGCAGCCATACGGGAACTGCCAGGGACAAGAGCCTTGAAACCACTCGCATTTATCTTCACGCTGTGAAGGGGATGAACTCCCTTGCGAGAAGATCCCCGGGCGATCCGGCCTGGGCCGGCAAACCTTCTTCCCTGTTCTGCGGCTGCTGTTCCCCGCCTGCTCTACACCTGGAACAGGTGCATCCTGTTCAGCACCTGCACCAGGAGTTCCACCGCGGTCTCGACGTCGTGTCTGTGGATTATGGCCGTCGGGCTGTGGCCGTTCCTGGTGGGGATGGAGAGACAGGCGGCATGGGTGCCGCCGCCGAACCTCTGCATGGAGCCGGTGTCGGTGCCCCCGGCGGTGAGGATCTCCAGTTGATGGTCTGTTTTTGATTCCTCGGCGGTCCGCCGGATGAACTCCACCAGGCTGGTGGAACTGATGACGCTGGCGTCCTGCACCTTCACCGCCACGCCCTTGCCCAGGTCGCAGATTTTCCGGGAGGGCGGCCATCCCGGGGTGTCCCCGGCGCCGGTGATGTCCGCGGCTATGCCGACATGGGGCTCTATCGCCAGGGCGGCTACGGTGGAGCCCCTCAGGCCCACCTCCTCCTGGGCGGTGCCCACGCAGTAAACGTCAATGTTGGGGTTGTCGTACCTCTTGAAGGCTTCGGCGATGACGTACACCCCGACCCGGTCATCGAAAGCCTTGGCCAGCAGGCAATCGCCAAGCTCCGAGAAGGGGGTGTCCATGGCCACCCAGTCCCCACGCTCAACCAGCTCCTTGACCTTGTCGCCGGGGAGACCGAAGTCCAGGAAGAGTTTATTCATCTCCATGGGCTTCTTAGCGGCCTCCGGGCTCAGGGCCGGGTGGTGGCTCACCACCGCCGGAAGCACGCCCCCCTTCCTGGTGTGGACCCGGACGCTGTGGCCGAAGATGTTCTGGGGTTGCCATCCACCCACGGGGGCGATGGATGCGAAACCGTTCTCGTCCACGCTGTAGATCAGGAAGCCTATCTCATCAATGTGCCCGGCGAGCATCACCCTGAGCCTGTCCTCGCCTTCGGTGCCGTACCGGACGGCGATGAAGTTCTTCATGGGGTCGGTATAGGTCTCGTGGGCCCTCTCCCCGAGTTCCACGGTGAGGAGTTCCACCACCGCATCTTCCCTGCCGCTGATGCCGTCGGTCTCGCAAAGCCTCTTGAGAAGGTCCATCTCAACACTCCCTTACCGGGGAAACCCCGCTGCTTCATCCTGCGGGCCGGGGAGTGTTCCCCGGCGAAGGATATGAACTCTATTGCGGCCTCCGCCGCCGGAATTACTGACGTTCCTCCAGCACCGCCCTGATCCTGCGGACGCCCCGGGAGGAACTCTTCTCCGACAGTATCCGGAAGCCTCCGAGTTCGGAGGTGTTCCCCACGTGAGGCCCGCCGCATATCTCCCTGGAGAACCCCTCCACGGTATAGACCTTGACCTTGTCTCCGTAACGGTCCTTGAAGAACCCCAGAGCTCCTTCGGCCAGGGCCTCGTCGGGGGTCATCTCGCTCATCGTCACATCCAGCCCGGAACGGATGGCGCTGTTCACCCGCTCCTCCACCTCCCGGATCTGCTCCGGAGTCATGGGGTCGGGGTGGCTGAAATCGAACCTGAGCCTCTGATCGGTGATGTTGGACCCCTTCTGGGTCACGTGGTCCCCCAGGATCTTCCTCAAGGCCGCGTGCAGCAGATGGGTGGCGGTATGGAGCCTGGTGACCAGGTCGCTGTGATCCGCCAGCCCCCCCTTGAACTTCTGCTCGGCCCCCTTCCGGGAAAGCTCCCTGTGTTTCCCGAAGGCCTCCCGGAAGCCCTCCATGTCCACCTTCAGCCCCTCCTCGGAGGCCAGGTCCGCCGTGAACTCCACCGGGAATCCGTAGGTGTCGTAGAGCCTGAATGCCACCCGGCCCGGAATGACTCCGGAAGGGTTCTTCTTCAGGTTGGGCAGGAGTTTGTGGAACTCCCTGACGCCGACCTGAAGGGTTTTGCCGAACAGCTCCTCCTCCCGCTCCAGCTCCTCCCGGATTCTGACGGCGTTCCTCTGCAGCTCCGGGCAGCAGTCCCCCTCGAAGTCCACCACCCGCTCCGCCAGCTTCCAAGCGAACCCCTCGGGAATCCCCAGTTTCATCCCGTGACGGGCGGCGAGCCGGATCAGTCTTCTCAGAACGTAGCCCTGGTCCAGGTTCGAGGGGGAAACCCCCTGATCGTCGCCCAGGATGTGGGCGGCGCTGCGGATGTGGTCGGCGATGATTCTCATGCTCCGCAGACGGTCGGGATCGGGTTCGCCCCGGATCCCCGCCGCTTCCCGAATGGCGGTGAACAGGTTCTCGTACTCGGCGATGCCGTAGACGCTGTCGTGCCCCTGGAGCATGGCGACGGTGCGTTCCACCCCCATGCCGGTGTCCACGCTCCGCAGGGCCAGGGGTTCGTAGGTCCCCGAGGCGGTCTTGCGGTACTGCATGAAAACGTCGTTCCACACCTCGAAGTACCTGCCGCAGGAACATCCCGGACGGCAGTCCGGGCCGCAGGAGGGTTTTCCGGTGTCGTAGAACATTTCGGTGTCCGGGCCGCAGGGGCCGGTCTTCCCGATGGGGCCCCACCAGTTGTCGTCCATCCCCAGCGAGTATATCCGCTCCCGGGGAACTCCCACCTCTATCCAGAGGTCCGCGGCTTCGTGGTCGGGCGGCACCTGGTCGCTGCCGCCGAAAACCGTCACATGCAGTCTGTCCGGGTCGAATCCGAGCCACTGCCTGCCGGTGAGGAATTCGTAACTCCAGGTTATTGCCTCACGCTTGAAGTAGTCTCCCAGGGACCAGTTGCCCAGCATCCGGAAGAAGGTGAGGTGCGAAGGGTCCCCCACCGCGTCTATGTCGCCGGTGCGAATGCAGTTCTGGACATTCACCAGGCGCCTTCCCACCGGGTGCTTCTCCCCCAGCAGGTAGGGCACCAGGGGCTGCATCCCCGCGGGGGTGAAAAGGATGGTGGAATCGTTCTCCGGTATGAGGGACGCCCCCGGAATCACCGAGTGCCCCTTGCCCCGGAAGAACTCGATGTAGAGTTCTACCAGGTCGCTGGTGGTCATGTATCAAAGCTCCTTCTGGAAGATCCTGTAACGCTTGTAGAGGTCGGCGCCGATGTCCTTCTCGAGGATGGTGCGCATGGGGGCGTTGTTCTCGAGGACCCAGGAGAGTTCCCCCCGGCCCATGCCGAGCTTCGCGCTTTCCCGGACTATGGAGTCCACTATCAGAGCCTCCAACCCCCGGCCCCGGTACTCCTTCCTGACCCCCATGAGAAGGACCCGGACCCTGTCGATCTTCACCCTGAAGGGCGGAACCTTAAGGGCAAGCAGGGTAGGCAGCAGCCTCCCCCTTCCCCGGGCGATGCCTACGTTGGCATCGGGCAGGGCCACCCCGAAGGCCACGGGCACCCCGCCGCACTCCACCACGGGAGCCATCGAGGGCGCCAGAATCAGCTTCATCTCCTGGGCAAGGGCATCGAACTCCCGCATGGTCGTGGGCACGAAACCCCAGTTCTCGGCCCAGCACTCCCTGTAGATGTCCATCACGACCCTGAGGTCGTCCCTGAAGTTCTTCATGTTCAGGGGCCTCAGGGTGACACTCTCCCGGCGGCTGACCATCTCCGCGATCCGGGAAAGCCTGTCGAACCTGTGCTTGCCCTTCTCGGCCCAGTAGGCCAGAAGGTCCATCTCCCCGGTGAAACCGGCCCCCAGGAAGAGGTCCTGGTACCAGGGCGGGTTGTGGGGCATCATGACCAGGGGAGGGGTATCGAAACCTTCCACGAGGCATCCGCAGGTCTCGTTGGTGCTGAAGTTGAAGGGCCCCTGGATCCTGTCCATGCCCCGGTCGGCCACCCAGCGGGAGGCGGCGTCAAGCAGGGCGGAGGCGGCCTCCTGGTTCCTGAGGCATTCGAAGAAGCCGAAATGACCCGTCTTTTCGCCGTGATACTCCAGGAAGGCCCGGTTCACTATGGCGCACACCCTGCCCACGGGTTTTCCCGAAGCGTCCCGCGCCAGGAAGAACTCCACATCGGCGTGCTCGTGAAAGGGGTGTTTTTTCCGGTTCATGCTGTTCCGTGCGTCCATGTAGAGCTGGGGAACCCACATCCGGTCGTCCCGGTTCACCAGGAACGGAAGCCTGATGAATTCCCTCCGCTTTCCGGCGCTGTCCACCTTCTCGACGATTAGCGACATCTCTTCCTCTCAGATGAGCCCCATTTTCCTGCCTACGGTCCGAAACACATCCAGCGCCCTGTCCACCATCTCCTGCGTATGGGTGGCCATGTAGCTGGTGCGCAGCATGGCCTGCCCCGGAGCCACCGCCGGGCTCACCACCGCATTCGTAAAAACACCCTGCTCGAACAGTTCCTTCCAGAACCGG
>JAKPTG010000037.1 GCA_029571005.1 Candidatus Fermentibacterota bacterium
CCAGAACCCATCCCACATTGCCCACGGCCCTGCGGTAACCGTCGGCGTACCCCACGGGAAGCACCGCCACCACCGTGGGCCTTGTGGTCCTGTAGGTGCATCCGTAACCGATGTAGCTTCCCCTGGGCGCGTCCTTGAGCTGGACCACCCTGGTTTTCCAGGTCATGACCGGCCTCAGGCCGGGGATGGGGATGCCGGCGGTCTCCGCCGACAGCCTGGTCTCCCGGGAAGGCCAGAGGCCGTAGGTTCCGATACCCGTCCTGAGCATGCTGAAATGGGTCTCCCTGAAGAGAATCGCCGCGGCGGTGCAGGCGGTGTGCCTGATCGGGGGATTTATTCCTTCGGCGGCGAGGCCGGCGCAGACCCTTTCGAAGGTCTCCAGCTGCATCCTCGCGTAGGCGTGTTCGAGGGTGTCCTCTATGTTGGCGAAGTGGGTGCCGATCCCCTCCAGCTCAACTCCGGGGGTGTTCAGTATCTCACGGGCGAAACCCGGAGCGTTTTCCGGCAGAACCCCCTGCCTCCAGGTTCCGGTTTCCAGGAGCAGATGAAGCCTGAGCCGCTTCGGCGAGGGGGGGAGGGAGGAAGCCGCGGCAAGGGTCTCCCGGTTGCAGACCGCCAGACGAAGGTCGGCCTCCCGGGCCTCGGAAAGGCGGCACAGGTCCACCTGGCCCAGCAGGAGGACGGGACGGGTTTCGCCGAGACCCCGGAGCTCCAACCCCTCGTCCAGGGAGTTCACCGCAAGCCACCCGGCTTCGTTCAGGAGCCCTCTTATCTCCCTTATCCCGTGGCCGTAGGCATTGCTCTTCACCACGGCGCAGTGGACCCCGGAAAAACCATGGCACCGGCGCATCTCCCTGAGGTTATGATCCGGAGCGCCGGCTTCCAGTTCCACCCACACGAGGCTGCTCATGGACCCAAGAATACTCGGAAACGGCTCATCCCGCAAGGAAAGCCGCACCGCAGACACAGCTTTCCGGTTATATTGGGGGCGAAAGGCGGTGAACGTGGCCGACGTGTACTTCCTGCCCCTGGCGGACATGAATCCGGAAGGATTCGAAAGGCTGGCGTCCCGTGCCGGGCGGATAGTTCCGAAACGAGGCACCAGCCTGGTGGCGGTAAAAATCCACCCGGGGGAGGACGGCAACACCGCCTTCATCCCCCCGCGGCTGATCGGAATGATGGTGAAGGCCCTGAAGCTGCCCGTCGGCAGAACCTTCCTGACGGACACCACGGTTCTCTACGGCGGGAGGAGAATGTCTGCGCCGGATTACCACCTGCTGGCGCACGAGCATGGTTTCACCATGCCGGACCTGCCCCCCTTCATCGTGGCCGACGGGCTCAGGGGTACCGGCGAGCTGAAGGTCGAGCTGCCCAGTTGGTGCACGACCCGTTCCGCCAGGCTGGCCTCCATCCTGGGGGAAACCGATGCGGCGGTCGTTCTGAGCCACTTCAAGGGGCATTCGCTGGCGGGTTTCGGTGGAGCGCTGAAGAACCTTGGGATGGGGCTGGCCTCCAGGGGAGGCAAGCTCTTCCAACACTCCTCCGTGAAACCCAGGGTAAGGGACGGGCGCTGCACCGGCTGCGGCACCTGCATCGAGTCATGCGGCTCCGGCGCCCTGACCATTGAATCGGGGGTGGCGGTGCTGAACACGGGCCGGTGTACCGGCTGCGGCGGATGCCTCCAGAGATGCCCTTCAGGGGCGATCGGGGTAAACTGGGACATGGCGTCCGGGGAGTTTATCACCAGGATGACCGAGTACGCCCTGGCGGTGACCCTGACGGTAAAGGTGAAGTTCTACGCCAATTTTCTTCTGAACGTGACCCCGGACTGCGACTGTATGAAGTCCGACGGCCATGTGCTGGTGGACGACATCGGGGTCCTTGGTTCAAGAGACCCGGTCGCCCTGGATCAGGCCTCCCTGGACATGGTCACCGCCGCGGAAACCGCGGAGGGCTCCCCGGTGAAATGTCCGGCGGGAACCGACAAGTTCACCGCCCTGAGGCCGCAGTGCAACGGCTCAGCGGCCCTGGAGACCGCCGAGAGGATAGGCATGGGCAGCAGAAGATACCGGCTGGTTGAGGTTTAGCCCTTCCGCCGGAAGGCCGCGGGCTACATTCAACCGCTGCGGTCGTAGAGGGCGCCGGGTATCGAAGCCGGATCGTTCATGTCCGACAGGGCAACCTTCCAGAGGAACCCCTCCTCCAGAACCACGGAGCTTTTCACGTACCCGTCGCCGTCGCTGTCCTCCAGCCGGATGTCGTAGATCCCCGGGGCCAGCCGGGTGCTCCACAGACCCGTGAGCCCGATGATCTCCCCTTCCCCCAGCAGATTGCTTCCCCAGCCGCCGTCCGACCCCGAAACCCTTACGTAAACCCCGGTGAACACCCATCCACGGGTGCCGTTGGCCACCGACAGGGTGGCCGCCCCGGAAAGCGACGACAGGATCAGGGCAGGCAGCAGCACCCGGATCACGGTCCGCACCCCGGCAGGTACACCACCGCCCTGGAGGCGGAGGTTCCCTGGAGGTTCAGCACCACGAAGTACACCCCTGGCGGGGTCTCCCGGGCCGGCGTCCAGACCACGGGCGCTTCTCCGGAGGTGCAGTCCCGGTGCATCCGCCGCCCTGCGGCGTCGAAGACCAGAAGCTCACAGGGCCTCCCCCCGGTGGAGAAGGCCATCATGGAACCGAAGGGATTGGGAGACAGCATGGTGACATTCTGAACAGGATGCGCCATGGCCCCTATGCCGGTCTCCCCCGTGGTGTAGGTATTGAACCAGGTGGCCGGGGCCAGCTGCGGATGGGACTCGGACCTCCCGGAGTTGTCGGACGCGGTGATGTAGTACTGAACCTGGGTGCCATCGGGAAAACCCGGTATCTGGCCGGTGTAGATGTTGCCGCCGGAAGGGCTCATGGCCGCGGTGGTGAAGACGCCGGTTCCCCCGGTGCGGTAGTGGAGATCGTGGGCGGTAAGGGAATGGTCGGGATGGCAGCGGATGAAGGCCTCCACCGTCACCGGCCCGGTGCCCTGGGCCTGGTTCACCGGGGTGTGCCCAACCCACAGGGCGTAACGGTCCATGACGTTCCTGGTTCTGCAGTGCAGGGCATCGGTGTTGGAGAATCCGGAGTGATACACGGTCTTTATGGTGTAGCCCGGCAGGGCGCTCTGGAACGAAGCCACCGCCGGAGTGTCGTTGCCGGTGTTCCAGACGGGCATGTAGAAAGTGTCGTTGTGGAGCAGGCCGTTGACGTACCCCTCGGTTCCCCCGGAATACACCCGGTAAACCTGCCAGGGGTAACCGTAGGGGCAGTCCATGGAGGCGATCAGCGAAGCGGTGGCCTCCAGGGCGGCGTAATCCTGGTGGGACGGGGGCACCTGAAGCACCATTATCCTGTCCGGAGACAGCATCTTGGACCAGCAGTCTATGTGGTCTATGTAGCTCGCCTGAGGGTCCGGGAAGGTGCTGTATTGCACCACCCCAAGGTAGTCCTCCATCTGCTGGTCCACCCATGACTGGGGCTGGGGGTTCTCGGCGTAAACCAGGTCGGTGGACATGGATTCCCCCAGCCCGCTGGACATGTAGTTGCCCCCGGTGTGAACTATGGTGGAGGAGTAGACCGGAATACCCCAGGCCTCCCCTATCACAATGGGAATCAGGTTGTCATACGGGCGCGGACGATTGTACTCGAAGTTGAATATGCCCTGGGTGCCGTCGGCCAGGGTGATGAACCAGGGGCCGTAGTCCCTCACCCAGATGGAGTTGCTGGGCCCGATGATGAAGCCGGTGTTGCCCATGTTCACCCCGGCGGCCTGAAGACCGTTCTGGGCTTCGGACTGCAAATTGGAAGCGACTATGACCCAGAGGAAGGAGTTCTCCGAGACATCCACGAGAAAACTGTAGGGAACCCCCAGGGGCCAGCGGACCATGATCCCCGTGGCGGCCTCGAACTCCCCCGGGTTTCTGACCCCCGGAGGAGGGGGACTCGTGGGTTCGAACCTTCCGTGCACCATGTGCATCATGGTGAGTTCCTCGGGAGTGGGCTCGATGGGCAGCAGCTCCTCGGTGCCGCAGACGGACATCTCCGCCGCAAGCCCCCGGGCAAGGAAAAGCAAGAACAAAACGGCGATTCTTTTCACCGAAGAACCTCCCGGCGTGTGCAATAATGAGTTTCTGAAACCGTTGTCCGACAGGGATTATACATCACCCGCCGTTTCCGGGAAACCCGGGGGCCGCCCTTCCCCGGAGCTTGCGCACATCTCCACGGAAGACCATGTTCCCGGCTTGCAGGAGGAACATGCGGAAGCATATCGCTTTCAGTCTGGCGGCAACCGCCCTGTAGGGCTTCTGGGCGGTGCTGGCGAAACTGTCCGCCCAGAGGCTGGGCCACTGGCCGTCGGTCCTCATCTACACCCTGATCTCGGCGGCCACCACCCTGACGGTTTTCACGGTGACGGGGAAAACCCTCAGGGATATGGACGGCACGGGAGCCCTCCAGGCCGCGGCTGCGGGGATCCTGGGCGGTCTGGCGGTGGTGTTCTTCCAGAAAGCCCTTTCGGACGGCCCCGTGAGCACCACCACGGCTCTGAGCGCCCTGTACCCGATCATCGCGGTGATCTTCGGGGCGGTTTTCCTGCGGGAGAGGCTCACTCCCCTGAACTACGTCGGCATAGCGCTGGCGCTGGCGGCGGGAATACTCATATCCCTGTAGGGTTACTGCAGAACTTCGGCGCCGCTGAAAACCCTGTCGGCCCGCAGGGCGTGCATCACCGTGCGGTCGGTCTCGGTGGCGGCACCGGCAATGGTTCTGGCCAGGGCCGCTCCCACACCGGGCCCCAGCATGAAGCCCTGCCCGCACATACC
>JAKPTG010000056.1 GCA_029571005.1 Candidatus Fermentibacterota bacterium
ATGCCCGCCCGCCAGCAGGCAGGTGATAAGCCTCATGTGTCCGTACAGCGGGCCCAGGATGATGGAGCCCACCCTGAGTATCATGATGAAAAGCGGATACCCGGGTGCATGGGAAATCTCCAGCCGGTGCCCCGCAAGGGCGAACTCGGCGCCGTCCACCGCATCGAAGGAGGGGGGGCCGCTTACCCAGGTCAGCAACGCCGCAGCCAGAGCGCCCAGCAAGGGGGGCAGGCACGCGGACCGATTCAAGGACGGAGGCTCCGGGCGTACCTCAGGCAGGAGCCTGCTATGTCTTCCCTCCCGGCGGCCCGGGCCGCCCTGACCGCCAGGGAGATGGACCCGGGGGTCGGAACGGTCTGGGAAGCCATGGCTCTCAGGGCGAAGCCCATTGCGGAGTCCGGTTCGTCCGCCGCCAGGTGCCAGAGGGCGGCGGTTTCCAGGACGCCGGTGTCTTCGGGGTTCAGAAGCAGGCACCTGTGGAGGATTTCCCGGTCGTCGGCTACGGGGGCCGCCATGCCGGCCCTGAGTCTTGCCAGGGCTATCCCTATGGAGAAGCCGAAGCGGGCGCGGCTGAGACTGTAAAGGGAGTCGTAGTTTCCCCCGGTGATCCCCGCCAGACCCAGGGCGTGTTCCCAGGCCGATTGATTCGCGGAGGGGTATGAGAGGGCGGCCCTGGAGCAGGATACCGCCGCCGTGGTGTCGCCTAGGGCCATGTGGGCCCTGGAGTACAGCACCAGCAGTCTGTCCGAGAGGCCCGCCCCGGAATGGGCCGAACGAAGGAAGGTGGTGTCGCCCCGGGAGGCGGCGAAGCCAAGGAGCACCTCGGCCGCCTGGGCCCCGGCCTCTCCGGAGACGTTCATGTAGTTGACGGCCCGGTTCCACAGCATCGTGCTGTCCCCCATAACGGAGGCCAGGTTCACCCCGACCTTCAGCATCTCCACCGAGGAGTCCCCCAGGGCCGTCCCCACCTCGTAGGCCCACTCCCCACGGTTGTGAAGCCCTATCAGGTGTGCCCCCTCCGCCAGGGTTCTGAACCCGCCGCCCCGGGCGGCGACCTTCATGGCGGAGGCGTGTCCGTGGGTGGACATCCCGCTCCGGTAGAAACTGTCGGTCTGCCGCAGCAGACCCTGGAGCCTTCCGCCGCCGGGGTAGCGGGGGGGCATCAAGGCGGCGGACAGCACCATGAGCAGGCCGGGGACCGCGAAGGCCCGTCTCCTGCGGTGGAGCGTTCCGGTCAGGACCGCCGCCGCAACGACGACGGCGAGCCCCGGGGTAATGCCCGGGAGCCCGGCGGAGGACATGGCCCCCAGGGCGGCGACGGGACAGGCCAGGCCCCGGGAGAGCCACCCGGGGCCGGGGAGGTGCAGCAGGGCCGCCGTCAGCATGGCGCCCAGTAGAACATTCCAGCCGCAGGCCCAGGCGATCAGCAGGGAAAACGTCAGGGCCGCGACCTTGTAGCAGCCTTCCAGCACTCCGCCCGCCATCACCCACAGGAAGGCCATAAAGGCTCCCGAGATCACTGTGACATCGGCGAAGGTCAGGCCGCCCCCGGGTATTCCCGAGAAGGCCGCCACGGCGCCGGCAAGGGCGGCGATGGTTCCGGCAAGGATTTCAGGGGTTTTCCGCCGGACGAGACGCATCTGGTCCGGGGCGAGCCGGGAGAGCATCCAGCCCGCCAGCAGGGTGACCGGGATCATGTCCACCAGGAAGATGGTGAAGTGGGCGCTGCCGTGCAGCGGTATTTCCGTGGCGGACCGCCACTGGATGAACCTCTGGGTGTTTTCCTGCACCGGGAAAAATCTTTCCACCGCAAACCGCACCAGGTGCGGCCTGGTGAAGAACATCAGGAATATGGGCATGAAGACCAGGGTCGTGCCGATGCCCCTTACGAGCCTTCTGTTCCGGGCGGTGCTCCAGGAGAAAACCCCCGCCAGCACGCACCCTATGAAGGCTTCCACCCTGACCCCGGCGGTGGTGCCGGGAAGGGTGACCGCGGGGTTGAAGAAATTGACCAGGAACCAGAGGGCGTTCTCCCGCTGCAACGGAAAGTAGCCGATATTCGTGTTTTCACTGCCTATTACAAAGTCTATCAGCGGGGGGAGCAGGGTCAGGGTCCAGGCGAGGATCATGATCTTCAGCAGTTTTCCCAGGTTGTACCCGCTGAACAGGTGGAGCATGGCCACCAGCCCGAGCATCGGGAAGTAGTAGGCCGAAGGGAAATGGAAAATGAAGGCCGGCGCTTCGAAAATGATTCCGAGGGAGGCGGTTTCCAGCAGGTTGCGGATGATCACCGTGGCCGCGAACAGGCTTACCAGTTGCGCCGGGGAGGCCTTCAGGGAGGCGCCCCGGTCAATGAGCCCGAGCACCGCCCTGCGGAATCGGGCGCTCATCGCTCATCCTTGGCGAGAGCCGCCGCCGCCGGAATACCGGAGGCCGTGGACGGATCCCAGGGGAGCCCGGCGATGATTCTCAAGGTTTTCATGAACCCCATGAAGGAGAGCCCCGGGAAGAAGCCGGGTTCCAGCCCCCTCCACGCCAGGGCGCACCATCCGCGCCGGCCCGGGGTGGGCGCCGAGAATACCGCGAGTCTGAAGTCCTTTGTCAAAGCCGCATTCCTCCAGAAAGCCACGGTGGCATCCATGGACGCCCGGTCCGGAGTGTCCACCGAGATGAATACGATGTCGGGTCTGTACTTTTCGAACAGGCCCAGAATCACGGATTGCCCCGCGGAGTCCGGTGTCATGAAGAGCCCTTCCAGTTCCGGCGCGAGCCCGTCGGGTCGTATTGAAACGGGAGCCGCCGGCCGGTCAAGGCCGATATCCAGGTGCTGCCGCCTCCCTTCCAGCGCTGTCCTCGGCTCCTGGCGGACCAGAAGAAGCAGTTTTTCCGCGGAGTCCGCAGCGAAAAGGAAGCCCCCGATGGAGTCGCTGAAGTTCGACTCCTCCTGGGAGAAGACCGTCCACATGAACTCCCCGCCGGACGGAGGAGGGCATTCCCCCCGGACCTCGAATACCACCATACTCTTCGCAGTCATGGGGAAGAGGTGGTTTTTCAGCTGAAACGCCCCCTCAGTTCCGCATCCCGCGGCTATGCCCAGCAGGGCGAGGGAAGCAAAACCGCCAACATTCATAGGAGGAATATAAAAAGGATGCGCCCCGAAGGGCGCATCCCGCACAGACCCGGTGAGAGGGCTACCGGGAGATGACTACCTTGGCCGTCTCCGCTCCATCCGGATGGCGGAGCATGAGGAAGTAGGTGCCCGGGGCCGGCCTGTCCTGTATGCAGGCGGTGTGAACCCCGGCTTCCATCGGGCTCTGGGCCAGGGTGGAAACCAGCCTGCCGGAGAGGTCGTAAAGATCCAGCCTGGCGTAGCCCGGTCTGGAAACATTGAAGGAGACCCGGCTTTCCGCCGTCATGGGGTTGGCCGGAAGGATGATGCCGGGTGCCGCAGCGGCGCCGCCCTCCTCGATGCCGTGCGCGTAGGTGATGTCGAAGGTGTAGTTCATTTTGAGGGTGGTTATGCTGAGCATGGCGGGGAAGAAGATGGCGTAGTCCCATCCGGTGGTGGGAACCGCCACCTCGGCGACACCCGACGGGCTTTCGGCGGAAAGCCAGGAGAACTGGGAATTGCCGTCGGTATCCCAGAGGATGGCTCCCACCTTCCAGTCGAAACCGTCGCGGCCGTCGAAACTGAATTTGACCCAGCCGCCCTGGTAACTCCCAAGGTTCACCCTGATCCAGTGAATGCCGTAGGTTTCGGGCGCGTAAACCCCCTGGTCGCCCGACGCCGGAAGAGTGCTGATGTTGTGGTAGTTGAAGAAATAGGGTTTGCCGGACCAGTCGGCGGCCTCGGCGAAGTACATGCCGCCGTCGTACCAGTTGTCCGACACGAACCAGCGCCAGTAGCTGTATTCCATGAAGGCGGAGGTGAAGGAGGTGCCGTAATCGGTGAACATGCCCTGGATGGCTTCCATCATGTTGGGCCCCCGGACGGCGGCGCACTTGTTCCAGACGGTCCTGACGGCCCCCACGTCGTAACCCTGCCACATGTAGAAGGCCCAGGTCACGCCGCCGTACCAGTAGAGGGACGAGCCTCCTCCGGAGCGGATGTCCCACCAGGGTTTGCGTATGGGGTTGTCCCCGCCCCCGAGGTAACCCATGTAGTCGTTTACATCGGGGTAAACCATTTCCTCCATGAATACCGCGCAGTTCTCCATGAACCAGGTAGGTTCGGTGTAGTCATAGGCCATCTGGACTGCGTGCTGGAACTCATGGGCCACCGTGACCTTCAGGAGGTTGTCGCTCATGTTCCTGCTGATGACGATGTGGCTGGCGGAGGCGTTATGGGTGGAGTCCGGCGGCTTGACCTCGCCGCTGGATGTGGTGTAGCCCAGAACGTCAATATGCTTGATGTACATGTCGTAGCGGTTGCAGCCGCCCATGCCGGCGTCCGGCGGGGGGCGGAAGTAGTTCATCTCCTCGCACTGCACCTGCCAGGAGTAGTCGGCGGCGGCGGCCACCGCGTTGGCGTAGCTCTCCGTGACCGCATCCACCCCCTCGGTGGTGTAGTGGATCCGGAAGTGATCCTGAGGGGATATGATGGTGATCTCGGGGCCGCTCAGGCCGGGCCTGGCCAGGTTCCGGGAAACCTCTTCCCGGACGGGCGCCGAAAGAGTCCCCAGCATCCGTTCCGCCTCGAGCATCGCCGGGGTTCCGCAGGGCTCGTCAACCGTTCCTTCGGTGAAACGGACCGGCAAGGCGTCGTGATCAAGGACGCTCAGGGTCATGTACAAAGCCGCTTCATCGGAGGTTATCTCGCCGGCGGATAGTGCGCCGTGGATCCTGTCCATCACCGTGTCCGCCCCGGCAAGCGAGACGGCCAGCGGAAGCAGCAGCAGGAAATACTTCAAATCGGAACTCCCTTCGAAACGAAACGGGGCCTCCGCCCCAATGTGTCAGTTCAGCACCGTGACCCTGGCCGTTACCCCGCCCCCGGGCCCGGTGAGCCTTACGAAATATGTACCGTTTTCGAGATCGGTCGAGTTCCAGCTCACGGAGGATTCGCCCTCGGGAAGCTCGCCCGCCGGAATGGTCTGCACCACGCGTCCCGCGGCGTCGAAGACATTGATGGTCGCCAGGCCCGCCCGGGGCATGGTCACCTTGAGGAGGCCGGAACCGCTGAAGGGGTTGCTTCCCGCCTCGAGCCGGAAGGCTTGTTCCCCGCCGCTTTCCTCGATGCCGGTCTGGTAAGAGACGTCCAGGGTGTACAGCATCTGGATTGAGGTGACGGTTATGGGCTGCGGGAAGACGATGACCTTGTCCCAGCCGGTGGTCTCCACACCCAATTCGAGGGAGGCCTCGTCGTTGTCCACTATGGTCCAGTAGAAGTCGTCCGTGCCGTCGTCCCTGGTGCGTATGACACCGAATGTCCAATCGAAGTGGTCGCGGCCGTCGAAGTTTATCAGTATCCACCCCTGGTAGGGCTTCACGTCAATCTGAATCCAGTGGTTGCCGTAGGTCTCAGGCGGGTAGGCGCCGTGGTCAACGGAAGCGGGGAGGCTCGAGATGTTGTGGTAGGGGAAGACGTAGGATCCCGGAGTCCAGAGTGAACTCTCCTCGTAGGGGTAGTGCTCGTCGTCGGCCCGGTTGCCGGTGAACCACCTCCAGCACGTGTATTCCGCGAGCCAGCTTATGAAAGAGGAACCGTACTCGACGGCGGTTGCGTTTATGGACTCCATCAGGCTGGCGCCGTAAACTTCGGCGCATATCTCCCACACCCTCTGGACGGCGGCGACGCTGCCCCCGGTTCGGTACTGCATGTACATCGGCCAGGGGGAGGCGCCGTAGTGGTACATGGCGCCGCTGCGGATGTCGTACCACGGGCGGCGCAGGCAGTTCTCGCCGCCGTGGAGATAATCGGCGTAGAGCTTGGTGTCGAATACCACGTTCTGGGCCCATACCGAACAGTTCTCCTTGAACCAGGTGGGCTCGGCGGCGTCGTAGGCGTTCTGTATCGCATGCATGAACTCGTGGGCGGTGGTTTCGATCATCTGGTTGTGGCCGTAGCTCTCGTCGTTGCTCATGGCGATGTGGCTCGACCAGTCATTGTTGGGGGTCAGGGGGTTCGGCACCTCGCCGCTGGTGCTGCAGTAGCCCAGGGTTCCCGGGTTGAGCTTCATGATGTAAACGTCGTAGCGGTCGCACCCGCCGAGGCCCATGTCCGAGGGGGGGGCCCAGAAGCCGAGGGTGTCGATGAGAGTTTCCCAGGAGGTGTCGAAGGCTTCGGCCAGGATGTTGACGTAGTTCTCGTTGGTGGCGTTCACTCCCTCGGTCGTCCAGTGAATCTTGAAGTAATCGCCGGGGGAAATCGTGGTGTGATAGGGATCTCCCGGGTAGGGGCGCGCCAGGACCCTGTCGAGTTCATCCCGGACCGGTGCGGAGCACTGATCGTAAAGGGACCTGATCAGATCGAGGGCCGGGGTTCCGCAGGGTTCCAACTCGACGTTTTCCCCGAACTGGGCCGGAACCCTGGAGATGTCGTAAACACTGTTGCAGAGAATGAAAACCGCTTCGTCAGGGGAAACGGCACCGGTTTCGAGAGAGGCGGACACCCTTGAAACGACGGTGTCGCCGAAAGCCAGGGAGACCGCCAAAACGGCGATGAAGACGAATATTCTCACCTTTACGAACCTCCTGTTCAGAGATAACAACCGAAGCCCTTTACGCTTCCCATATACACACTGCATAACCTATCAGGAACCTTCACCCGTGTCCATATCTGCGGCGTGGGGTGTTAAACCCCGCTATTGCTCCTCCCTCGGGCCGGATTTCATACTTCACCTTCAGGGGTGGTGCACCGGGCACAGAACGGGAGAATCCTTATGAGAATCACATTCCTTGGCGGAGCCGGCTGTGTCACCGGTTCCTGCCATCTGCTGGAGGCCGCCGGAAAACGGATCATGCTGGACTGCGGTCTCAGTCAGGGCCGGCGGGAAGAGAGCGAGAGGCTCAACCGAACCTTTCCCGTGGAGCCGGGTTCCGTGGATGCGGTTATCCTTTCCCACGCCCACATTGACCATTCCGGAAAGCTTCCGGGGCTGGTCGGGGCCGGTTTCAAGGGGCCGGTGTACAGTACCGCCGCAACCCGGGACCTGTGCTCGATAATGCTTCCGGACTCGGCGCACATCCAGAAGGCCGATGCGGAGTACGTAAGCCGGAAAAGGAAGGCCGGTGGACTTCCCCCGGTGACCCCTCTCTACGGGCTGGACCAGGTGACCGCCACCCTGGGGCTCTTCGTCACGGTTCCCTACGGGATGCCGGTTACGCTCTTCCCGGGGGTTTCCATGAGGCTCCTGGAAGCGGGCCACATCCTGGGGTCGGCCCAGGTCGAGCTGACGGTGTCGGAAAACGGTGTCGGGAGGACCGTCCTTTACAGCGGCGACATCGGCTACCCGAACAGGCCCATTCTGAGGGACCCCGACCTGTCCGCCCGACCCGATGTGCTTATCATGGAGAGCACCTACGGCGGAAGAACCCACGAGCCGGCGGAGGAGAGCGTGTCCCGGCTCCGGGACGTGGTGGCGGAAACCGTTGCCGCGGGGGGCAAGGTGGTGATTCCGGCCTTCAGCGTGGGGAGGACCCAGGAGGTGCTGTACTATCTGAGGCTGCTGGACTCCCGGGGGGAGCTGCCCGACATCAAGGTGTACGTGGATTCCCCCCTGTCCTTCGATGCAACCGGGGTTTACAGGCTGCACCCGGAGTGTTACGACCGGGAGACCATGGAGCTGCTTCAGGCGGGAGGCAGCCCCTTCTCCTTCGAGAAGCTCAGGTTCATCCAGGGGGTGGAGGAGTCCAAGGCGCTGAACTCGATGAGAGAGAGCATGGTGATAATCAGCGCCTCGGGAATGTGTGAAAACGGGAGAATCAGGCATCACCTGAAGAACACGGTGGAGAACCCGGGAAACACGGTGCTGGCGGTGGGTTTCATGGCCGTCAATACCCTGGGGAGAAGGATAGTTGAGCGCCGGGAGACCGTGAACATCTTCGGCGAGCCCTACAGGTTGAGGGCCAGGGTGGAGGAGATCACCGGGATGAGCACCCATGCCGACTCGGACCAGCTCATGAAGTTCCGTCGCGTGGTGGGGGAAAAGGCCGGGAGGGTGGTTCTCGTCCACGGCGAAAGGGACCAGGCGGAAGCCCTTGCCGGAAGGATCCGCGGCGAATCGCCGGTTCCGGTGCTGATCCCCGGTGCTGGAGACATCCTGGAACTCTGATGTATATTCCGCTCTGGTCCGTTTAGCAATCGGAGGGTCATGTCCGCATTCTTCTTCACTGTTACGACGGTTCTGTGCGCCGGTTTCACCCCTTCCTTTCTGCCCCCCGCCGGCGGAGCGGGATCGGAGGCCGGATTCCCGGGGGCCAGGGCTTACGCCATGGGCGGAACAGCCGCCGGGATTCCCGACTCCTGCACCGTCTCGATTTCCAATCCCGCGGCTTCGGGCTGGGCCCCCGTCACCGGCCTTACCTGGGGGGTGGCCGGAACCTCCGGAGACGACCGGAACCGGACGGGGAAAACGTACTTTCCCCATGTGTCCCTGGTTTTTCCGATTCCCTGGGGGGTCACCCTTTCCGGAAGCATTTCCTCCATGAGCCGGCTCTCCGCGGATACGCTTTTCGCCATGGAGGGCACCCATGGGGAAGGCCGCTGGAGCGGCGGCCTTACGGAGGGCTGGGTGGGGGCCACGGTAAGGGCCGGTAATTCACTGGCCTTTGCCCTGGGGGGCCGGAGCCTCTTCGGCGGCCTGCTGGGTGAGTTCATCACCTGCCCCGACACCATTCCCGGCCCCCAGATGCCCTTGCTCACCGAATACCGGGACGATGTGGTGTTCACTCCCTCCGCCGGCCTGCTCTTCGGCGCCTTCCTCAACACCGGCGGCTTCGGCGCCGGGGTGTCCGTCACCACCGACCGCAGGGGAAACCTGAATATCCTCCGGGACCATGTGGGCGAAGCCCGGGCCGACACCACCATGAGGTACACCGTTCCCGGCGATCTCACCGCCGGAGTGTCGGTCAGGCCGACCGGGCGTCTTCTGCTGGCCGCCGACCTGCGCCTGCGCAAGAAGCTCCGTCTTCTGGACACCGAGGTTCAGGCCGGGAACGTCTGTTCCGGGGGGGTGGAGTACTCCGCCACCCCGCGTCTGTCCCTCAGGGCCGGCGTTTCCCGGGCCGACGGGCTCCGGAGGGATGGAGCCGTCAGGTACACCGCCGGGGCCGGCTATTCCTTCGGGGGAGGCAGGGCTTCCCTGGATGTCTCGGCGGGCTGGGAGACCTGGGGCGACGGCCTTTCGGAGACCACGGTCTACGCCACTTTATGGGCGTCAGAGAACTGGCTGAAGTAACCGTCATCGTCCCGGCCAGGATGGGCTCCACCCGGCTGCCGGGCAAGCCGCTGGCGGACGTTGCGGGTAAGCCGCTGATAATCAGGGTGCTGGAAAGTCTGGGCAGCGCCCCCGGGGTGGAAGTCCATGTGGCCACCGACAGCCCGGAGATCGCCGGGGTGGTGGAGAGCCGGGGCTACCATCCGGTGATCACCGGAGAGGCGTCTTCGGGAACCATGAGGGTGCATGCGGCCTGGAGGCTCCTGGGGTGTCCGGGCGGATGGGTGGTCAACCTCCAGGGTGACGAGCCCTTCGCCGGCATGGACTGGGTGAGGGCCCTGGTCGGCGCTGCGGGCGGCGGGGTTTCCACCCTCGCCTCGCCCCTGGCCCCGGAAGAGGCTTCCAACCCTTCCTCCGTGAAGGTGGCGGTGGGAAGCCGGAGGCAGGCCCTTTACTTCAGCCGCTCCGTCGTGCCCTGGGGAGACGGCCCGCTGCTCCGGCACGGCGGCGTTTACTGCTTCACACCGGACAGCCTCGAGAGGTGCGTCCGGGCCGGAGAAACCCCCCTGTCCCGCAGGGAGAGGCTGGAACAACTGGCCTGGCTGGAGGCGGGAGTTCCGATAACGGTCGTCACCGGGAGCTGGAACACCCTGGGGGTGGACACCCCGGAGGATCTGGAGAGGGTAAGGAGGCTGTTTTCGTGAACGGGCAGCCCCTGTTCATCATGGGCCCCTGCGGCCTGGAAGACATGGGGATGGTCATGGAGACCGCCGGTTTCGTGCGGTCCCTGGCCTCCGGCGGAGGAGCCGGGTTCGTATTCAAGGGCTCTTTCCTGAAGGACAACAGGACCTCCGGGGAATCCTGGTCGGGCCCCGGGCTCCGCCGGGGGCTGGCCATGCTGGAGAAGGTGAAGTCTGAGACCGGGCTGGAGGTCCTCACCGACATCCATGTTCCGTCCCAGGCGGCTCCGGTGGCGGAGGTGGCGGATGTGATCCAGATCCCCGCCTTTCTC
Organism: Candidatus Fermentibacterota bacterium; assembly: GCA_029571005.1. Taxonomy (GTDB): domain Bacteria; phylum Fermentibacterota; class Fermentibacteria; order Fermentibacterales; family JCC-6; genus UBA6080. The sequence goes on from JAKPTG010000056.1 coordinate 10,390, forward strand.
TGCCGGCAGACCGGCCTGCTGGAGGCGGCGGGAGCCGTGGGCCGGACGGTGAACGTGAAGAAGGGCCAGTTCATGGCGCCGGGGAACATGCGGGGCTCCGTGGAGAAGCTGAAGCGGGCGGGCTGTCCCGAGGTGTGGCTCACGGAGAGGGGGACCTTCTTCGGCTACGGCGACCTGGTGGTGGACATGCGGTCCCTGACCGTGATGGCGGGAATGGCCGACGCGGTGGTGATGGACGTGACCCACTGCTTTCAGAAGCCCGGAGCCAGGGGGAATGAAAGCGGAGGTGAGAGCCGTTACGCCCCGGCCATGGCCAGGGCGGCGGCCGCCTGGGGTGTTGACGGGCTCTTCCTCGAGATCCACCCCGAGCCCGCCAGGGCCCTGAGCGACGGGGAAACGGTGCTGGACTTCCCCAGGGCGGAGCGCCTCGTGGCCGAAGCCATGGCCCACTGGCGGGGGTCCGAGGTCTGACGGCCGCAGCGTTCACGGAATTGCCGGGAGCGATGCGGAGCCGGAGAACGACACGGAGTCCGGGCCCGGCGGGAGGTTCCGCGGCAGGAGGCCCCGTCTGCGCTCCGGGGTTTGCCGGGAAGACCTCTGACGCGCTTCTGCGGCGGCCGGCGACGGAAACCTTCGGGGGTGTACGATGAAAAATCTCTCCGGAATCAGGCTGGTGTGTCTGGACGTGGACGGCACCCTCACCGACGGAAGGCTCATCTACGGTCCGGACGGGGTGAGCCAGTCGTTCTCCGCCAGGGACGGTGCGGGCGTAATGATGCTGCTCCGGGCGGGCTACGAGGTGGCCCTCGTCTCCCTCCGGGATTTTCCCGCAACCAGGCGCAGGGCCTCGGACCTGGGCATTCGGCACCTGGCCCTCGGCAGCTCCAGGAAGGACGAGGCGCTGGCGGCATTGTGCGGTTTTCTTGGGATTTCCCCCAGGGAGGCGCTTTTCATGGGGGACGACGCGGGCGACATCCCGGCCCTGGAGATGGCGGGGGTGGCCGCCTGCCCCTCCGACGCCGCGCCGGAAGTCCTGAAGGTGTGCTCCCTGGTCGTGTCCGCCTCCGGCGGGGCGGGGGCGGTCAGGGAAATGGCCGAGATACTCCTGGAGGCCCGGAATGAACTCCTTCGATGAAGCGCTGAGGGTCATCCGCATCGAGGAGGCATGGCTCAGGGAGACCCTCGATCTGAACTCCGGCTCCTTTGATTCCGCGGTGGAGGTCCTTCGGAACGCCCGGGGAAAGATCGTGGTGTGCGGCATGGGCAAATCGGGGCTGGTGGCCCGGAAAATAGCCGCCACCCTCACCAGCACCGGTTCGCCGGCCTACTTTCTGCACCCGGCCGAGGGCATCCACGGGGATATGGGCATCCTGGCCCGGGGCGATGCGGCCCTGGTGCTCTCCAAGAGCGGGGAGACCCCGGAGATAGCCGCCATGCTGCCGGCCCTGAGCCGGCTGGAGATCCCCGTGGTTTCGATCACCTCACGGCGTGATTCCGTACTTGCCCGGGCTTCCGGGGTGGTGTTGCTTCTGCCGGACCGGGAGGAGGCCTGCCCCTACAACCTCATCCCCACCGCCAGCACCACCGCCATGATGGCCCTGGGGGACGCCCTGGCGATGTCCCTCCTTCGGCTGAACGGGTTTTCCCCCGACGACTTCGCCCACGTTCACCCCGGGGGGGTCCTGGGCAGGAAGATGCTGCTCCGGGTGGCGGACCTGATGGTCCCGGAACCGCTCCCTTTGGTGTCCGAAGATGCGCCCCTGACCGAGGCGGTGGAGGTCATGACCGGTCACCGGGGGGTGTGCATCACCGCCGACGGACGGGGGAGGCTTTCCGGCATCTTCGTTTACGGCGACCTGGGAAGGCTGATGAAGGACAGGGTGGACATCCTCAACCTGAAACTGTCCGAGGTGCTGGTGAGGAACCCGGCCGCGGTTTCCCCCCGGGACCTTGCCTCCGTGGCCGTGGCGGCCATGGAGAAGCGAGGCATCACGTCCATAGTCGCCGTTGACTCCGAGGGAAGGCCCCGGGGAATTCTCTACCTGCACGACGCCCTGAGGGAAGGCGTCAGGTAACCCCTTGTTCCGCTCGTTCCGGCACGCCGTTCTGGAGCCTTCCCTGATGAAGATCCTCATGGGATTGGGATCCCGGCTTCCAAGGCGGACGGGATGGGCGGCGGCGGGGCCGGCGGGGGTGCTGGCCGCCGGTATTCCCGGGCGCTCCAACCGTTTCATGTCCAGAAACATCCGCCTCGTGGCGGAGCCCATGGGCCTTTCGGTGAAACCGGCCCGGGTTTACAGGCACATGGTCGGGGGCATCCTGGACTTTCTGCACCTGTCATCCAGGGACGACGACCTTTTCCGCAGAGTCGTCAGGGTGGAGGGGGAAGAGCATCTGGCCGGGGTGATGGCCCAGGGCAGGGGGGCGGTGGTGGTGACCGCGCACTATTCCGCATGGGAACTCATTCCCAGGGCCGTGACCCTCATGGGGCACCGGGTGGGAATAGTGGGCAGACAGCTCTGGAACCCCCGGGTCTCCCTGGAGCTGGACCGTCTGAGGAGCCGCTTCGGTGTGGAGACCATAGACCGGGGCCGGGGCGCGGCGAAGCTTCTGAGGGCCCTGAGGAACAACACCGCGGTGGGGATTCTCATAGACCAGGAGACCAAGGCGGTGGCGGGGGACTTCGTGCCGTTTCTGGGAACCCCCGCCCTGACCCCCACCGGGCCCGCATCCATCTGCCTGAGGTTTGGAGTTCCCGCGGTGACGCTTCATATAAGAAGGATCGGCATGGAGTACCTCCTGAAGGTTGACCCTCCGGTGGATCTCCGGGCGTTCAGGGGGGCCGGAGGGGTCGAGGCTCTGACCGGTGTTTTCAACGGAAGAATCGGGGAGTGGATCGTTGAGGAACCGGAGCAGTGGATATGGTTTCATGATCGCTGGGGTCGCAGCCCTCGTTTCAGGGCTGTCGTGCGGTGAAGCCCCCGGGGCTTTCTCGCAGAACTCCGGGAAGCTCCAGACGGTTTCGGGTTTCCGCTTGACCCAGGCGGAGGAGGCGAACAGAACGTGGAGTCTGGCGGGCGACACCGCGGTCTATCTGGAGGATGACAGCGTGGTCACCCTCAGCGGGGTCATAATCACGTTCTTCCGTGACAACCTTCCGGAGAGCGTCGTCACCGCCGATTCGGGCCGGACCGGGCTGAACACCGGAATAACGGTACTCTGGGGATCCGTGACGGCGGAGAATGTCCGGGGCCGGAGGCTGGAGACCGATCTTCTGGAGTGGGACGATTCCCTGGGCGTCTTCTATACGGACTGCCTGGCGGTGTTCACGGTGCCGGAGGAGGAGGGCGTTACCGTTCTCCGGGGCCGGGGAGTAACCTTGAATACCGGTCTGGGAACCCTGGGGGACGTCACGGTGAGCCGGTCCTTTCAGGCCGTTTACAGCGGCGAGGTCACCGGTGTCGATTAGGGTGCTTCTCCTCCTGGCGGCGGCGGCCCGGGCGGGGGTGTTCACCGTCACCGCCCTCCGGGCGTGGACCGTGGAAGCCGAGGGCGGCGCCACCCTGCTGGAACTCAGGGAAAACGTGGTCGTCAGTGACGGCGAGGTGACGGTCGTATCGGATTCCGCCACCCTCCGTGAGGAGGAGGAACTGGCGGAGTTCAGCGGCGACGTCAGGGTAACCCACGACTCGGTGAGCGCCACCGGCCGGTACCTTTCCTACTCCAGGCCCCAGGGGCTGCTCCTGCTCACGGGGAATGCGGTTCTGAACGACGGCGAGAGCGTTCTTCGGGCCGACAGGATCACTTGGTTCAGGTTCGCCGGAAAGGCCACCGCTCTGGGGGGCGTGGTCATGACCGGAGACTGGCTCGGGGAGGTCACCGGGGAGTACGCCCTTTACGATCGGGAGAGGGGCAGTTTCTTCGTGACCAGCGAGCCGGTGCTGAGAAGAGCGGAGGAGGGCGATTCCATGACCATAACCGCCCAGAAACTGGAGTTCTTTCTGGACGGTGAGAGAGCGGAGGCTCAGGGGGACGCCCTCCTCAGGATGCCCTCCAGGGAGTTGATCGTTTCCGCCGAGTATCTTCTGTACTTCGGGGAGGAAGACAGGCTCGAGATGGTGGGATCGCCCCAGGTGGAGGCTCCCGAGGGGGCGCTGGAGGGTGACTGGATGGAGATGCGCCTGAGGGACGGCGATCCCGAGTCCCTGAGGATAGAGGGGAACGCCCGTGGAAACCTTGGCCGGGGGGACTCCGTCACCGTGGACTTCAACTCCCAGAAGGCGTTTTTCGGTTTCATCCCCGGCATGGAGCTGGACTCCCTTCACCTGTCGGGGACCGCGACTCTCACGGCGGTCTCTTCGGGACGGGTCCGGGCCGAGGCCAACACCATCACGGCCGAGGACCTGGTGCTCAGGTTCCGGGGGGGGGATCTTGACCGGATGACCGCCCGGGGAACCGTCCGGGGCACCTACAGCTGGAGCGGAGAATCCAGTGACTGACAGAATGCTGCAGGCCAGGGACCTGGTGAAGGCCTACCGTAAGCGCAGGGTGGTGGACGGCGTCACCGTGGAGGTGCACCCCGGCGAGATAGTGGGGCTGCTCGGTCCCAACGGCGCCGGGAAGACCACTACCTTCTATCAGATGGTGGGCTTCATCAGGCCCGACGCGGGAAGCGTCTGGCTGGACGGCCGGGAAATCACCGGCATGCCCATGTACCGCCGGGCCCGGCTGGGGATCGGGTACCTGCCCCAGGAGGCCAGCGTCTTCAGGAAGATGACGGTGGAGGACAACCTGCTGTCCATACTGGAAACCATGAAACTCCCCCGGGAGGAGAGGCGGAGGCGTTGCGACGGCCTGCTCAGGGATCTGGGGGTGGCTCACCTTGCCTCCCGGAAGGCCTACTCCCTCTCCGGCGGCGAGAGGAGGAGGGTGGAAATCGCCCGGGCCATGGTGACCAGGCCGGGTTACATGCTTCTGGACGAACCATTTGCCGGGATAGACCCCATAGCGGTGAACGAGATTCAGGAGATAGTCGCCGGGCTGGCCGGGAAGGGGCTCGGGGTTCTGATAACGGACCACAACGTCCGGGAGACCCTGGCGATAACCGACCGGGCCTACATCATGTACGACGGCCGCATCCTCATATCCGGGTCCGCCGCCGAGCTGGCGGAGGATCCCGAGGCCAGGAAAATCTACCTGGGGGAGAAGTTCAGGCTATGACCCCCGGGCATGAACTGCGGCCCCGGCTCGAGCTGACCCAGTCCCAGCGGCTGGTGATGACCCAGACCCTTCGGCAGCAGCTGGAGATGCTCCAGCTCCCGTCCGTGGAACTGGAAGCCCTCATAAGGCAGGAGCTTTCGGACAATCCGCTCCTGGAGGAAAGCGATTCCGCCGCCATCGGTGCCGGGGAGCCCGAGGCCCCCCCGGGGCCGGACACCGAAGGCGAGCCTTCCAGGCAGGACGAAACCGAGGAAGACACCATGGGCATTCTGAGGCAACTGGCGGAGGATGCCGGGGAACTGTCCCCCGGGGGCGGGTACCGGGATGAGGACCAGTGGAGGCCCGAGCCGGTGAGCAGGACCACCCTGTCGGAGCACCTGATCCGCCAGGTGCAGAACCTTGGCCCCGACCCGGGGGTGGAGGCCGCGGCGGTTTACGTGATCTACTCCCTGGATCGGCACGGCCTGCTGTGCTGCGGAGAGCAGGAGATCCTGCAGGGCTGGGAAGGGGACCCGGCGTTGCTCTACCGGGCCCTGGACCTGGTGAGAACCCTGGAGCCTCCGGGGGTGGGGCAGTACACCGCCCAGGACGCCCTGAAGCTGCAATTGAAGGCGGCGGGATACAAGGAGGATTCCCTGGAGTTCGCGGTTCTCGACCGGCATTTCGACGACCTGGCGGCCCGAAGGATACCCGCCGCGGCCAGGGCCCTGGGGGTGACCCCGGCCCGGGTGGAGGAGGCGGCGTCGGTGATCCTCTCACTGAACCCGTGGCCCGGGTCGGACTTCGCCCCGGACACCAATTCCGTGGTGATTCCCGACCTCATCATCGAGAGGACCGACGATGGATTCGTGGTGTTCCTGAACGACGGCAGGTTTCCAAGGCTCCACATAAGCGAGAGGAACCGGAGGGTACTGGAATCCCCCTCCGCATCGCCGGTGGAGAGGGAGTACGTGAAGAACAAGTTCCGCAGGGCCGGCTGGTTCATCAGGGCCATAGCCCAGCGCCAGGACACCGTGCTCCGGATAGGAAGGTTCCTGGTGGAGGCCCAGGGCGCCTTCCTGGAGCACGGAATCGACTTTCTCAGGCCCCTCACCCTGCAACAGGCCGCGGACGCCCTCGGGTACAACCCGTCCACCATAAGCAGGGCGGTGAACGGCAAGTACGTCCAGTCGCCCCAGGGCATCCACGAGATGAAGTTCTACTTCAGCCGGGCCGCCGGCAGCGGCGATACCGACACCTCCGCAGCCAGAGTGAAGGAGGAGATACGGAGGCTGATAAGCCGGGAGGATCCCGGGGCTCCGCTTTCCGACGACAGGATTTCCACGTTGCTGAGCGACATGGGTATGCCGGTAAAGCGCCGAACCGTTGCCAATTACCGGATGGAGATGGGCATCGAATCCGCCAGGAAAAGGCGGAGATTCTGAGGGAGCGATGAACGACGACACCTTCAAGGGCTACAGGAATCCCGCCCGGGCCGTCATGGAGAGGCTGGGCATAAAGGTATGGGACGACGTGGCGATAACCGCAGGCCCCAACACCTTCGAGGGAGTGGTTCTTCCCCGGAGCGAGACCGCCGATGAGTATCACCTGGTGCTGAAGCTGGCCACCGGGTACAACATCGGAGTCAAGGCCGAATCCATAGACGGAGTGAAGGTGCTGGGCTCACGGAAGGCCGATTACCACATCCCCGAGCAGCGGTTTCCCAGCAATCCCGCCAACCCGAGGGTGATGCTCTTCGGAACCGGAGGAACCATCGCCAGCAGGCTCGATTACAAGACCGGAGCGGTGATACCCGCCTTCAGCCCGGGAGAGTTGTACGGCGCGGTACCGGAACTGGCGGACATATGCAACCTCGAGACGGAGAAACTCTTCGGGATATTCAGCGAGGACATGGGCCCGGTCCAGTACAAGGCCCTTGCGGAGGGGATAGCCAGGGAGATAGAAAAGGGGGTGGCGGGGATAGTCATAGGCCACGGTACCGACACCCTGCACCACACCGCGGCGATCCTCACCTACATGTGCCGGAACCTGCCGGTTCCGGTGGTTCTCGTGGGCAGCCAGCGGTCCAGCGACAGGCCCTCCAGCGACGCCGCCCTGAACCTGATCCACGCCACCCGCACGGCCGCCTGCTGCGACGCCGCCGAGGTGATGGTGTGCATGTTCGGCCCCACCAGCGACCGGTACGGCCTGCTGCACCGGGGGACCAGGGTGCGTAAGATGCACTCCAGCTACAGGAGCACCTTCAGAACCATCGGCGACCGTCCCCTGGCCATGGTGGACAGGGATTCCTTCACGTACCTGAAGGACGACTACATGAGGCGAGACCCGTCCCGAAAACCGGACATCAGGCCGGTTTTCGACGAGAGGGTGTCCATAGTTTACTACTATCCCAACATGAAGCCGGACATCGTAGAGAGCCTGGTGGACAACGGGTACAGGGGGATCATCATCGCCGGCACCGGGCTTGGGCATGTGAACAAGCCGTTGTACGAGCCCCTGCGCCGGGCGACCGAGGCCGGGGTTCACGTTTACATGACGGTTCAGACCCTCTGGGGTTACAGCCAGATGTACGTTTACGAAACCGGAAGGCTTCTCATGGAGAGGGGGGTGGTGCCCCTGGCCAACATGCTCCCGGAGGTCGCCTACGTTAAGCTCTGCTGGGCGCTGGCGGCGGGGGAGGATCGCGATGAGGTCAGGCGGATAATGCAGACCCCCATCGGCGGGGACATGACGGAGAGCGAACCCCCGGACGGCTACATGATCCTTCAGGGGGGCGTGCCCGAGGTAAAGGACGTGTTCCGAGGCGTTTTCAGGTGAAGGGAGTCGGGGATGAGACTGGAAAGCGTTCGTCTTCAGTTTCCGGAGGAGTGCAACATCATTCTCGGGCAGTCCCACTTCATAAAGACGGTGGAGGACCTCTACGAGGCGGTGGCGGGGACCCTTCCGGGAACCCCCTTCGGCCTGGCCTTCAGCGAGGCCTCCGGGCAGTGTCTGGTTCGCAGCGACGGCAATGACCTGGAATTGAAGAAGGTGGCGGAGGACAACATTCTCCGGATAGCCGCCGGTCACTGCTTCATCATCGTCCTGGCCAAGGCGTTTCCGATCCAGGTGCTGCCGGCGGTCCGGGCGGTGCCGGAGGTGTGCGGCATCTTCTGCGCCACCGCCAACCCGGTTGAGGTCATCGTGGTCAGAACCGACCAGGGGGGCGGGATTCTCGGGGTGGTGGACGGCGAGCCTCCCACGGCGGTGGAATGCCGGGAGGATGTGGACGCCAGGCTGGAGTTGCTGAAGCGTTTCGGGTATAAGAGGTAAGCCCGCCGGGCGCGCCCGTTGACTCCTTCCGCCGCCGCCGGTATCCTTCCACGATGAAAAAGATTTCCAATGAGGATTCGTGGGCCGGGGTCCTCAGGGATGCGGGCTTCAGGCTCACGATGCCGCGCAGGGCGGTGATCAGGGTTCTTTCGGAGCATCGGGAGGGGCTTGCCCCCGAGGATATCCGGCGGCTGGGCCGGGAGACCCATCCCAGCCTGGGCCTGGTGACGGTTTACCGAACCCTCGAACTCTTCGAGAACCTGGGCATCGTCCGGCGGATCCACCTCCCGGGGAGACGGCACTGCTTCTGTGCCGGGCGGGACGACACCCATTTCGCGGTCTGTTCCCGGTGCGGCAGGGTGACCGAATTTCCCTGCCCCGGGACGCCCGGTCTCTACGGCCATGTCCGGACGGAGACCGGGTACGCCCCCACCGGTCACATCCTGGAAGTGTCCGGCGTCTGCCCCGTCTGCGCTCGGGGACGGGAGGGGTGCGGATGAGCCGTCGGATCCTGTACGCCCTGCTTCCGCCGTTGCTGTTTTTCTCCTGCGGGGCGCCGCCCCCGCAGCCCGGGGGGAGAGTCACGGTATTCGTCAGCATCGCCCCCCAGAAGTACTTCGTGAATCGTATCGCCGGCGGCCTGGTGAACGTGGAGCTGATGGCGGAGGCAGGGAGCGACCCCCACACCTACGAACCCCGACCGGCGCAGATGGCCGCCCTGGGCGATGCATCGGCCTACTTCACCGTGGGGGTCCCCTTCGAGGATGTCTGGATGGGGAGAATCGCCGCGGCAAACCCTTCCCTCAGGATCGTGGACACGGCGGAGGGGATCGAGAGGGTGGTGCGGGGGGACGGCTGCGGACACCATTCCGACGCCGGCGGCCCCGACCCCCACATATGGCTGTCCCCGTCGCTGGTGAAGGTACAGGCGGGCAACATCTGCGCCGCCCTGGCGGAGATGGACCCGGAGCATTCCGCGCTCTACCGGTCGAACCTGGAGGGTTTCGAGGAGGAGCTGGATTCCCTCGCCGCCGGAATAAGGGCCTCCCTGGAACGCTCGGGGCAGACCCGGTTTCTGGTGTTCCATCCGGCCTGGGGCTACTTCGCCGACGAGTTCGGGCTGGAGATGATCACCGTGGAGCGCGGCGGCCGGGAGCCGAGCCCCTCGGAGCTGGCGGAGACCGTGGCACTGGCCCGGAGCCTGGGCGTCACGGTGGTGTTCGCACAGCCGGAGTTTTCCCCGCACGCCCCGGAAACGGTGGCCCGGGAAATCGGCGGGACCGTGGTCATGGTGAGCCCCCTGGCGGAGGACTGGCCCGGGGCCATGCGGACCATAGCCGAAACCCTTCTGGAGACCCCGGGTGGGTAGCCCCGTCCTGGAGCTGGAAAACGTCGAGGCCGGCTATGCCGGAGTCATGGTGCTCGACCGGGTTTCCCTCACCGTCCGGGAGGGGGATTTTCTGGGAATCATCGGCCCCAACGGCGGAGGAAAGACAACCCTTCTGAAGGTCATCCTGGGGCTTGTCTCCCCCGTCGCCGGCCGTGTCGAAGTGATGGGTCTTCCGCCCCGTCAGGGGCGCGGATACGTGGGTTACGTGCCCCAGGGCGCAGGCCATGACCCGGAGTTCCCCATCACGGTACGGGAAGCGGTCCACATGGGGAGGCTCCACCGGGGGAACCTCCTGGGGAGGCCGTCTCCGGAGGATTTTGAGGCGGTGGAGGAGGCCCTTGTCAGAACCGGAATCCAGAGTCTGGCCGACCGGTCCGTGGGGGAATTGTCCATGGGCCAGGTTCAGCGCACCCTCTTCGCCCGGGCTCTGGCGACGCGTCCGGCCGTTCTTCTCCTGGACGAACCCACCGCCAGCATGGACCCCGGGGCCGCGGCCTCCATATACGAGCTGCTCGGGAGACTGAACGAGACCATGACGATAGTCATGACCAGCCACGATCTTACGGCGGTTCTCTCGGAAGTGAAGACCGTCGCCTGTCTAAACCGCACCCTGCACTGCCACGACCGGGAAACGCTCACTGCTGAATCCATTGGAACCATGTACCGGTGTCCGGTGGATATGATCGCCCGCAAAGGGGTTCCGCGCCGGGAGGACGGACGGTGACCGGGGAGATGCTCTCCATGGGTTTCATGCGGAACGCCCTGGCGGCGGCGCTGCTTGTGAGCGTGGCATGCGGGGTCATAGGAAGCCTTGTGGTGGTGAGGAGGTTGGTGTTCATCAGCGGGGGCATCGCCCATGCCGCCTACGGGGGGGTGGGGCTGGGCTACTGGTTGCAGTACGCCGTTCCGGTGGGTGCAGCGGCGGCCTTCCCCGGGGTCTGGCCCCTGGCCGGGGCCCTGGTGTTCAGCCTGGCGGCGGCGGTCGTCATGGGGCTGATAACCCGCCGGGGGCTTCATCAGAGGTCCGATACGGTCATCGGTGTGCTGTGGGCGGTGGGTATGGCCCTTGGGGTCCTGTTCGCCGACTTGACCCCCGGCTACAAGGCCAACCTGATGAGCTACCTCTTCGGAAGCATTCTGGCGGTGTCCCCCTGGGAGATCACCGTCATGGCGGTCATGGACCTGGTGATCCTCGCCGGGGTGGCGGTGTTCTTCCGGCCCCTCCAGGCGGTGAGCTTCGATGAAACCTTCGCGGAGACCAGGGGGCTTCCGGTGGGGGCGCTGCACATGATAACCCTCTGCATGGTGGCGGTTTCGGTTGTGATGATGATGAGGATGGTCGGGCTGATCATGGTCATAGCCCTTTTGACCATACCGGCGGCTATCTCGGGAATGTTCAACCGAAGGCTGTCCGGGATGATGGTCTGGGCGGTGGTCCTTGGAACGGTCTTCTCCGTCGCCGGACTGGCCGCCGCATGGTTCTGGAACGTATCGTCGGGGGCCGCGGTGATACTCACCGCCGGGACTTTCTACTTCCTGGCCCTGGCGGGCCGGAGGCTTCGGAAGGGGAGGGTCTGATGTACGGCTTTTCCGCCGCCGCTCCGGGGGAGGCTTACGTCTTCGGGGCCGCCGGGCCCGGGGCCGCGGACGCCCAGGTGGGCCGGTGGCTTTCGTTCATGGAGTCCGGAGGGATGTCGCGGGTGGTGTGCCTCCTGTCCCGGTCGCAGATGGAAGCCTACGACTCCTCCCTGATGGAGAGGTACGGGGGCTTCTTCGGCCCGGAGCATGTCCTGTGGAACCCCGTCGAGGATTTCAGCCTGATCCCGGGCCGGGACATGGACCGGAGGATAATTCCTTTCCTCGTGGAGTCGGAGGAACGCAGGATGCCCGTGGTGGTCCACTGCCGGGGGGGGCTGGGGAGAACCGGGATAGTGATGGCCGCCTGGCTCTCCCGGGTCCGTGGGATGCCCCCCGTGGAGGCCCTGCGCGTTGCCGCCGCCGGGGGCAGGAGGCCCACGGAGGCGGTGGAGGCGGGCCGGGCCGATCGGGAGGAGCTGCTGGCCCTGGTGGGAGGGCGCCGGTGACCGGGCCGGTGCTGCTGCTCCACGGCTTCACCTCGGGTCCCTTCGCCTTCGAGTTCCTGATTCCCCGGCTCCGGAAGGAGGGCATAGAACCGGAGGTCCCCCTCCTCCGGGGTCACGGGCAGGGCTCCTGGCGGAAACTCGCGGGCTTCACCTGGTCGGATTGGCTGTTCGACGCCGGGGCGGCCCTGGAGAGGGTCGGCCCCCGGGGGCCGGTCACCATCGTGGGCCACAGCATGGGCGGGCTCCTGGCCCTAAACCTGGCGGCGGATCATCCGGACCGGGTCGGAATGCTCATACTGGCGGGGGCCGCGATTCTTCCCGCAACCCCCTTCGCCCCCGGAAGGCCGCTGGGGTTCCTGAGGCCCCTCATGGCCGGGCTCTTCCGAAGCTGGGACATGACCCCATTCTACAGCGATAAGAGCATGCTCATATCCGACCTAAACTACAGAAGGGCGCCCATGGAGTCCATATCCTCCTTCATGGACCTGGTGATCGAGACCCGCAGGCGGCTCCACCTCGTGACATCCCCGGCCCTGATCCTCCAGGGAACCGGTGACAGGAGGGTTCACTGGAAAAGCGCGGAAGTGATTCTGGACGGGATTTCCACACGCGCCGACATGAAGAGGGTCGTTTTCTTCCAGCGGACGGATCACGAGATGTTCCGGGACTGTGAGCGGGAAGCCGTGATTCAGACCGTGATGGATCACCTGGAGGGGCCGGGGACGTGAAAGAGGCTCCGGGCGGATGCCGCCCGGAGCCTCCTCCGTCGAGCCCGGGGGCCGGCTATTTCCTGCCGCCTCCGATGAATCTGTAAACAACGGCGCCCAGCATGGCTCCGATGATGGGGGCAACCCAGAAGAGCCAGAGCTGTTCCAGGGCCAGGCCGCCCTGGAAGACCGCCACAGCGGTGCTCCTGGCGGGGTTGACCGAGGTGTTGGTCACCGGGATGCTGATCAGGTGTATCAGGGTGAGGCAGAGGCCGATGGCGACCGGAGCCAGGGCTCCGTGCCCCCTCTTGTCCGTGGCGCCCAGGATGACTACCAGGAACATCATGGTCATCACCACTTCGGTCACGAGCGCCGCAAGGAAGGAGTACCCGCCGGGGGAACCGGCGCCCCAGCCGTTGGAGGCGAACCCGGCGGCGACATCGAAGCCGGGCTTCCCCGAGGCGATGAGGTAGAGAACCGCGCCGGCGGCGATCCCGCCCAGAACCTGGGCCAGTACGTAGGGCACTATGTTCTTGTACGAGAACCTTCCACCGGCCCAGAGGCCCAGGGTTACCGCCGGGTTCAGATGGCAGCCCGAGATGTGGCCGACGGCGTAGGCCATGGTGAGAACGGTGAGGCCGAAGGCCAGGGACACGCCAAGAAGCCCGATACCCAGCCCCGGGAAGGCCGCAGCCAGCACCGCGCTGCCGCAGCCTCCCAGGACGAGCCAGAAGGTTCCGAAAAACTCGGCTCCGTACTTCCTCATGATCACGCTCCCTTCAGTTATGCCGCACGTTGATTACCTAAAACCATGAACCGGCCCAGGATACTCCCCGGCTGTCCTGCGGGGAGAATAGGAAGCGTGATGGCGGTGGTCAAGCCGGACGGAATCCCTGCCGGGGGTTCCGGGTGTATAATGCTCTCCGTTCCGGAGGTGGAATGGAAACTTCTACGGCTGCCGCGGTCATCTTTGGGGTTACCTACCTTGGGGTGGCCTTGGGGGGGCTTCCCAGGCTTGCCATTGACAGAACCGGCATTGCCATGCTGGGAGCCCTGGCCATGGTGGTCTTCGGGGTTCTGAGCCCCGGGCAGGCCCTGGGTTCCGTAAGCCTGGGAACCCTTCTTCTCCTGTACGGGTTGATGATAGTATCGGTCCAGCTTCGGCTCGGGGGGTTCTACACCTGGCTGGCCGTGAGGCTTTCCCGGTTCAGGGGAAGCCCCGGACTGTTCCTTCTGGTTCTCATGTCCACCGGAGGAGTCCTGGCCGCGGTGCTGGCCAACGACATCATCTGCCTGGCGTTCACCCCTGTTCTGGCCGTGGCCCTGAGGAGAAGGGGGCTGAATCCGGTGCCCTACCTCCTGGGGCTCGCCATGGGCACGAACCTGGGCTCCGCCGCCACCATCATAGGCAACCCTCAGAGCATGCTCATCGGCCAGACCGCCGGGCTCTCTTTCCGGGAGTTCCTGCTCTGGTGCGGGCCCCCGTCGGCGGTGTGCCTGGTTCTTACTTACGTTGTGCTCAGGTTGATCTACAGGGGTCGTTTTACCGCGGCGGCCCCGGAGGCTGCGGTTCACGAGGGGAAATGGCCCGACTTCGACCGCTGGCAGACCGCCAAGGGGCTTCTGGCCGCGGCGGCGGTGGTGGCGCTGCTTTTTTCGCCCCTGCCCAGGGAGTGGTCGGTGGTGTCCGTGGCGGGGGTTCTGCTGCTCAGCCGGCGGATGCGCACCAGGTCAATCCTCGGGCTGGTGGACTGGCACCTGATAACTCTCTTCTGCGGGCTTTTCGTGGTCGTCGCCGGTTTCAACTCCACCGGGCTGCCCCAGGAATTCCTGGCGTACCTCGAGAGAAAGGGGATACCCCTGTCGAATCCCTACGCCCTGTCCCTGGCGGCGGTGGCCCTGAGCAACATGGTCAGCAACGTGCCCGCCACGGTGCTGCTGGCGCCGCACATGCCCCAGGGAAGCCCGGTTGCATGGTACGTGCTGAGCCTGGCCACCACCTATGCCGGCAACATGTTCATCATCGGGAGCATGGCGAACCTGATCGTCATCGAACAGGCGCGCTTGGAGGGAGTGAGGATCTCCTTCCGGGAGTACGCCCGGTCAGGGGTTCCCGTGACCGCCATGAACCTTCTGGTCCTGGCGGGCTGGATTGCCCTCCGGGGGGGATGATCCCAGGGAAACCCTCAGGGCCTCCGCAAGGGGTGTCGCGGGTTTCCACCCCGTAAGCCTCTCCACCTCGTCCTGTCTTACCACCCAGCTTTCCGCGGTCAGCTCCCTGGCCTTGTCCCGGGTGAAGAAGGGGCAGGAGCCGGTGACCAAAGCCACCGCCTCCGCCGCGGTTCCGGCGGCGCGGATGAGAAACGGCGGGATTCCGAGGCGGAGAATCCTCCTGCCGGCCGCCTCCTCCAGGGCCCGGTGGAAATCCTTCCAGGTTATGGTTTCCGGGTACGACGGCTGAAGCACGGCTCCCCTGACCTCCGGCCGGTCCATGACCTCCGCCAGGAACCGGGCCAGGTCCTCCACGAAGATTGCGCAGAAGGCGCCCTTGCCCATGGGGGCTGCGGTCAGTCCCCGGGCCGCCCAGCGGAACAAGCCCCGGGTGGCTGCGTCGCCCGGGCCGAACACCGCCGGCGGGCGCACTGTCACGCGGTTGGCAAAACCCGTCGCCGCCCTCTCCGCCAGGAGTTTGCTCCTGCCGTAGGCGGTAACCGGTCCGTCGCCGTCGGGACCGGCGGCGGCCTGACTGGAGGTGAGCACGAAGAGTGCACCGGGGCAGGCCTTCTCCGCGGCCCTGACCAGGGCGGCGGTGACGGCGGCGTTGGCCAGGTCGAAATCCTCCCGGCACCGGGCCTTCACCGCGCCCGCCACGTGCTGGATCACGTCGGCGCCTTCCATATGGGGGGCCAGGCTGTCGGGGTCCAGGAAATCCACCCTGACCGGTTCGCAGCCTTCGGGAATCCTGTCCGCCCGGGAGGATTCCCGGATCGCCGCGGTCACCCGGCAGCCCCTCTCCACAAGAAGCCTTGCCAGCGCCCCTCCGACGAAGCCCGTGGCTCCCGTGAGAAACACCTTTTTCATCATCACCTCCGGGGTCCGGCGGGGAAGATAATAAAAGGGGTAGTTTCCATTCACCCCGAAGGGTGTTAGATTTCCGCGAGTTGTTCCATAGGCGTCACTCAAGCAGAACAGGGTCATCGGCCATGGACATTTTTCGCAAATGCCGCGAATTCGACAGAGCTGACAAGGTAAAGGCCCTCGGCCTGTACCCCTATTTCGTCCCCCTCTCGGGCCATGTGGGCGCCGAGATGCTCATGCAGGGGCGTAAGGTGATCATGCTGGGGTCCAACAACTACCTGGGTCTTACCGATCATCCCCTGGTCATGGAGAAGGCGTGCGACGCCATCCGGAAGTACGGTACCGGATGCACAGGCAGCCGGTTCCTGAACGGAACGCTTGACATCCATCTGGAGCTGGAGGAGAACCTGGCCTCCTTCCTTGGCAAGGAGGCCTGTATCACCTTCAGCACCGGTTTCCAGGCCAACCTTGGGGTCATAGGCACCCTGGCGGACCGGGGGTCGGTGCTGTTCATAGACAGGAAAAACCACGCCTCGATAATTGACGGCACCCGAATGGGTTACGCCCGGGTGGTGAAGTACCGGCACAACGACATGGACAATCTGAGACACCTGCTGGAGGCCAACAGGGACCGGTGCGGCCTGATCATCACCGACGGCGTGTTCAGCATGGAGGGTGACCTTGCGGACATTCCCGCCCTGGCCTCCCTGGCCCGGGAGTTCGGGGCCAGGCTCATGGTGGACGACGCCCACGGTGTGGGCGCCATGGGCGCCCACGGCCGCGGCACTGCTGAACACCTGGGCTGCGAGGAGGAGGTGGACATCCTGGTGGGAACCTTCAGCAAGTCCTTCGCATGCATAGGGGGGTTCGCGGCCGGGCCGGCGGTGGTCATAGACTACATCCGTCACGTGGCCAGAACCAACATCTTCAGCGCCAGCCTCCCGCCTTCCGCCGTGGCGACGGTGCTTGAGGTCCTCCGGATACTCCGGGAGGAGCCCCATCTGGTGCGCAGATCCCACGACGCCGCCGAGAGGAGCAGGGCGGGTCTCAGGGAGATGGGGTTCAACATGGGCAACAGCGAGGCGCCCATCGTGCCGGTGATAGTCGGGGACGACCTGATCTGTTTCCGG
>JAKPTG010000057.1 GCA_029571005.1 Candidatus Fermentibacterota bacterium
CCGCACGGGACAAGCTCGTGCTGAACCGGATCAAGTACCCGGTGGAGAAGGCGAAGGGCATCGCGCCGAAGTACGACGGGCGCGACCGCTGACAGCGGCCCGTCCTGGGCCTTACTGCATCCCCCGCTCCAGCTTCGAGGAGCTTCCGTGCTATCCCGGATTTCTCACCAGCGGGTTGCACAAGGCCGTTCTAAAGTGGTATAATTAAGTGCCAAAACACAAGTTACGCCATAAAAAACGGCCGGCAATGAAAACACTCCGTTACCCCGGTAATGATCAGTTGGAGCTCGGATTTCAAGGGCTCGGTTCCCGCAGGGTCGTCAGCGGATTCGACGGCGGTTTTATCACCTCCGACGGGGGAGTCCTACAGCTTCGGGAAGTGGAAGCCCGGACAGGAATCATCGCCGGCTTTGCCGCCCGCTTCGAGGACGGGCGGGACCCTGCAAGGATTGATCACAGCATCTTGGAACTGGTGGCCCAGATGGTGTACTGTGCAAATCCCGGAAGAGCCGGAGCTTGCCTGCGATGGTTCTGAAGACATTTTCAAGTTGTGGTACGCCCGACAGGATTCGAACCTGTGACCTACGGATTAGAAGTCCGTTGCTCTATCCAACTGAGCTACGGGCGCACCGTCAGAAAGGGTAGGGGCACCGCATGCGGTGCCCCGTCTGGTACGCCCCCCGGGACTCGAACCCGGAACCCGCGGATTAAGAGTCCGCTGCTCTACCATTGAGCCAGGGACGCATCGTGGGGTGGGAGACCGGACTTGAACCGGCGACCACTTGATCCACAGTCAAGGGCTCTACCAACTGAACTACTCCCACCGCAACGCCTGGGAATCTACCCTGTTGCGGGAGTTACGTCAAGAAAGCCGTCTCTTGACGGAACCCCCTTCCGGAAACAGTGTAATGCCCATGAAATGCCCCAGGTGCGCAAGCAATAACGACCGGGTGGTGGACTCGAGGTCCGTGAAGGATGGGCGCGCCACCCGCCGCCGTCGTGAGTGCAACGAGTGCGGCCACCGATTCACGACTTACGAGTACATCGAGACTTCCTACCCGGTGGTGGTGAAGAGGAACGGAACCCGGGAACCCTTCGAACCAGCGAAGCTGGAGAAGGGGATTTCCAGGGCGTGCGAGAAGAGGCCCATCAGCGCCTCCGACATTCAGGACCTGGTGGACAGGGTGATAGCCCGGGTGACCGAGGACTCGCCGGAGGAGGTGCCGGCGATAGCCATAGGCGAGTGCGTCATGGACCTGCTCCATGACCTGGATCAGGTGGCCTACGTCAGGTTCGCCTCGGTGTACCGGCAGTTCAAGGATGTATCGGAGTTCAGGACGGAGCTGGACAAGCTTCTCAAGGGGTAGGTTTTTCCCGGGAACAGCCCACATATTCAGGTGTCTTCGGGGGTAGAGAATGAACAGGACACTGGCTTTCTTGCTTCTGGCTCTGGTGGGGCTCGCCCTGGGCTTCCTGGCGGGAAGTCTTTCGGCTCCGTTTGCGTTCCATACCCCGGTGTTCATTTCCTCCATGGGCTACTCCTCTGCGCCTGTGGCGGTGCCGGATGTGGTGGGGCTGAGCCGGCAGGACGCAAGGCGGGTCATCGAGTCGGGCAGCCTCCTGCTGGCCGGGGAGTGGAGCGAGTACGGGGATTTCGAAACGATGGGCCTGGTCACCAGGCAGGACCCTCCCCCGGGCACCGAGGTTCCCCGGGGGGCGCCGGTCAATGTGTTCTGGAACGTGGGGCCCCTCTACAGGCCCTACGATCCCAGGCAACTGGTGGGGCTCACCGCCGGCGACGCAGAGGAACTGGTGGCGGACTGGCAGCTCTACAACGGCGGCCGGAGCCGGGTTCCCCACCCAACGGTGCCGGAGGGCCGGGTGATCTCAGCCTCGCCGTGGTTTCCCGAGAGCCTTTCCGTCAGGCGGACCGTGAGGCTTCTGGTGAGCACCGGCTGGACCGGGCTTCCGTTGCTGACGGGGCTTCCGATTGCGGAGGCGGAAAGCCTCCTGGCGGCCAAGGGGCTGGTGATGCTGGTGACCGGGGAGACCGAGACTTTTCGCCCCGAAGACACCAACAGGATCATGGAGCAGACTCCCGGCGGCGGCGCCCGGTTCCAGGCGGGAGACACCGTGCGGGTGATGGTGGGCAGGGCCGGAGGGGGGTGGGGCCAGTGGTGATAGCCCCCTCCCTGCTGGGATGCGACCACGGCCGGTTGGCGGAGGCGGCGGCGTCAATGGAGCGCGCCGGGGCCGACTGGATACACCTGGACGTGATGGACGGCGTTTTTGTTCCGGTTCTCACCTTCGGCGCGGGAACCGCCGGCTCCGTATGCCGGGCGGTGTCCATTCCCGTGGACGCCCACCTGATGGTGGAGCGCCCTTCGGTGCTCGTGGAGCAGTTCGCCGCGGCGGGCTGCCGTTGCATCACGGTGCATCCCGAGTCGTCGGAGAAACACCTGGACAGGCTTCTCGCCAGGATACGGGAGCTGGGGTGCCTGGCCGGGCTGGCGCTCAACCCCGCCACCTCGCCCGAGTCGGTCAGATGGGTCGCTTCCCGGTTGGACCTGGTGCTGGTGATGGCGGTGAACCCCGGTTACGGAGGACAGGAGTTCATAGCCTCGACCCCCGGGAAGGTCCGGGAGGTTCGGGGGATTCTGGAATCCTGCGGAAATCGGTCCGCTTTCGTTTCGGTTGACGGCGGCGTCACCGGGAGCAACGCGGGGCTGCTGGCGGAGGCGGGAGCCGACATGCTGGCCAGCGGAACCTATGTCACCGGCTCCGCGGACCCTGCCCGGGCGATAGCATCGTTGAGGGGACGTCCATGAGAGTGATTCCGTTGCTTTTTTTCATCCTGGCGCTGACGGTCTCCTGCGGCACCGGGACCTCCTCCGAACTCAAACTGGAGGAAATCCGCCTGCGGCTGGAGGTCAACCAGTGCCGCCTGGTGCTGGAAAACGCCCGGTACCGGGTCATGAGCTGGGAGTACGACCATGGGGAGAGGATCGTCACCGGGGATGAGCTTCGGGCCGCTCTTCCCGAATCGCTTGTGGTCTGCCCCGTCACCCTGGAGCCCTATATTCTCGAAACGGGTCCGGACGCGAGACACCTGACCTGTCCCGTGGGCCACGAATCAGTCGAGCTGATGGAGGAATAGGGCGTTTCGCCGCACCTCCCTTGGACGGGACGGTTCGATGGAGTATAGTTCCTTGCTTCCGGAAGGGGCGTGGTGTACCCGCGGGGTGTGGAGGGGCGCTTAAGTGTTTGACAGGCTTGCAGAGAGGCTTTCCGAGACCTTCAAGGCCCTGAGCGGTCGGGGTGTGCTCACGGAGAGCAACATTTCGGAGGCCGTGAGGGAGATCCGGCGGGCCCTGCTGGAGGCCGACGTCAACTTCAAGGTCGCCGGCGACTTCGTGGCCGGGGTTCGGGAGAAGGCCCTGGGCGAGAAGGTCCTGAAGAGCCTCACCCCGGGCCAGCAGGTGGTGAAGATAGTTCACGACCAGCTGGTGGAGCTTCTTGGGGATACCGGCCGGGAACTCTCGTTCAGCGGCAGCCCTCCCCATGTGATCCTCCTTTGCGGGCTGCAGGGGTCGGGGAAGACCACCACCGCCGCCAGGCTGGCGTGGTGGCTGGCCATGAAGAAGAACCGACGGAGCCTCCTGGCGGCCTGCGACCTCCGGCGTCCCGCGGCGGTTGACCAGCTGGAGGTGATGGCCCGCAGGGCGGGGGCGGGCTTTTACTGTGACAGATCCCAGAGCGACCCTGCGGCGGTTGCCCGGGAGGCGGTGAACCGGGCCCGCCTTCAGTACTACGACACGGTGATAGTGGACACCGCCGGGCGGCTTCACGTGGACCGGGACCTGATGGAGGAACTTGTCAGGGTGAGGGACGCCGTCAGACCCGAGGAGATCCTCCTGGTGCTGGACGGTCTCACCGGGCAGGATGCGGTGAAGGTCGCGGTGCAGTTCCAGGAGCAGGCGGGCTTCACGGGGGCGGTGCTCACCAAGATGGACGGCGACTCCCGGGGGGGCGCCGCGCTCTCCTTCGCCTCGGTCACCGGCAAGTCCATCAAGTTCGTGGGCACCGGCGAGGGGGTGGAAGGCCTGGAGGCCTTCGACGCCCGGCGGATGGCCGGCAGGATCCTTGGCATGGGCGATGTGGTGGGGCTGGCGGAGAAGGCCCAGGAGGGCTACGACCGGGAAGAGGCGGTGAAGCTGGAGAAGAAACTCCGGAACAACGACTTCACCCTGGAGGATTTCGCCGACCAGATCAGAAAGATTCGCAAAATGGGGTCGCTGAGTGATATACTTGCCATGTTGCCGGCGGGCCTGCGCCCCGCCCAGGCGGACATGGACACCGGATCCCTGGTCCGGTTCGAGGCCATGATCTCT
>JAKPTG010000064.1 GCA_029571005.1 Candidatus Fermentibacterota bacterium
TCCCGGGCCGGGAATACCCCGGGGAGGGTCTTGCCGGCAACAGGCGGCGGAGGATATACGGCGCCGCCTGGGATATCCTCCGCCCCGCCGGGTTCCGAAGGCCCGGGCGGTTCGAACCCTGGCCCGGAGTGCCGCTTTTCATCCCTTTCATCCGTGATAACGCGGGGGCGATACCCCAGGGGTTTTCCCGGAGGGTGCCCCTTTTCCTGCGAAGCCGGGCGGTGGCGGGCAAGGCGGCCGCCGCCGCGGTTCTTGGAATGAGGCTTCTGGTGGTGTGTGCCGTGATGGAGCCCGAGGCCTGGGCGGTCATCCGCGCCGGGGGAGGGGTGGTGTGCACCCCGGCAACGCTTCCACAAGCCCTTTGCGAACTTGACTTTCCCGGGGAGGCGTAATAGATTGGCCCTCCCCGTACCCGAGCATGCAAAAACCCCTCTCTGAGGAAGGGCGGGGCGTTTCCGTATCCCGTTGTTTTCGTTGTTGGTGAATATAGAGGAGAAAATAGCCTTTTTCGGAGGTAGTACCTTGAAAACCTATTCGGCAAAGGCCGGCGAGATTCAGCGTAACTGGTGGCTGGTTGACGCCGACGGCCTGACCCTGGGCAGACTGTCCACCAAGCTGGCCATGCTGCTTCAGGGCAAGAACAAGCCGGTGTACACCCCCCATATGGACACCGGCGACTTCGTTGTGGTGGTGAACGCCGACAAGCTGAACATCACCGGAAGAAAGCTCGACCAGAAGCGTTACCACAGGCACACGGGCTTTCCCGGAGGACAGAAGTCCGTGCTCATGCGCGACCTCATGAACAGGTACCCCGACCGGGTCCTCAGGCACGCGGTTCAGGGGATGCTGCCGAAGAACAGGCTGGGCAGGGCTCAGCTCAGGAAACTCAAGATCTATTCGGGAAGCGAGCATCCCCACGGGGCCCAGCAGCCCCAGGTGCTCGAGTTCTGAGATCGGGAAAGGTTAGAATGGATCAGCATATCGGAGTAGGCAGAAGGAAGACCAGCACCGCCCGGTGCTACCTCAGGGCCGGTTCCGGAAGGATCGTCATCAACGACAGAACTCCGGGCGAGTACTTCGGCGAACTGTCCCAGAAGGACCATGCCCTGGAGCCCCTTCATGCGGTGAGGGTCATGGGTCTTTTCGACGTGGTGGTCAATGTCCGGGGAGGCGGTATCACCGGGCAGGCCGGGGCCATCAGGATGGGCATCGCCAGGGCGCTGGTGGAAGCCAACCCCGAGTACAGGCATACCCTCAAGTCCCAGGGAATGCTCCGGCGCGATCCGCGGATCGTCGAGCGCAAGAAATACGGTATGCCCAAAGCGCGCAAGAGATTCCAGTTCTCGAAGAGGTAATGTTTCCCTTCCCGCGGATGCGGGGATAACTCACGGCGGGCACAAGCAGGCGTCCGGTGTCCAGAAATGGATTGACGCCTGCCTCCGCCGGCGGTCTCAACCGAAAGGACTGTCCGAACATGCAAATCCCCTCCATTCAGCAGATGCTGGAGGCCGGAGTTCACTTCGGCCACCAGGACAAGCGATGGAACCCCGCCATGAAGAATTATATCTTCATGTCTCGTAACGGAATACATATCATTGATCTCAAGAAGACCCAGAAGGCCCTGGAGGATGCGGTCAACCTGATCTCCAGAACCGTCGCCCAGGGCAAGGACGTGCTTTTCGTGGCCACAAAGAAGCAGGGGCGGGAGTGCGTCGAGGCCCACGCCAAGAGGTGCGGCCAGTACTACATGACGGAACGGTGGCTCGGCGGCACCCTCACCAACTTCAAGACCGTTTACCGCAGCATTCTCCGGCTGGATGAGTTGGAGAAGGAGGAGAAGGAGGGCTTTCCCCGGGGTCTCAAGAAGCGGGAAATCCTTCAGAAGACCCGGGAGCGGGAGAGGATCGAGAAGTACCTCCGGGGTATCAGGCACATGAAGGGCCTTCCCGGCGTGGTGGTGGTGGTGGACATCAAGAAGGAGGCCATCGCGGTGCAGGAGGCCGGAAGGCTGGGCATCCCGTGTGTGGGCGTGGTGGATACCAACTGCGACCCGGGGGAGGTGGACTACCCCATCCCGGGGAACGACGACGCCATCAAATCCATATCCCTGCTCGTCGGTACCCTGGCCGACGCGGCCCTGCTGGGGGCCGAGGGCAGGAAGCCCAGGGAAACCGAGGAAAAACCGGAAGCCGTCGCTGAAGCGGCCCCGGAGACCGTCGCTGAAGCGGCCCCGGAGGCCCCTGCGGCGGAGGAAGCCCCGTCGGTCGCCCCCGCCGGGGAAACGCCACAGGAGCCGGCCCCTGCAACGGAACCGGCCGTGGAAGAGAAGGAATAACGCCATGGATGTCAAAACGATACAGGAACTCCGCAGGATTTCGGGCGTTGGAGTGATGGAGTGCAAGAAGGCCCTGCAGGCCACCGGCGGAGATCTGGAACAGGCCCTGAAGCTCCTGCGGGAGCAGGGCATGCAGGTCGCCGCCAAGAAGGCCACCAGGGTAGCCAACGAGGGCCGCATCGAGTCCTACGTCCATTTCAACGGCAAGATGGGGGTTCTGGTGGAGGTCAACTGCGAAACCGATTTCGTGGCCCGCACCGAGAACTTCATCGGCTTCTGCAGGGACCTTGCGGTCCACATCGGAGCCATGATGCCCGAGTACGTCTCCAGCGCCGACGTGCCCGCAGAAAGGCTGGAGGAGGAGAAGGACATCCTCATGAAGCAGCTGGAGGGCTCCGGCAAACCCAAGGACATCATTGAAAAGATCGTGGAGGGAAGGCTCTCCAAGTTCTACGGCGAGACCTGCCTTCTGGACCAGGTCTGGTTCCACGACGAATCCCTGGGCACCGTCTCAGCGGTGCTGAACGACCTTGTCGGCCGGATCGGCGAGAACATCGTCATCAACCGTTTCTCCCGCTTCAGCATAGGGTCCTGACGTGGAGGGGGGCCCGCCCCGCCGGGAAAGGTTTCTGCTCAAACTGAGCGGCGAGATCCTCGCCGGGGAAGGGGGGCGTGGGATAGATCCCGGAGCGGCGGCCCGCTTCGCCGGAGAGTTGGCGGACCTGGCCTCCCGGGGCTATCAGCCCGGGGTGGTGGCCGGAGGAGGCAACTTCCTCCGGGGCAGGGACGCCTCCGGCATCACCCGCACCACCGCCGACTATATGGGGATGCTGGCCACGGTCATGAATGCCCTGGCCCTCTCCGATGCGGTTGTCCGGGCGGGGGGCAGGTCCACGGTGCTCGGGGCGTTTCCCTTCCCGGAGGCGGGCGTGGAGGTTTTCAGCCCCCTGAAGGCGGAGCGGCTCTTCGAGGCGGGGGAAGTGGTGTTCTTCGCGGGAGGCACCGGCAATCCCCACCTCAGCACCGACACCGCGGCGGCGCTTCGTGCCGCCCAGACCCTTTGTTCCACCCTTTACAAGGGCACCAAGGTTGACGGAGTGTACGACCGCGATCCCATGAAGCATCCCGACGCCGTCCGGTTCGAGAGGCTGGGCTACCGGCAGGTCCTGTCCATGGACCTTGGCTTCATGGACGCCGCAGCCGTGGCTATCTGCCGCGACGCGGGGATCAGGATTGCAGTTTTCGACCTGACCGTGCCCGGCAGCCTTGGCGGTGTTCTGTCCGGCGGGTTTCCGGCCACGGTAGTGGAGGATTGATATGCAGGAACGGGTTCTTTCAGAGGTTAGCGACAAGTTATCGAAGACAGTGCAGAACACGTCCCGGGAGATGTCGGTGATCCGCACCGGCAAAGCCAGTCCGGCGCTGCTGGACAACATCCGGGTGGAGTGCTGGGGCGACAACCTTCCCATCAAGCAGGTGGCGGGCATCAGCGCCCCGGAGCCCCGGATGATAGTGATCCAGCCCTGGGACCAGTCAACCATCCCCGCCATAGTCAGGGCCGTGGAGGCCAGCGAGCTGGGCCTCAGGCCCGCCGCGGACGGCCCCGTCATCAGGATACCCGTGCCGAAACTCTCGGAGGAGCGCCGCAAGGAACTCACCAGGCTGGTGAAGAAGCTGGCGGAGGACGGGAAGACCGCCCTCAGGAACGTCCGCCGGGACGCCAACGACCAGCTGAAGAAGGCGTGCAAGGCCGGCGAGATCACCGAGGACGAGGAGAAGAGAGTCCAGGAATCGGTCCAGAAGGCGGTGGACGAAGCCGTCGGAGAGATTGACCGGCTCCTCAAGACCAAGGAGAAGGAGATCCTGGAGGTCTGATGCCCGTTCCCCGCCATGTCGCCGTCATCATGGACGGAAACGGCCGGTGGGCCGGGAAACGAGGGCTTCCCCGGACCGACGGTCATGCCGCGGCGGAGAGGGCTATCCACGCCGCGGTGGAGTTCGGCGGCGAGGTCGGGATAGAGTTTCTCACCCTGTACGCCTTCTCCACCGAGAACTGGAGCAGACCCAGGCTGGAGGTGGCCTTTCTGATGAGGCTCCTCTCCAGTTTCATCTCCCGCAACATAGACGAGCTGGACAGAAAAGGGGTCAGGCTTCGGGTCACCGGGAGGTTCGGCGACCTTCCCAAGAAGCAGAGGGACGACCTCACCGCCGCCCTGGAAAGGACCTCCGGCAACACCGGGCTCACCCTGGTTCTGGCCCTGAGTTACGGCGGAAGGGCCGAGATCCGGGACGCGGCGGTACGTCTGTCGGACCGGGTCGCCCGGGGGGAGCTTTCCCCCGGGGACATCACCGAGGAGACCATCGCCTCCATGCTCTACAACCCGGACATACCGGACCCCGACCTGATCATCAGGACCTCCGGCGAGCAGCGGCTCAGCAATTTCCTTCTCTGGCAGTCGGCCTACAGCGAGTTGTACTTCACACCGGTCCTCTGGCCGGACTTTGACCGGGAGCACTTTCAGGCGGCCCTCGACGACTATTCCCGCAGGGGCAGGCGCTACGGCGGGCTGACCAGTTGAGCCGGTTCCCGGGGCTCGGCGGCAGACTGCTGGTGGCCATACCCGGAATAGTCCTGTTCCTGTGGGTTGTGCTTTTCGCCGGAGATACCGCCTCCCTCATCCTCTTCTCGCTGCTCTCGGCCCTGGCCGGTTACGAAGCGGCCAGGCTGTGCGGCGTTTCGTCGCCGCGGCATCAGGCTCCGGTCATGGGTGTCTGCGCCGGGCTGGTCACCTGGCTCGTGGGCTCCGGCTCCCCCCTGGCCCTTCCCGGGATACTTCTTCCGGGCGCGGTGCTCGTGCCGGGGCGGCTTTTCCGCCGGGGCCCGGAGGAGTTCCGGCGGGAGGCGATGGGAGCCCTGGGGCTGACGGTCTTCTATTCCCTCGGATTCGGGATCCTTGGGAAGCTGGCGGTGGGCCGGACGGACAGGGTTTACGTCCTGCTGCCCCTGGTCACGTGCTGGGTCGGGGATACCCTGGCCTACCTGGTGGGGTGCAGGTGGGGCCGCCACAAGATGCTTCCCGGGGTGAGCCCCGGGAAGTCCTGGGAGGGTTTCGCCGCGGGAGTGGCGGGCTCCTGCCTGGCGGCGGCGGCCCTGGGGTGGGGGCGCCATCCGGTGCTGCAGTTCGCCGCCATCGGGCTTGTCTGCGGTGTGGCCGGGGTGGTGGGGGACCTGTTCGAGAGCGCCGTGAAACGGGACGCCGGGGCGAAGGATTCCGGTGCGCTCCTTGGCGGCCACGGAGGGATAATGGACCGCTTCGACAGCGTGGCGGCGGCGGCGCCTGCGGCCGCGGCCCTTCTGACCCTGTTCGGGAAGCTGTGACGTGGGGCGGCGGGTGGCGGTGCTGGGATCCACCGGCTCCATAGGGGTTCAGGCTCTGGAGATCATTCGGAACAGCCCGTCCCTGGAACTCCATTCGATTTTCTGCGGTTCCTCCGCCGACGCCCTGGCCGGTCAGATCAGGCGGTACGGGCCGGGCATGGCGGGCATGGCCCATCCCCCGAGGGGGGGCGCTCCGGAGGGGGTGTGCTCGGGCCCGGGATCTCTGCGGAAGGTGATCGAAGGGGCGGACATGGTGCTCAACGCCATCGTCGGAAGCGCCGGCCTGGAAGCCAGCCTGGCGGCCCGGGAAATGGGAATCCCCCTGGCGCTGGCCAACAAGGAGAGCCTGGTGATCGGGGGCGAGCTGCTCGACGACCATCTGGAAAAGGGCCTGGTGATCCCGGTGGACAGCGAACACAGCACGGTTTTCCGCTGCCTGGCGGGGGAGGCCCGGCCTCCGGCAAAGATACTCCTCACCGCCAGCGGCGGTGCTTTGAGGGACATGCCCCCTGAAGAGGTTTACCGGGCCCCCGTGGAAAGGGTTCTGGCCCACCCCAACTGGGAAATGGGCTCCAGGATTACCGTGGATTCGGCATCCATGGTGAACAAGGCCTTCGAGGTGATCGAGGCCCGGAAACTGTTTCCGGGGATCCCGGTGGGGGTGGTGGTGCATCCGGAGAGCATCGTACACTCCCTGGTGGAGACCGCCGACGGCGCCTGGAAAGCGCTCATGGGCCTGCCCGACATGGGGGTGCCGATATCCTTCGCCCTGCACTGGCCCGATCTGCCCTTGGCCGGAGCCGTAACCGGGGAGTCGCCGACGGACTGGGGAACCCTGAGCTTCAGGGAACTCGATGAGGGCCGCTACCCGGCCTTCACCGCGGTCATGGCGGCCTTCCGGGCGGGGGGGACCGCGCCTGCGGCGGCGAACGCCGCCGACGAGGAGGCGGTGGGGGCCTTTCTCGCCGGCAGGATTCCCTTCGGAGCCATCGCCGCGGTGATCGCCGGGGTCGTCCGGGAACATCGCCCCCGGCCTGCATCGGACTACGAAACGATTATCGAAGCCGACGCCGGCGCAAGAGTTGCGGCCCGGCGCATTATGGAGGCCATGTGAACAGCGCTCTGGCGGTGATTTTCGGTCTCGGGATCATTGTGTTTTTTCACGAACTCGGCCATTTCCTGGTGGCCAAGGCGGTGGGCCTGCCCGTCGAAAAGTTCTCCATGGGGTTTCCTCCGATTCTGTTCAAGGTGAAGCGGGGGGGCACCGAGTACTGCATAGGGGCGGTTCCCCTGGGGGGGTTCGTGAAGGTGGATCTGGGCACCTCCGGAGACCAGGACGAAGCGCCGGTCACCGTGACCTGGTGGAAGAGGGCGCTGGTGGTTCTGGCGGGGCCGGGGATGAACTTCCTCCTGGCTTTCCTCCTTGTCCTTCTGGTGCTGGGCGCCATAGGAACACCGGTTCCGGACTCGGACCCGCTGGTGGACGACCCCTACGGCGTGCCCGGCCTTCTCCGGGGCGACAGGATCGTCGCGGTGAACCGAACGCCGGTGGAGAGCTGGGAGCAGGTTTCCCAGGAAACCCTCCTGGTTCCCGACGGTTCTTTCACGGTGGAGAGGGAAGGCTCGGGGGTGCTGGAGATTCCCTATTCCCTGCCCCCCGAATCCGCCCCGGGCTTCACCCCCCTGCTGCCCACGGTTGTAGGGGAGGCTTCAGTGGGGCTCCCCGCCTACGAAGCCGGGCTCAGAACCGGTGACAGCATCGTTTCCGCCGGCGGGACGCCCCTGGCGTCGTTCAGCGATCTGCAGGCCGAAGTGGCGGAGTTCCGGGGAAGGTACCTGGAGGTGGCCTTCTTCAGGGACGGCGTAATGGACACGGTTTTCGTGGAGCCCATGAACTATCAGGGCAGGAATCTCATCGGCGTCACCCCCCTCACCCGCACCCGCACGGTCGTCCTCCCCCCGGGCAGGGCCCTGACGGTGGCCGCCTCCGCGACGGTGGAAGGGGCGGCGACCTTCTTCACGGGAATCCTGTCCATGATCTTCAGGCCTGTTCAACTGGTGCGCATGTCCGGCGGCCCCGTTTTCGTGGCGGAAACCCTGGGCCAGCAGGCCGCCTTCGGCCTGGCCAGGCTTCTGGAGACCGTTTCCTATCTGTCCCTGGCCATCATGGGCTTCAACCTTCTTCCCGTTCCGCTGCTGGACGGGGGGCATTTCCTGATCCTGCTCTACGAGGGGGTAAGGGGAAGGCCCGCGCCGAAAAAACACATCCGGACCGCCCAGCAGGTGGGGCTCTTTCTGCTTTTGCTGCTGTTTGCGGCGGTGATCTGGCGGGACGTGGCCCGGGTGGTCACCAGGGCCTGACGGCCCCGGGGCGTCAGGACCTTCCGCCGGGTACGGTCGGGGACGGTTCCGGCGGCGTCGCCGATTCGTCGCCGAAGGGTGATTCCAGGGCATGCAGCGTGTCCGAGGCGGCCCGGTAGTAAATGGTCCAGGCGGCGGGGTCCCGTCGTCCCAGCTCCGACAGGGCCCTGCCCAGGGAGTCGGAAGGCGCCTCTCCCCGGAGGTGATGCCCCGGGGGAAAGGCCAGGTACCTGGCCAGTGCTCCGCCGGCATCCCTCAACCGTTCCTTCTGCTCCGGGGTCAGGTTCCCGCCGGCGGCGGGGGAACCACCGCACCCCCAAAAGGCTATCATGATGGCGCCCAGGGCCGACGGAAGGATTGTTGCAGCTTTCATTTCACCGCCACTATAATTATTCGTTGCGGTATTCACAACGAAGGGGGCCCGATGGCTTCGAGGTTCCTGTCCGTCTGCACGGTTTTCCTCTCTCTGTCCGCGGCCTTCGCCACGGGGTACGGAAGGAACCGGGTGTACACCGGAGACGATCCCTGGTGGGAGCTGCACTCCGACCGCTTCTCCATCTATTACGAGGAGGGGAGCGAACAGGTTGCGGAGAGCACGGCGGTGATCGCCGAGAGGGCCATGCAGAGCCTTTCCTCCACCTTCGAGTACCTGCCTTCCAGACCTGTCCCGGTGGTGGTTTACCGGTCCCCGGGAAGGTTCCGCCAAACCACCATCATCGGCGGAGAGGTGGGGGAGGGGGTGGGCGGCTTCACCGAGTTCTTCAAGGGTCGGGTGGTGGTTCCCTACGGAGGGATATTCAGTGAGTACCGCCATGTACTGGAGCACGAGGTGAACCACGCCTTCATCTACGACATGCTCTACGACAGGAGCCTTTACGGGATAGTCCGCTCGAAGGCTCCCCTGTGGGCCCTGGAGGGGCTGGCGGAGTACACCTCCCAGGGCTGGGACATAGACAGTGAGTCGGAATTCCGCGACATGGTCATCGCGAACGCAATCGTGCCCATTCCTCAGTTGTCCTCCCGGGGCGACTACCTGGTTTACCGGGAGGGGCAGGCCATTTACCACTTCATGGTTCAGAGGTACGGTGAGGCCCGGTACATCACCTTTGTCCGGCACCTCAGGGACAATGAAGGGCTTTCCGCAGCCATGAGGGAAGCCTTCGACATGACCGTTGACCAGTTCAGCGAGAGATTCATGGAGTGGGCCAGGGAAACCTACTGGGCCCCGGTGTCCGAGGGGGAGAGCCCTTCCGACATCGGGTCCGCGATACTCCTTGATGGGAGGAACGGCAGGAAAAGGGTCGTTCTGGCGGAACCGGTGATCTCTCCCGACGGCTCCATGGTCGCCGGGGTGGAGATGCACCGGGGGAGGTTCTCGGCGGTGGTCCGGGACGCCGGCGACGGCGGCGAGGTAATCCGTCCGATTTCCGGAAGCGGGCTGATGGAGTACAGTCCGTCGCCCATGTTCCGAACCGTCGCCTTCTCCCCCGGGTCCGATTCCCTGGCGGTGGCGTACCAGGGGCTCTTCTCCGACGGACTGATGGTCATGGACATGGACGGCGGCTCCGTAAGGCTTTCCCGGAGCTTCGAGCAGGTCAGGGACCCGGCGTGGAACCCCTCCGGCGGGTCTCTGGCCTTCAGCGCCCTGGAGGAAGGTGTTCTGGACATTTTCCTGTGGGAACCGGCCACGGGCCGCCTGGAGAAGCTCACCCGGGGGGCTGGCGGGCCCAGGAACCTCTGGTGGGGCGAGCAGGGGATACTGTTCGTGGGCGAGAGGGAAAACGGCCGGGTTTACACCCTGAACTCCCTTACCCCCGGAGGCGACCCCCTGACCCTTTACGAAACCTCCTACCCGGTCCGGAACCCGGTATCCTACCCCGAGGGGGTGGTGTTCATCATGGACACCGGGTGCGGCGCCGACTTCCACCTTCTTTCCGCCGAGACCGGCGAGGTCACCAGGCTTACCAGCCTCTACCGCACCCCGTCCTCTCTCTCCAGGGCTTCCGGAACGGCACTGTCCCTCTTCACGGCTTCGGACTGGAGCGGCTCGGGGCTCTTCATCACCCGGGACCTGTCCCTGCGGCAGGGCCTGCCGTCGGAATACCCCAGGGAAACGACGGAGACGGATTCCGCCGCCGCACCCCCCCCGGCCCCCCGTACCGGGTGGCGCATCTCCCCCTACGATCCGGCCCTGAGCATAGATTACGTGAGCGCTTCCGCGGGGTTCGACAGCCACGCCGGGCTGGCGGGCTACTCCCGGTTGATCTTCAGCGACGTCCTGGCCCGGCACCAGCTGGCTCTGCTGTTGAACCTGAACGGGGAGGTGAGCGACATTGACGCCGGCGTCTTCTACTCCAACACCGGGAAGCCGGTTCAGTTCGGGGTTTCCCTCTACCGGCAGGCGGACAGGTACCGCTTCACCAACACCGTGACCGGCGACCGGGACTACGTCCGGGACACCGAACTCGGAGCCGGAACGGAGTTCAGGTATCCCTTCACCAGGTCCTTCAGGGCCTCCCTGGGAGCGTCGTACCGCCGGCTTGACCGTGAGGGGCTGTGGTCCACCGACATGAACCTCCGGGAAAACATCTTCAGCATCACCGGCAGGCTGGTGAAGGACGACGCCCTGTGGGGTTCCACCGGCCCCCGGACGGGGAGCCGGCTCTCCCTCACCGCAGACTGGGCTCCCGGGCTCGGGAACAACGCGTCCTACACCACGCTGCTTGCGGACATGAGGAACTACACCTGGGTCTCCGGGCAGGTCACCCTGGCCGCCAGGCTCGCCGCGGGCGCCAGCTTCGGGGACGACCCCCAGAGGTTCTTCCTGGGGGGGGCGATACCCCACAGGAGGAGTGCCGGCGATGTGGAGAGCGTGGAGGACCTGTTCGGCTTCTACACCAGCTATGCGGACCTTCTCCGGGGCTTCGACTACGTGGAGTACAACGGCTCCAAGTACGCCCTGGGCTCCCTGGAACTACGGTTCCCGGTGGTGAATCAGCTCAGTCTCGCCGCCCCCCTGCCGATCACCCTGACCGGAGGCCGGGGGGCCGTCTTCACGGACATCGGGGCCGCCGTTGATGACGTGCGGTCCTTCCGGGGCGCCTCCACCGACGGAGGGTACCGGCTGGAGGATCTCAAGATGGGGTTCGGGTTCGGGCTGAGGTTCAACCTTGGTCTCTTCGTCTTCCTGTGGGATTGCGCGTGGAGAACCGACCTGAACGGAGTCAGTGAAAAGCCCGAGCACTACATAACCCTCGGGACCGAGTTCTGATGGGCAACGAGGTTCTGTGGTTCGCAAGGCTGTTCCTCGTCCTGTCCTTCACCCTGGCGGTTTTCCGGTTCGGGGGGAGGACGGGTCTCTTCGCCCTGGTCTCATCCCTCGTGATCCTCTGCAACCTGGAGGTGATGAAGCTCACCACCTTTTTCGGCGTCACCGTGACCCTGGGCAACACCCTCTACGGAGCGATCTTCTTCGCCACCGACCTCATAAACGAGTTCTACGGGCCGGCGGAAGCCAGAAAGGCGGTTACCGCCGGCTTGGTTTCCATGATCTCCATGACCCTTATCATGCGGTCCGCCCTGCTCTTCTCCACCGTGGCGGACCCCTGGGCGGTGGAGACGGCCCGGGCCATGGACCTGATCTTCGGCTTCATGCCGAGGCTCGCCGCCGCCAGCATCGCCGCCTACCTGGTCAGCCAGTTCTACGATGTCTGGGCCTACGATTTCATCAGAAGGCGCACGAAGGGCCGGTTCCTCTGGCTCCGGAACAACGGCTCCACCATGGTCAGCCAGCTCATGGACACGGTGATATTCTGCGGAATCGCCTTCTGGGGGGTGCTGGGGAAAAGGGCGTTCCTGGATGTTATGGCGTCAACCTACTTGATGAAGTTCATAGTGGCGGCCTTCGACACTCCGTTCATGTACCTGGGCAGGTGGATGGCCGTAAAGGGAGGTGAAAGGGATTGAGATTCCTGGGGACCGTGATGCTCCTGGTCGCGGGGGCCTTCGCCCGGACATGCCCCGCCTGCGGATCGGAGCGGGCCGGAGCCGTCTGCGGCGGCTGCGGTCTGCCCGAAACGCCGACAGGGATGGTGTACGTTCCCGCCGCCGATGTGGTGTTGAACGGCGACACCCTGCACGTGGGGGCGTTTTTCATCGACTCGTTCCCGGTGGTCTATCGGGACGTTCTCCCATGGCTGAGCGAGAACTGCCGGGACGGAAGAACCCTGGCTTCGGTGATCACCGGTCAGTACAACGAGAGCGGCCACTTCCTGGCCTTCACCCCCTTTGCGGCATCGCCCTCCGGAGAATACACGGTGCCCGCGGGGATGATGGACAGGCCCGCCGCAGGGTTCACCTGGACCGGGGCGGATACGTACCTTTCCTCCAGGGGCCTCAGGCTGCCCACCCTGGCGGAGCTGTACGCGGCGCACGCCCGGGGAATGATCCAGTCCTTCAGCGCGTACAGCGAGATGCAGCTCTACTCGGGCCTCATGGAGAGCAGCCTGGGTTCGCTTCTGGGCGCTCTCTCCGGCCAGGCCATGTTCGCCGGGTTCAGCACCGCCGAGGAAAGAGTGATGTGGGAGCTGTCCCGTACCGTGTGGGGAGGAGACCCCCTCTCCGGGGCTTCCGAAAGCGAGGGGCCGACGATCACCCTGTTCAAGCCCCTGGAATCGCCGGTAACCTCCGGCGCGGGAAGGGATATGGG
This sequence comes from Candidatus Fermentibacterota bacterium, assembly GCA_029571005.1. Taxonomy (GTDB): domain Bacteria; phylum Fermentibacterota; class Fermentibacteria; order Fermentibacterales; family JCC-6; genus UBA6080. Next base: position 12,784 of record JAKPTG010000064.1, read on the forward strand.
TTACTTCAACGTTGTATTCCGTGGGGCGATAGACCTCCCGGGCTTTGAGTGAAGGGAGCAATACCTTGAAAAGAATCGTCATAGCGGCCGTCCTGGCGGCCATGGCCTTCGGATGCGGGGGCCGAACCGTCACCAGGACCGACCCCGGCACCGTCACCGATCTGAGCGGTTACTGGAACGACACCGATTCCCGTATGGTGGCCGATTCAATGGTGGCACAGTGCCTGTCGGCCGACTGGCTTCACATGTCCTTCCGGGGAGAGTCGGGCCGGGGTGAGACCCCCAAGCCCGTGGTGGTGGTGGGGGGTGTCAGGAACCAGAGCCTGGAGCACATCAACACCGACGTGTTCATGAGCAATATCGAGAGGGCGATGCTCGAAAGCGGCCGGATACTCATCGCCTCCGGAGGCACAGCCCGGGAGGAGGTGCGTCGGGAACGGAGGGAGCAGTCCATCTTCGCGTCACCGGAGACGGCGGCGGCCTTCGGTCGGGAAGTGGGGGCGGACTACGTGATGGTGGGAACGGTGAATTCGGTGGAGGATCGTGAGGGGAGCGTCCGGGCGGTTTACTATCAGGTGAACCTCGAGCTGGTGAGCGTGGAGACCGCGCTCAAGGTCTGGATGGGTTCCACCGAGATAAAGAAGATCATCGAGTGGTGAGAGTCCTCCCCGTTTCAGCACTGCTGGCCCTGACCCTGGCTTGTGCGACGGGCTACACGGGTGTCGTCCGGCCCGTGGTGGACATGCTGGAGCACGAAAGGCCCGAAGCCGCCATGGAAAGGCTCAGGGAGGTCTTTCCCGACACCGCCGGGAACGACAGGCTGCTTTACCTGATGGAACTCGGAAACCTGGCCCGGTACGCCGGGAATCTCCCGGTCTCCCGGGCGGCCCTGCTCAGGGCGGAGGCCCTGAGCGATCAGCAGCGGGGTGTCCGGATGGGCCAGGAGGCGGCGTCCATGCTCACCGGCGAGCTTGCCCGGGAGTTCCGCGGAGCCGACTACGAGAAGGTCTTCATCAACTATGCCCTTGCGGCGGGTTACGCCTCGGAGGGAAACCTGGAGGAGGCCCTGGTGGAGGCCCGCCGGGTGAACCAGAAGCTCCGGGAGTTCAACGACGAGTACGGCGAAAACCCAAACAGGTACATTGACGACGCCTTTGTCAGGTACTTCATGGGAGTCCTTTACGAGGCGGGAGGGGAGCCCTCCGACGCCCTCATCAGTTACCGCATGGCGCTCCGGCTCTACGAGGGGGACTACTCCGGAAACTACGGAGTGCCTCCGCCGGAAAGGCTCGGGGCCGACCTGCTGCGGCTGGCCTCTGAAACCGGTTTTCAAAGCCTTCAGTCCGAGCTGGAACTCCGATGGCCGGACACCGACTGGGAAAACACCGGGCCGGGCCGGGGATTCGGGGAAATAGTCGTGGTGCTGGAAGCGGGAAGCATATCCGGGAGATACGAGAAGAACCACACGATTACCACCAAGGATCGGGTTTTCCGGGTCTGCCTTCCCGCCATTCCGGAACTCCCCCGCCGGCCCGTGGCTGCGTCGGCCTTTGCGGCGGGGAACCGGACCGGCTTCTTCCTGGTGCAGGACATGAACGCCCTTGCCCGGGCGAACCTTGAGGATCACGCCGCCAGGGACCTGGCGCGGGCCGCCGCCCGGGTTCTTGTGAAGGCGGGGGTGTCGCAGCTCGGGGAGGAGCTGGCGGAGAGAGCCAGCGACGATTCCCGGGTGGGCGACACGGTGGGGCTCATACTGAGTATCGTCGGAGCGGTGAGCGACAGGGCGGACCTCAGGGCGTGGCTCACCATACCCGCCCAGATCCACATGGCGAGGCTGAGGGTACCCCCGGGGACATGGCCGCTGACGGTGACCGTGAACGGCGTCACCACCGACCACGCTCCGGTGGAGGTGCGGGACGGGGAAACGGCCTTCGTCTTCGTGAGGCGGCCCCTGTGACCGCCTTCGGAGACATCCCGGGCAGGATAGACCACGCCGTCCTGCGCCCTGAGGCTACCCTCGACGATGTCCGCCGTTCCTGCGAAGAAGCCCTGAAATACGGTTTCCGCTCGGTCTGCGTGAACCCATGCAGGGTGGCCCAGGCGTACTCCATCCTTGGCGGCCGGGGGCCGCTGGTATGTTCCGTGGCGGGATTCCCCCTGGGTTCGGGCCCCGCCACCCCCGGGGAAGCCGGGGCCGCGGCGGCCCAGGGGGCCGGGGAGGTGGATGCGGTGCTGCCGATCGGCCTTCTGAAGGACGGAGACGCGGCGGGGGTTCTGGGGCTTTTGAGGGAAGTGATTTCCGCCGCCGGGGTTCCCGTGAAGGTGATACTGGAGACGTGCCTCCTGACCCGTGAGGAGAAGGTCCTGGCGTGCCGTCTGGCGGTGGAGGTCGGGGCCTTCTGCGTGAAGACCTCCACCGGCTTCGGTGGAGGGGGCGCCACCGTCGAGGACGTCGCCCTGATGCGCAGGACGGTGGGCCCGGAGGTACACGTGAAGGCGTCGGGCGGGATCAGAACCCCGGAGGCCCTTCGGGCGATGCTGGATGCGGGTGCGTCCATCATCGGCACCGGCTCCGGGGTGGATATACTCGAAAAGATGAGGCGGCCGGTGGGATAACCGGCCGCCCGGCCGCCCCGGCTCCGATGGACTTCCGGTCCGGAATGGGGAGGGGGTCCACTCCTTTTCAAGTCCTTTTCATCCCGCAGAGGGGATGGAGCCGGAACCAAGATACCCAAACGTGAAGCAAGAAAGTTGCCAAACATGACTTTTCCCCCCGCAGCAGCGATTGCATTTTCCCCCGCCCCGGGACGGGCGTGGTTCCCGGTCGTACCGGCGGCGTACCGTGCCCGGGGCGGGAAGGGGCGCGGATGAGCGGGCTGCAGCTCAACCAGGAACAGCGGGAGGTGGTGGAGTAT
>JAKPTG010000072.1 GCA_029571005.1 Candidatus Fermentibacterota bacterium
CGGATGTTGTCCCGCACCGTCCCGGTGAAAAGGAAGGGGTCCTGGGGAACGTAGCCGATCATCCGGCGGTAGGCCGCCAGGTCCAGGCTCCGGATGTCCCGACCATCCACCAGAAGTTCGCCCCGCTGGAACTCGTAGAAACGGGCGATGAGCCGGGCGATGCTGGACTTGCCCGCCCCGGTATGGCCCACGATGGCCAGGTTTTCCCCCGGTTCGATGGTGAGGGAAAAATTCTCCAGCACCGTCTCCTGGGAGTTGTAGGAGAAGCACAGATTCCTCATCTCCACCCGGCCCGTGAGCCGGGGCGGAACATCCCCGCCGGTCTGCCGCACCCGGGGCTTCCGGTCGATGAGGGAGAAGACCCGCTCCGCCGCCGAAAGACCGTCCTGGAACTGGCTCCAGAAGCTGGCGATGTTCAGGAGGGGCCACCAGTAGAAGCTCACCGCCTGCATGAAGAGATACCAGTCCCCCACGCTCATGCCGCCGGAGAGGGCGGCCCTGCCGCCGGCGTAGGCCAGCGCCGCGTTGGCCGCCCCGGCCGCGAAGCCCACCACCGGAAAGATGGTGTTCAGCACGATCCCCCGCCGGAGCCCCACCCGGTAGGACAGGGCGTTGTTCGTGAGGAATGCGCTGAAAAGGGAACTCTCCTTCCGGAAGGACTTGGCCACCATGATCCCCGCCACCGACTCCTGCACCTGGGCGTTTATCTCGGCGTTGGCCCTCTTGGCCTCCAGGGTCACCCGCCGCGCCACCCGGCGGAAGCTCAGGGCCACGACGACCGCCACGGGGGTCATGGCGATCAGAAGGAGGGTGAGGGGGAAATCGATGCGGAAGAGCCAGACCGTCAGCAGAAGGACCATCAGGATCTGGCTGGAGAAGTCCGCCGCCAGGCTCACCACGTCGGAGAAGGCCTGGGTGTCCTGCCCGATCCGGCTGACGATCCGCCCCGAAGAGTGCTCGTCGAAGAAGGACAGATCGTGCTCCAGGGTCCGGCCGAACACATCGGTCCTGACCCGGTACACCACATCCCCCACCACCAGGGCGATGAGCTTCTCGTGCATATACCCGAAGAGCCAGCCCCCCGCCCCCAGAAGCGCTATGCCCAGGGCCGCCGCGGCGGCCACCCCCAGCCCGGGGCGGGCCGCCACCAGATCGATGAGCTTCGCCGCCAGAACCGGAGCGGCCGCGCCCGCCAGGGATCCGGCGAAGAGGGCCAGGGCCACGGCGGCCATCCTCCGCCGCAGGGGGCGGAAATATCCCGCGATGCGCCGCAGCAGGACCCCGTCGGGATAGACCCGGTCGTAGGATTCGGTTTCCAGCCCGTCCAGGATAAAACTCATCCCCCGCCTCCTTCAGGGAGCCCCGCGAAGATCCGGCGGTAATCCCCGGAGCGGGCCAGAAGCTCCTCGTGCCGGCCCTGGGCGGTCACCTCCCCCCGGTGCATCACCAGGATGTGGTCCGCCCAGCGGATCTGCCCCAGCCGGTGGGTGATGATGAAGGTGGTCCTGTTCCTGCTCACCGCCCGAATGGCCTTCTGAATCTCGTCCTCCGTGCGGCTGTCCAGGGCGCTGGTGGAGTCGTCCAGGATCAGGATCCGGGGGTCCGTCAGGAGGGCCCGGGCGATGGCGATCCTCTGCCGCTGACCCCCGGAGAGGGTCACCCCCCGGTCGCCCACCAGGGTGTCGTAACCGTCCCGGAAGGAGGTGATGAAGTCGTGGGCCTGGGCCAGCCTCGCGGCTTCGCGGATCTCCTCCTCCGAGGCGTCCTCCCGGCCGAAGGCGATGTTGTCCCGGATGGAGCGGGAGAAGAGGAAGGTGTCCTGTTCGATGACTCCGATCTGGGAACGGAGGCTCTCCAGGTTCCACCGGCGCAGGTCCACCCCGTCCACCAGAACGCTGCCCACATCGGGATCGAAGATCCGGTTGATCATCCGGGTCAGGGTGGTCTTGCCCGAACCGGTGCGGCCCACCACCGCCACGGTCATTCCCGGCAGGGCGGAGAAGGAGACACGCCGGAGAACGATGGTCCGGTTGTAGCTGAAAAACACGGTCTCGAAATCCACTCTGCCGTCGATGGTTTTGGTCAGCCCCTCCCGGTTCTGGTCCAGCTCGGTTTCGGTGTTCAGCACCTCCAGGATCCGGGCCGCCCCCGCCAGACCGTGCTGCACCGTATTGAAGGAAAAAAGGGAGATGTGGGTGACGAAGCGGAAGGTGTTGAAGAGGCCCATGAAACCGATGACCGCTCCCAGGGAAATATCCCCCCGATGCCATAGAAGGAGGCCGTGAAAGAGGGCGGCCCCGTAGAGCAGCACGAAGACCAGCATGGGCCAGTACCGCGCCTGGATGAGCCCCTGGCGGACATATAGATCCCGGAAACCCCGAGCCTCCCCGGCGAACTTCCCCAGTTCGTAGCCCTCCCGGACGTTCGCCTTCACCGCGGTTATCCCCGCCACCGACTCCTCCACCTCCGCGCCCATGGCCCCCAGGACATCCTGCTGGGCCAGCGTCACCGGGGCGAGGCGGCGA
>JAKPTG010000079.1 GCA_029571005.1 Candidatus Fermentibacterota bacterium
TACGATCAGCGAATACTACGATCGGGACCGGCCGGCATTCTATCGGGCTATCCAGAGCGTCCGCGGGCACGGAATGGATATGACCGTCTGGCTGGAATACTTCGTCGAGGGGTTGACTGCCCAGCTTGCCGAAGTCAGAGAACGCGGTGAGCAGGCCATTCGACGGGACGTGCCGGTCAAGGAGCACCGGCTTTCGGACCGGCAGGCCGGAGCCCTCGCCCATATCCTGGAACACGGCAGTCTGACCATCAAGGATTTCGAGGGCTTATGCCCCGATGTAAACCGCCGGTCTCTGCAGCGGGACCTGAAAACGATGGTGGACCTGGGATTGATCGTCATCGAAGGCGAAACACACCAACTGCGCTACCGATTGGCGGAGGAGAACTGATCTTTGCGACAGGTTCGCGACAGTGTTTGCGACACGTTTACGACAGCCTTTGTGACAAGCGTTACAAGAGCCCACGCCAAATGAGTATTACCCGGGGCTGGAGCACTCGTTTCGTCTCGACCTCCAGGTGAGTTCCAGCCGGCTGATCCCCGGTCTGCATCCGGTTACGCTGCTCCGCCGCGTAGATTGCAGGGTTGAAGTGATCCGCAGAGATGGGCAAGGGCGTTTTTCTGCATCCGTCCTTCAGTTCAGGCGAAGCTCTCGATCAGAATGGACCTGCATGGGAGAGAACGACGGGAGTCACCATGCGACCCGCCCCCGAAGCGGAGTCGTCCCGGAGCGACCGGCGGTCGGAGCGAAGAGAGGGTGAACCGGCGCAACGGGTACAGGGACAGGCCCCTCGACACCCGCTTGGGTACTCTGGATCTGAAGGTGCCCGGACTTCGCCGTGGGAGTTACCACCCGGAGTGGTTATCAGGGCCGCGGCGGCGGTAGTCTTGAAGCCCCCGGGCATTGTATAGTAAACTCATGGACATGATACGCTCTCCCTTCCGGGCCGGGTTGGAACTCCGGAAGGGGGAGGGCTGTCACGACGGTGGGTTCTGCGCATTTCGATCATGTAAAAACCGGGAAAACCATTATTGGGGAATGCAATCCGGGAGGTTGGCGTGAGGTACAGATGCGACCTTCGCAGCGACACGGTGAGCGTGCCCGTCGAACCCATGCTCCGGGCCATGGTCACCTCCCCGGTGGGGGACGACGTGTTCGGGGAGGACCCCACGGTGAACCTGCTGGAGGAGAGGACCGCCGCCCTGCTGGGAAAGGAGGCGGGGGTCTTCGTGCCCACGGGCACCATGGCCAACGGCGTAGCTCTCAGGTCTCTGGCTTCTCCGGGCGACGAGGTGCTTTGCGGGGCCCGAAGCCACGTCTTCAACTTCGAGGGGGCCCAGTTCGCCCTCAACGGCGGAATCCAGATGCACCCCCTGCCGGAGACCCCCGGGGGAACCCCCGACCCCTCCGCGGTGGCGGCGCTCTTCTCCCGCGGGAACGACATCCACCACGCGCCACGGACCGTGGCCGCCCTGGAGAATACCCACAACATGCTGGGCGGGGTGGTGTGCTCCCCGGGGGACACCGCCAAGGTAGTCCGTCTGGCCCGGGAAGCCGGAGCCTGGACGTTCCTGGACGGCGCCCGGCTCTGGCATGCGGCGCCGGCGGCGGAGCTGGCTTCCCTCGCGGAAGGTTTCACCATGCTCTCGGTGTGCTTCTCCAAGGCGCTGGGGTGTCCCGCGGGATCTGTGGTGGCGGGTCCCCGGGACCTTGTGGACAGGGCCAGGTGGTACAGGAAGAGGATGGGGGGAGGGATGAGGCAGGCCGGGGTGCTGGCCGGAGCCTGTGTCTGGGCCTTGGATCACCATCTTCCCAGGATACCCGAGACCCACCGGATGTGCGGAATCCTGGCGGAGGCGGCGGCCCGGTCCCCCGGGCTGGCCTGCGATCCCGCCCGGTATTCCACCAACATTCTCATGGCGGAGGTCCGGAGCGGCGACGCCGCCGGGGCGGCGGAGCGGCTGGCGGCCCTGGGGGTGGGGGCGCTGCCGGTCGGACCTTCCACCCTGAGGCTCGTAACTCATCTTTCCCTGGCGGAGGAGGATGTGCTCTTCGCCGCCGGGGTTCTGTCAGACTTCGGAGGTTGACATGAGGGCGGGAGTCGTCGGTGTAGGGCATCTGGGCTACCATCACGCCAGGCTTCTCAGAGGGCTGGCCGAAGACGTTTCCGTCTTCGATACCGATGCGGACAGACTCTCCGTGGTGTGTTCGGAACTGGGTGTGACGCCGACGGGCTCCCTGGAGGAGTTGCTGGACACCGTTGACGCCCTTGTGGTGGCATGCCCCACGGGGGTCCACCACCGGGTGGCCAGGGAGGCTCTTTCCCGGGAAGTGCCGGTGCTGGTGGAGAAACCCCTGGCCGCCACGGTGGCCGAGGCGGAGGACCTGACCGCCCTTGCCCGGGAGCGGAACACCGTTCTGGCCGTGGGCCACGTGGAGCGTTTCAACCCCGCCATGACCGCGGCCATGCACCACATCCGCCGCCCCCTCTACATCGAGGCGGACCGGCTGGCCCCCTTCACCCCGAGATGCACCGACGTCAGCGTGGTGATGGACCTCATGATCCACGACATAGACCTGGTTCTCTCCCTCATCCGTTCCCCGGTGGCGGGCATCCAGGCTTCCGGGGTGCCTGTGATCACCGACACCGTGGACATCGCCGGAGCCAGAATCGCCTTCGAGAACGGATCCCTGGCGGTTATCAATGCCAGCCGGGTGTCCATGGAGCAGGTCAGGAAACTCCGGGTGTTCCAGGAAGGGGGCTACGTGTCGGTGGACTTCGGCGCCAAGACCGCCCACGCCCTGGAGGTTCGGAACGGTGCCATCGTTCCGGTTCCCGTGACGGTGACGGACCACAACGCCCTGGAGATGGAACTGGCGGACTTCCTCCGGGCCGCCTCCGGGGAAGGGGAGCCCGCCATCACCGGCGACGACGGCCTCAGGGCCCTCGAAACGGCGGAAATGGTCCTCCGGAAATCGGCCGAGAGCCTGAGGAGGATCCTGGAGTCCGGATGAAAGCCATGATCTGCGCCGGCGAGCCCTCCGGCGACCTCCGGGGAGCGGAGCTTCTGACGGCCCTGAATTCCATCACTCCGGTGGAGGCCTTCGGCATGGGGGGCGAGGCCCTGGTCAGGGCCGGGATGAAGGTGGCGGTGGACATCTCCGGGCTTTCGGTGATGGGTTTCACCGACGTGCTTCCCGCCCTGCCCGGGATACTGCGGGCGGAGCGGACCCTGAAGCGGCTGGCCCTGGAGATGGAGCCGCAGGTGCTCATCCTGGTGGACTTTCCCGGTTTCAACATGAGGCTGGGCTCCTGGGCGGTGAAGCGGGGCATGCGGGTGGTGCAGTACGTGGCGCCCCAGGTGTGGGCGTGGGGGGGGTGGCGGGTCCGAAGGCTCGCCTCCTCCTGCAGCCTGCTTCTGGTGATTTTCCCCTTCGAGGAGGAGTTTTTCCGCGGGAGGGGCGTAAGGGCCGTTTTCACCGGTCACCCCCTGGCGGACGCGGTGCCCCGGCCGAGGCCGAGCCCCCGGGGCGAACCGGAGGCGGCCCTGCTTCCGGGCAGCAGGAATCGGGAGGTGAAGGCCCTCCTGCCCGAAATGCTCGGAGCCTTCAGGATACTCAGGGAAGAGGGGACGGTGCAAAGGGCGTCCATCGCCGTGTCACGCTCCGTTGACCCCCGGCTGTACCCAGCACCGGGCGACGGAATCGTTCTGGCGGACGGCCCGGGGAGCGCTCTGCAAAACGCCGGGGCGGCCCTGGTCTGTTCCGGCACCGCCACCCTGGAGACCGCCATGCACGGAGTTCCTCAGGTGGTCTGCTACCGCACCGGAGCCTTCAACTACACGGCTGCGAGACTGATGGTCAGAGGGGTGAGAAGGATAGGGCTCGTGAACCTGGTGGCCGGTGAGGACGTCGCACCGGAACTCATCCAGGGGGAGGCGGGGAGGGAGAGGATGGCCCGGGAACTCTCCCGGGTGATGGCCGACCCCGGGCGGGAGGCGATGACCGGGCTCGTGAGGAGGAGGCTGGGTCCCCCGGGGGGCGCTTTTCGGGCGGCCGGGGAGATAGTCGCCTTCCTGGGGGAGCCGTGAGGCTCCCGACCTCCGCGGGCAGGGTGCTGGTGACCCTGCTGGGGCGCAGTTGGCGGGTGAAGAGGCTCAGGCCTTCCGCCGGCGGCCCCGGCGGGAGGGTTCTCTACGGCTTCTGGCACGGGGTCCAGCTCCCACTGCTGTTCACCCATCGCCGCAGGGGCATCACCGTCATGGTGAGCAGGAGCCGCGACGGCGGAATCATCGCCGACCTGCTGCACTCCATGGGTTTCCATACCGTAAGGGGGAGTTCCTCCCGGGACGGCGCCTCGGCGGCTTCGGCCCTGGTGGACGCCCTGTCCCGGGGCGACGGCGCCATCACCCCGGACGGCCCGAGGGGCCCCCGGGAGAAGGCCAAGCCGGGAATAGCGGCCATAGCCTCCCTGGCGGGGGTGCCGGTGCAGGCCATGGGGATCGCCGCCCGCCCCGCCATCCGGCTGGGCAGCTGGGACCGCTTCCTCATACCCCTGCCGGGAAGCCGGGTGGTGGTGGCGGAGGGGATTCCCATAACCCCGGGACGCCTGAGCCCGGCGACGGTGGACGCCGAGCTGAGACGCACCGCGGGGGCGGCGGCCCTGGCGGTCGCCCCCGGGCTGTCGCTGCAGGCGATGGCGGCCGGGATCATTGCTTCGGTGGCATGCCCCGTACTGCTGTTGCGCCCCCGGGAGGAGCGCCGGGAGAGACTCGGCTTCTGCTCGCCGGAGAATCGAAGACCGGCGTGGCTTCACGGCTCCTCCCTGGGCGAACTCCGGGGCCTTCTGCCGGTGGCCCGGAGGCTCGGGGAAAGGGGAGTCCCGGTTCACTTCACCTGCTTCACCCCCTCGGGCAGGGAGTTCATTCGGCGGGAGGGGCTGCATGGGAGCTTCCTTCCCCTGGATTCCCCCCCCTGTGTGAGGCGCTTCCTGTCCAGGCTCAACCCCCGGCTTCTCGTCCTCGCGGAAACGGAAATCTGGCCCGTCCTTCTCCGGGAAACGGTTCTCAGGGGCATTCCCGCGGGGATGGTAAACGCCCGGCTCTCCCGCAGGAGCGTTAGGGGGTATTCCATCATAAGAAGGTATGTTGCAGGAATCATCTCATGTTTTGCCAAGGTCCTGTGCAGAACCCCGGAGGACTTGTCGGCCTTCGAGACTCTGGGGGTGGATCCGCGGATTCTCACCGTGGCCGGAGACGGGAAGGCCCTGGTGCGCCCCGGGGCTCCCGACCCCTCCTGGAGGGAAATGCTGGTTCCGGGGCTGAGGTACGTCGTGGCCGGTTCCACCAGGGAAAAGGAGGAGGAGTTCGTCCTGAAAGCCGCCAGGCGGGCCGGGATGGGGGTCATTCTGGCGCCGAGGCACCGGGAGAGAATCCCCGGGGTGCTCGAGACCGGGGATCGGCTGGGCTGGCGGGCGGCGCTCTGGAGCGGCGGCCCCGGGCCGTCGGAGTGCATCGTGATAGATGTTCACGGGGTGCTGCCCCGGGTATATCCCCTGGGCGATGCGGCCTTCCTGGGGGGTACCGTGGCGCCGATGGGCGGCCACAACATCCTGGAGCCCCTGGCCGGCGGATTGCCGGTGCTGGTCGGTCCGCACCACGGAAACCACGCATCGGTCGTGCGGGAAGGGGTGGCCGCCGGGGTGGTGGCGGTGGTTGAGGAACCCGGGGACGCCGCCGCCGTACTGTTGAAGTGGTCCGGAACCGGGGGGATGGGAGAGACCGCCAGGCGTCTTGCCCGGCGGGGGGAGGAGCTGTTCGACTCACGGCTCTCCGAACTGTTGGAGGAACTTCTGGTATGAACCTCCATCGCATCCATCGCAGCATCGCCCGGCGGGAGAAGGACTGGGCCCATCTGGTCTGGCTCCTGGCGCCTTTTTCCTGGGTGTGGGCCGGCTGGACCCGGGCCTCGAGGTTCATGTACGAAAGCGGCCTGCGACGAAGGGTCCGCCCGGGTCCCGTGGTGGTGAGCGTGGGGGGCATAGAGATGGGCGGTGTCGGGAAGACGCCGGTGACCATGTGGATCGGGGAGAGACTGGCCGGGATGGGGATTCCCACCGCCGTGGCGGCGGCGAACCTGGCGTCCCGGAAAAGCCCTCCGGTGGCGGTGCTCCCCAGTTTTGCCGGGAGCGGGCTCCCCCTGGGCGACGAGGCTTTGATGATGGGGGCCAGGCTCCATCCGGGGTGCCGGGTGTTCGCCGGCGGGAACAAGGCCGAGACCGCCCTCATGGCAGCCTCCGAGGCGTCTCCCAGCGTGCTGGTCGTGGACGACGGCTTTCAGCACTTCCGGCTGCACCGGGACGTGGAGGTGGTGGTGCTGAACGCGGAGCATCCCTTCGGCATCGGGGGCATCTTCCCCATGGGAACCCTCAGGGAGTCCCCGTCGGCCATATCCAGGGCGGACTTCCTGTGGCTGAACAGGGCCTCCGACGGAACCACCGAGAGACTGGCCCGGCGGATTGCCGCCCAGAAGAACTGGAAGGCCCCCTTCATCGCCAGCAAGGTTCTGCCCCTGCCCCCCCGGGAGCCGGACGGCGCCCCGGGGGCCCCGTGCCCGGTGGTCGCCTTCGCCGGTATAGGAAAACCGGAGTACTTTCGGAAAACCCTGGAGGAAGCGGGGTTCACGGTGCTGGAGATGAGGGCCTATCCGGACCACTGGAACTACACCGGGGAGGACTGTGATACCCTCCTGGGGGCCCTGAAGGCCACGGGGGCCGACAGGCTCGTGACGACGGAGAAGGATGCGGCCCGCCTGGGAAGGAAGGGTATGGGAATTCTGAATCCCCTGGTGCAGCCCATAACCCTGTCGGTGGACGCCGCCGGGGAGCTGCTCCTTGGAAGGATTCTCGACCTTGTCCATGAAAGAGAGACCCCATGAGACGGTGTGACGTTCTTGTAATCGGAAGCGGCATGGCCGGGCTGATGTGCGCCCTGTCGCTCCCGGAAAAAATGAAGGTGACCGTCCTCTCCAAGACGCCGCTGCCGGCCGGCAGCACCTACCACGCCCAGGGGGGGATAGCGGCGGTTTCCTCGGAAGAGGACAGCGTGGAGATGCATCTGGCGGACACCGTCAGGGCGGGCGCGGGGCTGGTGGACCGGAACGCCGCCATGGAGATCATAAAGAGGGGCAAACCCCTGATTGACGCCCTGAAATCCTACGGCATCCCCCTGGCCGGGGCCGGAAGCGGGACGGCGGTGCTGGAGGGGGGGCACTCCTTCCGGCGGGTGCTCCACTACTACGACAGGACGGGAAGGTTCATCAGCCGGCGGCTGGCCCAGATCTGCCGCGCCAGGGGCAACATCACGATCATCGAGAGGGCCTTCGCCATAAACCTGATAACCGCCTCCAGGATGGCCCCGGAAGCGGCTTCGGGGCCCGGAGACCGGTGCCTTGGGGCCTACGTCCTTCTGGAGGGCGTCGTCGAGACCTTCCTGGCGGGGGAGACGGTCATAGCCACCGGCGGCGCCGGCAAGGCCTACCGTTACACTTCCAACGACGACTCCACCACGGGGGACGGCATAGCGATGGCCTACCGGGCCGGCCTTCCGGTGAGGAACATGGAGTTCTACCAGTTCCATCCCACCTGCCTCTTCCACCCCGACTACAGGAACTTCCTCATCACCGAGTCCCTCCGGGGGGACGGCGCCAGGCTGGTGGACCACGAAGGCAGACGGTTCATGGAGATGTACGACCCGGAGCGGATGGAGCTGGCCCCCCGGGACGTGGTGGCCAGGGCCATAGACAGCCACATGAAGAACAGCGGGATGGACCACGTTTACCTGGACGCCACCGCCCTGGGGGAGGATTTTCTCCGCAGCCACTTCCCGGAGGTTACCTGCGGGGTCCTCCGGGCCGGCATCGTTCCCTGGGAGACCCCAATACCGGTGGTGCCCGCGGCCCACTACTGCGTGGGAGGGGTGGTGGCGGAGGTGGACGGAACCACGGCGATGAAGGGTCTCCGGGTCATCGGCGAGGCCGCCTCCACAGGGCTGCACGGGGCTAACCGGCTGGGGAGCAACAGTCTGCTGGAGGCCGGGGTGATGGGCATGGAGGCGGCGAAGAGCATACACGGAGGCATCGCCGGGCAACCCGAGGTTCCGGTGAGGGGCTGGTTCTACGGTCGGGCCCGACCCCTGCAGGAAAGCGTTCTGGTGGACCACTCCTGGGCCAGTCTCCGCAGCGTCATGTGGGACTACGTGGGGATCGTGCGGACCGACAAGCGGCTCCGCCGGGCCCTGAGGCTTCTGGAGGTGCTGTCGGAGGAGACGGAGGAGGACTACTGGAACCTGCTGCCTTCGGTGGAACTCCTGGAACTCAGGAACCTCTGCACCGTCAGCACGCTTATGACCAAGTCCGCCCTGCGGCGCAGGGAGAGCAGGGGGCTCCACTACCTGCTGGACTGCCCGGATACGTCTCCCACGCCCCGGGACACGGTGCTCAGAAAAGGCATCTCTTGAGGGCGCTCGGTGCGGCCCTGACCCTGGCGGCGGCCCTGTCCGTCGGATGTGGAGCCGCACCGGTTTATCGGGGCCGGGGAATCGTCTGCAGGGGGCCGTCGGGGGTGCCCGTATCGGTTGACAGGGCCGGAACCGCCCCAGTCGGTTCCCGCCCCCCGGCGACGGAAGCCCCCCCGGCCTCCGGAGCGGCGCAGGACCTTCTCCGGGAGGTGGAGCGCTGGTACGGAACCCCCTACGTTTACGGCGGAACCACCATGAGCGGCACCGACTGTTCCGGGTTCACCCAGTCCCTCTACCGCTCCATAGGCGTGGAGATCCCCCGAAGAGCCTCCCGCCAGGCCGTCGCCGCCAGGCACGTGTCCCGGGGGAACCTCAGGGCGGGGGACCTGGTGTTTTTCAATACCTCCGGCCCCGGTATATCCCATGTAGGCATTTATCTGGGAGACAATTATTTCGCCCATGCCGCCGCCTCCAGGGGGGTCGTGCGCGAATCCCTTTCCCACCCCTACTACACCGCCCGGTTCGTCCAGGGCGGCAGATTTCTGGACTGACCCGTGTCCCGGTTTCAACTGTTGCTCCTGGCCCTGGCACTCTCGGCGGACGCCTTCGCGGTGAGTGTCTGCCGGGCCCGGGGGCTCAGGTCGGCCCTGGTCATGGCCGGCCTCTTCGGCTTCTTCCAGGGTGTGATGCCCCTGGGAGGCTGGTTCGGAGGCTCGCTCCTCAGGGGTGTTCTGGCGGAGGCCGCTCCCTGGGCGGCCTTCGGAATCCTCTGCGCCGTCGGGGGGCGGATGTTATGGCAGGCCTTGAAAAACCGGGGAAAAGGCGCCTGCAAAACCGGTGGAGCGATGCTGCTCTCCCTGGCCTTTGCCACCAGCCTCGACGCCTTCGCCGCGGGGGTTTCCCTCTCCCTTACGGGTGGTTCCGCCTGGCTTCCCGCCGTGACCATCGGTACCGTGACTTTCGGGGTATGCCTCATAGGGGCCGGCATCGGGACCGCCGCGGGGAAAAGGTTCGGGCCGGGGCTGGAAATAATTGCGGGGCTGGTAATCATCGCCCTTGGGGTCAAGGCCCTCTTCTGACGTGAAAACCCGCTGGACATGGCTTTTGCCCCTGTGCCTTGCCGGGTGCCGCTCCGGGGAACCGGCTCCGGTTCGCGGTTCGACCCGGGAACTCCGGCCCCGGGCCGTTCCCGAACAGGTATGGGAGTTCGACGCCGGCGACATGCTGGAGGCATCTCCGCTGTACGCCGACGGAAGGGTTTACCTTGGGGCCTGGAACCGGCACTTCTACTGCCTGGAGGGGGAAACCGGGCTTCCGGTCTGGTCCTTTCCCGCCGAAGGAGCCGTTTCCGCAGGCGCCGTCTGGGACCGGGGGCTGGTGTTCTTCGGCACGGTGGAGGGGAGGCTGTACTGCCTGGACGGCGGAACCGGGTCGGAGGTGTGGCTCCGGGACTACGACGGCCCCTGTATCCCGGCGGCGGCCTCCGGGCTCCTGCTCGTCGGGGCCGGTTGTCGGTTGGAGGCCCTGGATCCGACCGCCGGGACCCTTCTCTGGGAACGGACCCTCGATTCTCCGGTTTCAGGGTCTCCGGCGGTGTCTGCCGGAACCGCCCTGGTCTGCGGAAGCGACGGCTCGATCCGGGCCCTGGAGTCCTCCACGGGGGCGCTTCTGTGGGAACGGACCCCGGGGGAGCCTCCCTTGTCGCCCCCCTCTGCGGACGGCGGCAGGGTGTTCCTGGGGGCGGGCGACTCCTGCGTCCACTGTCTGGACATCCGCACGGGTGAGACCCTGTGGCGGTTCAGAACCGGAGGACAGGTCGCCGGGGCCCCGGTCGCCGTCGGGGAGACGGTGCTGGCGGGAAGCCTGGACCGGCGGCTCTACGCCCTGGACGCCTCCACCGGACGGGAGTTGTGGCGATTCGCCGCCGGCGGATGGATATGGTCGGCGCCGGTGCCGGCAGGGGGGACCGTGGTGTTCGGCTGCTACGACGGCGGTCTCTACGGGGTGGACCGGGAGTCGGGGAGGCAGGTATGGGTGTTCCCGGGCGACGGCATCATCCACGGTTCTCCGGCGGCGGGGGACGGGTCGCTCTTCTTCGGCGACCTTGACGGCAGGGTCCGGGCGGTCAGTTTTCCAGAAGCATCTCCAGGGCCATGAGCCGGATGTGCGACGGGGCGCCGGGGTTTTCCAGTATCCGGCGCAGGGCGAGGGAAGCCAGGTATCCATCGCCGGTCACGGTGTACATCACCGCCGCCGCCGCCAGGGTTTCGGGGGGCGGATCCGGCTCGGACACGGCTTCCGATATCCGGCTCAGGGCGGAAGCGGTGAGCCCCTTCTCCCAGTCCAGCATTGCCAGCAGCAGCGCCGGGGTGTACTTGTGGGCCACCGGCTCCAGTATCGCCGCGGCTCCGTCCCGGTCGCCGGACTCCAGCCGGACAATGGCGATGTCGGTTCTGGGGACGGACCAGTCGGGGTCCAGGCTCACGGCCCTCTCCAGCAGCTCCAGGGTTCCGGGGAGCCCCTCCCGGCGGAGGGCCGTGGCGTCCCGGACAAGCCTGGCCGCCGCCATCCGCCTTTCCAGAGCCTCCTCCATGTCGCCGGGAAGCGGCAGGAGAACCCTTGTGCCCTGTGCGGGCAGACTGTCGGGAGAGTAGCCCGCGGACAGGGCCAGCACCGAGGCGGAGGAGGTGTCCGAAAGGAGTGCCCAGGCCGCCAGACCCCAGTAGTCCCCCGATTCCCAGGTCATGCGGCAGCCCCCGGAAGCCTCCGGCGGGTGCATTACGAACGACTCGGTTACGATTTTCCGGGTGCCGCACCCGGGAAGGACCGCCGGGAGCAGAAGGAACGGGGCGAGCCGTTTCAGCGCCGGGGTGCGATTCATCCAAAAACCCTCCTTTCCGCCGTTTCCACCAGTTCCGCCACGTCTTCCCGGCTGTTCACCCGCACCGCGGCGTCCCTGAGCCCCGCAGCCCCGGGAAAACCCTTCAGGTAGTGGATGAGGTGCCCACGGAAGGAGTGTACGGCCCCCGATCCCGCCCCATCGGCAAGGGTCAGGTCCAGGTGTTTCATGACAACGCTCCGGAGTTCTCCGGGGGCGGGGGAGGCGGCGCCGCCGGAGAGCCGCCGGAATATCCAGGGGTTGCCCAGGGCGCCGCGGCCCACCATCACTCCGGTCACCCCCTTCAGGGACATGAGCCTTCGGCCGTCCTCCGGGGTTCTCACGTCACCGTTGGCCACCACCGGCACCGGCGACCTTCCGGAGAGTCGTTCCAATCCGGCAAGGTCAACGGAGCCGCCGAACATGTCGGACCGGTATCGGCCGTGGATGGTGAGGGCGGTCGCCCCGGCATCGCAGAGCATTTCGCAGACCCCCTCCGACAGCGGCTCCTCCGGGGTGAAGCCGAGGCGGATCTTCACGGTGACCGGCAGGGGAGAGGCGGCGGAGGTTTCCCGCACGATGGCGGCGAGCCTCGGGAGGTCCCGGAGCAGGGCGGAGCCCGAACCGCTCTTCAGCACCTTCTTCACCGGACAGCCGGCGTTGATGTCTATGAAAGAAAAACCCAGGTCGGCCACCAGCTCCGCGCTCCTGGCGAAATCCCCGGGTCTCGCCCCGAAGAGCTGAATGCCCAGGGGACGCTCCATTGGATCAAACCTGATGCTCCGCATGGTTTTCACGGACCTCCTGGACACCCCGGCGGCGGTGACCATTTCCGTGACGAGCCCGGTGGCCCCCAGCTCCCGGCAGATGATTCGGAAAGGGCTTCCGGTGTAGCCGGCCATGGGGGCCAGCGCCAGCCCGTGGGTGAAGCAGGGGGGAGGAGCCGGCGTCACAGCAGGGGAGCCGAATACAGGTCGGCGTGGTAGCTGCTGCGCACCAGGGGCCCGGACGCCACGGATTCAAAGCCCATTTCCAGGGCCGTCTCTTCCCACCTGCGGAATTCCTCCGGGGTGACGTATCGGACCACCGGCGCATGGTTCCTGGTGGGCCTGAGGTACTGGCCGAGGGTCAGCATGACCACCCCCGCCCCGCGGAGATCCTCCAGGGCCTTCTCGAGGTCCGGCCCCGTCTCCCCGAGCCCAAGCATGAGGCCGCTCTTTACGGGAGCGCCGTCGGAAAGCCCCCGGAACCGCCGCAACACCTCCAGGGAAAGGCGGTAGTCACCCCGGGGCCGGAGGGCGGGGAACAGCCTCTCGACGGTTTCCAGGTTGTGGTTTATCACGTCGGGCCTGGAGCGGGCCACCGTCTCCAGGGAGGCTGGATCGCCCTTGAAATCCGGTGTCAGAACCTCAATCCTGATCCCGGGTACGGTGCTCCTGAGGGCGGCGGCCGTTTCGGCGAAACACCGGGCGCCTCCGTCGGGCAGGTCGTCCCGGGTGACCGAGGTCACCACGGCGTACCTCAGCCCCATGTCCAGCGCCGCCCGGGCCACCCTTCCCGGTTCGTCCGGGTCCGGCGGCTCCGGAACGCCGGATTCCACCGCACAGTAACGGCAATTCCTGGTACAGACCCCGCCCATGATGAGAAAGGCGGCGGTGCCCCGCTGGTAGCACCGGCCCCGGTTGGGGCACCTGGCCTGGTCGCACACGGTGTTCAGCCCGAGGCGCCCCAGAAGCCGACGGGTATCGCCGGCGGTCTCCCCGCCGGTCACCTGAACCCTGAGCCACTCCGGCTTCACAGGGCGAAACCTTCCGCCAGGGAGTCCAGGAGCCGCCGGTCCAGACAGGTGTGATCCGTCGGAACGCCGGACCAGCCGCACCACCTCGCGAAGGCGTCCCGGATAAGGGGGACCAGATCGTCAGGATCAGCACCGGGCAGGAATTCCCGGACCGTTCCGGCGCCCTCCGCGAGCCTCTTCCTCATGGCCTCCGCCAGGTCCGGGGTCATCCCAAGGGTGTAGTCGAGGATCTTCGGCTGGTCGTTGTCGAAAAGGATGGAGCCGTGTTCGAGAAAGGAGTCCCGGGTGCGGGCCTGGGCGCTTCCCACCAGCTTCCTCCCGTCGCCGGTCATGATTTCCAGGGCACCGTGGGTGGTGAAGCAGGGGCCGCGACCGAATCCGCCCCCGGGAGCGGAGGGGTTGGCCGCCGCGGGCACCCCGAGCCCTCCAAGGGCCGTCACCAGCATGGAGGCCACCGTCCCGAGGCTGTCCCGGATTCCGCCGGTGTAAAGGGGGTGACGGGAAGAAGCCGCCACCGAATAGGTCAGCTCCCGCCCGTGCCACACGGCTCTGCCTCCGGTGGGGCGGCGGACCAGCCCGAACCCGTCCCTGCGGAGCTTCTCCGCGTCGAGGTCGCCGCAGCCGCGCTGAAGCCTCCCGAGGGATACGGTATGGGGCTCCCAGGTGTAGGTCCTCAGGGCCAGGTCTATCTCCCCGCTGCCCGCCATGGCCGCCAGGCAGGCGTCCACCGCCATGTTGAGCGGCCCCGGAAGCGGGGGGTCGTGGATGACGAGCGCTTTCAACTCTTTCCCTTCCTTGGAGGGCCGGCGTCTAATATAATCCGGGCTGGAACCAGGTTTCCATGAAAGCGGTATAGGTGCAAATGAGGCGAATGCTGATCCCTGTGGCCGTGCTGGCCCTGGCGGCGGGCTCCCTGGCGGAGGACGTCTATCGGGACGCCGGCGCTTGTTCCTGGCCCTTTCTGAAGATAGACGTCGGCGCCAGGGCGGCGGCCCTGGGAGGTACCGGCCTGCTCAACTCGGGAGGCCTGGCCGCCCTCTCGAACCCCGCCCTCCTGGCGTTCCAGGGGGCGTCCCTGACCGGGTCCCACAACTCGTGGTTCGGACGAACCAGCCAGAACCTTGTCGCTGGGGTGATCCCCTGGGGCCCCGTAGGAACCTCCGCGGCCATGCGGGTGATGAACACCGGAGGGCTGGAGTACAGGGAAACCCCTACCTCGGAACCCACCGGCGTTTTCAGTGTAACGGACGTCAGCCTGCACGCGGCCCTCGGAGTCGGGATCGGGTCGGGCTTCGCCCTTGGAGCGGGGGTGAAGTACGTCCGGGAGAAGGTCTGGACGGAGGAGAGCGCCGGAATGTGCCTGGACTTCGGGCTTCTGGTATCGCCTGCCCGGTGGCTCACCCTGGCTGCGGCGGCCCAGAACCTGGGGCCCGGAGTGGTCATGGGCGTGAAGGAGTTCCGGCTTCCCCGGACCCTGAGGGCCGGGGCCTCCTTCGCCCTGCCGGTTCCCCCGGGGGGCGCCACCCTCTCCGGCGAGATTCTCAAGCCCCTGGACAACCGCCCCCGGGGCGGTGTCGGCCTGGAGTACCGCCCCCTGGACTGGGGCGCCCTCAGGGTCGGCCTGCGGGTCGGCGACCCCTCCGCTTCCCTGACCACGGGAATGGGGCTCTCCCGGGGCGGCTGGACCCTGGACTACGCCTACATCCCCGGAAACCACTCCCTGGGGGACACCCACAGGTTCACCCTGACCCGAACGCTATGACCCTATGCTGATCCTCCTTGTCAACGACGACGGCATCCGGGAGCCCGGGCTGGCCGCCCTGGAAAAGGCCCTGTCCGGGCACACGGTGCATACCGTGGCACCCCTGGGCCCCTGCTCCGGTGTCGGCATGTCCCTCGGGCTCTATTCCTCCCTGAGCACGACGCCCTGCGGGGACGGGAGGACCGGGGTCGCCGGCACCCCGGTTGACTGCGTCAAGCTCGCCCTTTCCGAGCTGCTGCCCAGGCCTCCGGATCTGGTTGTATCCGGAATCAATCCCGGGGCCAACCTGGGAAACAACATCTGGTACTCGGGCACCGTCGCCGCCGCAACCGAAGCGTCATTCTGGGGCATCCCCGCCATGGCGGTGAGTGTGGAAAGCGCCCCCTGCATCTCCTACGAGGCCGCGGCGGACCTGGCGGTCAGGCTGGTGGAGGACCGCATACCGTTGCTCCTTCCGGCGGGAGTCACCCTGAACGTGAACCTTCCGCAGGGCACCCCCCGGGGGGTTCTGACCACCGTTCCGGGAAGCTTTTCCTCGGAGGTGCCCTTCGTGAGAAACCCCGATGGTTCGTATTCCTACGGCCCCTACGAACTGCAGGGAATCCGGGAGGACCGTGGAACCGACGTACACGCCCTGATGGACGGCTACGCCTCCATAAGCCTCCTGAGTACCAGAAGAGACGCGGTTCCGGTTCCCCCGGTTCTGGAGGACTGGTGCCGCCGCCGGTCCTGACCTTTCCGCCGGTTTCCACCGGATCCTATGCGCCGACTCCGGAGAACCGGGTAACCCTGGAGCCGGGGGCGCACACACAGCCTTCCGCTCCGGGCCGGAACTCCAGGGTCTTTCCCTCCCTGCCCGCGCATGCCGGAAACTGAAGGAATCCCGGCCCCCCGGGGGGTGAGGGCGCCCCGGCCCGGATGGCGGCACCGGGGGTTGCGACGGGGCGAAAAGCGGTGAGCCGACGCCTGGAACTTCTCTTGCAAAAAATAAATAGATGGCCCCTGCCCTTGGCCGTTGTCCTCCTTGGAGCCGGAGTGCGCCTGACGGTGTACCTTCAGAACAGGCCCCTGTTCTCCCACCCCCAGGTGGACGAACTGGAGTACCTGGAGACCCCTTCCATGCCCTTCGAACGCCCGCCGGGAACGTACCTGCCCGCCTCGTTCCCGTGGCCGAGGCTCCTCTTCGGGGCCCTCTCCCTGACGCCGGCGCTCCTCATGCTCGCCGTTCCCCGGCGGAACGGGGGCACCGGGGCCGTGGCGCTCCTGACGGCGGTGGAGCCCACCCTGGCCCTGAGCGGAGTACAGATAATGCCCGAGGCCCCCGCCGCCGCCCTGGCCGCCCTCTCCCTGGCGGCCGCGGCAAGGGGCAGGCACAGGCTCGCCGGTTACGCCGCCGGGCTGGCCGCGCTTTTCAGGGGCGAGATGCTGTTGCTGATCCCCCTTTTCCTCCTGATCCGAGGCGGCAGGGGAAGGGTCATGGCCCTGTTCGCCCTCATTCCGGTGCTGCCCCTGGCCGCCGCCAACCTGGCCTCCGGCGGCCCGCCCTCGGTGGCCTCCAACGGCGGCGTAAATCTGTGGATCGGTTCGGACTGGAAGCTTCTGGGCACCCCTCCCGGCGTGGAGTTCGAGCAGTACATGAACCTCTCTTCCGGAGGGTCTTTCATCGGCAGGGCCCTCACGTCGGTGGGGTCCGATCCGGCCGGGTGGGCCTTCCGGGGGCTCGTTAAGGCTTCGGCCTTCTTCACCCTGCCTGGGCCCGGCCGCAACATGGACCCGGGAAGCGCCCTGAAGGGCGTATTCCCCCTGCTGGCCGTGACGGGCCTGTTTCTGGCCGGGGCGGCGGGCTTCCGCAGGGACGTTCCCTCGGCCTTCATGGCCGCCGGCCTCATCAGCGCCTTCATTTTCTTCCCCTCGGTTCGGTACCGGGCGGTCTTTCTGCCGGCTTTCGCCCTGGCCGCCGCCGCCCTCCCCCGGAAACGGCTTCTTCCCGGAGCCGCGGCGGTGGCCGCCCTCAGCCTGTTCCTGCCCTACCCGGGCCACGTGAGGCCCGGGCTCAATACCCTGCTTTCGGCGGAAAACCGGCTCCGGGAAGGGGACCACCGGGGCTGCATCGTGCTGCTCGAGCAGGCTCGGCGGGAGGGCTACCGGGGAGCCGACATCCACAACATCCGGGCCTCCGCCATGGCGGAGGCGGGCATGGAGTTCGGGGAGGTGCTCCCGGAGTTCGGCCTCGCCCTGAACGAAGCCCCCGAATCCCCCACGGTCTGGAGGAACATGGCGGCGTTCCTGTGGAACTACGGGAGAACAGGCCCCGCCCGGGAGGCCGCCGCCCGGGCGGTCCGCCTGAACCCCTCGCTCCGGGGGGAACTCCTGAGAATCCTTACGGAATAGTCATACCCCCCGGACCGTATCAGTTCCGTCACGGCGATAATTATCGAAAGGAGACCGGATGTTGTCGGTGATTCTGATGCTGGCGGCGGCGCTGGAGGGTGGTTACGACGGGGTGGTGGAGCGGGTGTCCGGGATGGTGCGTGACCCTGAAGTCTTGCGGGTTTGCGAGCGATACGGGCTGAACGTGGTGAACGTGACCTGGGAGGACACGGGCCGTTACGTCGGCTCCTGCTGGGGCCCGAACATTTCGGACCTGACCATCCAGGTTCAGCACGGCGACTGGAGGGAGCCCCGGTGCACCCCCATGCCGGTGATCCGTTACCCGAACTTCCACGATCTCTCTGCGGACCTGGACCCGGATCACTTCTACCTGCTGACGGGGAACGAGAAGGGCGGCGAGCTGAAGCCGGTGAGCCTTTCGAAGTACGTGCGGGACCTTCGGAGCCGCCTCCATGATCCATCGGACTGGCCCGGTCGTACCCGGGGTCTCTGGGCCCCCCGGGACAGCGTTGTCCTGGTGAGCGCCCAGGCGGTGTTCCTGCCTATCCCCGAGGGCGGGGAGGCGCTGTTCAATCCCATGCTGTACAACTACCAGAGCTACGAGGGGGACCCGGGGGTCCTGGCGATAGTGGCCACCCGGGAGGGGACCAGCGCCACCATCATAGACAACTCCCCGGAGTTCCGGCCCGAGGGGTCCTGGGGCTGGGGCCAGCAGCTGTTCTTCAACTCCGACGGCATGCGTGCCAGTTTCACCGGGACCCGGTTGAGCGACTTCACCTCCGCCGGGGGCGATCCGGGCGGTTCTTCGGTGACCGCGGCGGGGGAGGAGGGGCTGAATATGGTCCTTCTTATCCAGATACCCCTCCGCCAGCGGGAGAGACGGGACCTTTGGTTCGAGGAGACGCTGTGCTGCGCCGGTGCCCCGGCGGCTTCCTGTGCGAGAGAGAGCAACGTGGAGGCGGCGGTGGTGGGTCACGGTGAGCTGGAGGGCCCGTACCGGGAGATCGGCGGGAATCGCCTGGTCCGGGACGACCGGTTCCCTATCCGGGTGACGGTACAGTTCTACAAGGCCACGGACAACGGGGTTGCGAGCCCGGATGACATCCGGCAGATCGCACAGCAGATCCGGAGGGTCTACGAGGAGGCCGACTACGTGGGGAGCCTGGTGGTACCGGAAAGGAAGTTCCCGAGGCCAACGGGCTGGGACGACGGGGAAGTGGAGGTAAGCCTTCGCAAGACCGCGCCCAGGCCCCGGTAGTCCCTCGGTTTTCGAAAGCTCCCTGCATTGAGTATCATCCCGGGTACTGAATGAGAGGGGGCTTTCCTTAATCCATGAACCCCGCGGAAGAACTGAATGACCGCTCCCTGGGAACCCCCGCCCAGGAAGGGCGCAGCGTGGCCAGAGCCACGGGCCTTCTGGGGCTTCTCACCGTGGCCAGCAGGCTGCTGGGGCTACTCCGGGACATGGCCCAGGCGGCCTTCCTGGGCACCGGCATGGCGGCGGACGCCTTCACTCTGGCCTTCATAATACCCAACATCCTCAGAAGGCTCTTTGGAGAGTCAACCGTGGCCGCGGCCCTGGTGCCCTCCTACACCGAGACCCTGGTGAAGGACGGCCGCGGAGCCGCCCGAAGGCTGGCCGCCGGAACCCTGACCTTCACCTGGTTCACCCTGACGGTAATCACCGCCCTGGGCATCCTCCTGGCTCCGCAACTGGTGAGGGTCTTCGCCCCGGGCTTCGCCGGGGTCCCGGGGAAGATGGAGCTGGCTTCCGGGCTCCTGAGGCTCCTGTTCCCCTACATCCTCTTCGTTGGCACGGCGGCTGTATGCATGGGCATACTCAACAGCCACCGGCACTTCGCAGCCCCCGCCGTGGCTCCGGTGTTCTTCAACATCTCGGCCCTGGCGGGCCTGTTCCTCCTGGCCCGGGTCTGGCGGTCCGACGCCCCGGTCTGGGGGTTCTCGGTGGGCATCCTTCTGGGCGGCGTCCTGCAACTGGCGGTGCAGCTGCCCTTCCTCCGGTCCAGGGGAATCTCCCTGAAACCCGTCTTCGACTTCCGGGACCCGCTGTTCCGGAGCGTCCTGAAACTGGCGCTCCCGGCCCTTGTCGGCCTGCTGGCGGCGGAGGTGAACATCATGGTGGACCAGCTCCTGGCCTCGCTCCTGGAGCCGGGGAGCGTGGCGGCCCTGGCCTACGGCTAGAGGGTGACCCAGGTACCCCAGGGCATCTTTGCCGTGGCCCTGGCCACCGCCCTCCTTCCCACCCTCAGCCGCCAGACCGCCATGGGCAGGCTGGAGGACGCGGGAAAGACCCTGGGGTACTCCACCGTGATTCTCTTCGGGGTGATGATACCCGCCTCGATGTTCATGATGGTCATGGCCCGGCCCGTAATCACCCTGGTGTTCGCCCGGGGGGCCTTCGGGGAGGGGTCCGTGGAGATGACCGCCGCGGCCCTCCGGTATTACTCCCTTGGGATGGTGTTCTTTTCCGCGGTCAGGATCACCGCCCCGGTGTTCTACTCCCTGAAGGACACCCGCACCCCGGTGAAGGCGTCGGTGCTGTGCATGGGGCTGAACATAATTCTGAACATCCTCTTCACCTGGTTCTTCCTGAAAACCCGCCTGGAGAAACCCCTGGCGGGGCTTTCCCTGGCGAGCAGCGCCGCCGGAGCGGTGAACTTCATGCTGCTCCGCCGCCGGCTTCGGGGACGCATCGGCCCCACCGCGGCGCCGGCCCGGGTGTGGTTCGCCCTGGCCGCCGGTTCCATCGCCGCGGCCCTGGCCCTGGCCCTTCTGAGAGGCCCCACGACGGAGGCGGCGGCCCGGGGGGTATGGCACGGGGCCGGAATGCTGGCCCTGAGCGCCGCGACGGTTTTCGGGCTCTCCCTGGGAGTGTTCGTCCTGTTCGGGGGGGCCAGGGTGAAGGATTCACTGGCGGGGATGGTCCGGCGTGGCCGACGATAGCCTCAGAACCGCCGCCGCCGGGGCTCCGGACCTTCCGGGGGTTTACCGGTTCTTAGGGGCCGGCGGAAGGCTTCTCTACATCGGCAAGGCCCGGAACCTCAGGGTCAGGCTCCAGGGGCACCTCTCCAACCCCGGCGACCGGCGTCACCGGCTTCTCATGGAAAGGGCCCGGGCCATCGAATGGACGGTGACCCCGGGGGAACTCGAGGCCATGGTTCTCGAGGCGGAACTGATAAGGCTCCACAAGCCGCCGCTGAACGTCGAGCTCCGGGGAAGCGACTACTTCCCCTGGCTGCTGGTGACCACCGACGAGGAATACCCCAGGCTGATCATCACCAGGAACCCCGACAGATCCAGGAACGTGCCCAGGTTCGGCCCCTATCCCGACGCCGGAAACCTCAGGCGGCTCACCGCCTTCCTGATGGAGATACATCCTCTTCGCCGGTGCGGCTCCTCCCGGCCGGCATCCAGGAAACGGCCCTGTCTCATGGGTCAGATGAACCGGTGTCCGGCCCCGTGCACCGGCCGGAATCCGGAGGGGTACCGGGCGGCGGTGGAGGGAGTTCTGGGTATCCTTGGCGGCGGGTGGGACGAGGCAAGGGAGTCCATGGAGGAGCTGATGCGTGCCGCCGGCGCCGAACTGAGGTACGAGGAAGCGGCCCGGTACCGGGATCTCCTCAGGAGGCTTTCCTCCTTCGGCTGGCCCTCCCGGGAGACCCCCGGGGACCTGGTTTCCCGGGATGTCCTGGCGGTGAGGGACAACTGGGGGATAGTGGTTCAGGTGCGGGGGGGCAGGCTCATGGGTACCCTGAGGCTTCCCTTCGGCGCCGGCTGGAGGCTGGCGGAACCCGCGGAGAGACTCTCGCTGCTGATCAGAAGCTACTACGGGGAGACCGGTGACGTTCCGCGGGAAGTGCTGTGCTCCGAAAAGCCCGACGACCTGGAAATCATCGAACTCTGGCTCGGAGAGAAGAGGGGACGCCGGGCCCGGGTGAGGGTGCCCCGGTCCGGCCCCCTGAAGCGTCTGGTGGAGACGGCGGAGACGGACCTGGAACACTTCCTGGCCCGGCTGGCATGGAAAAAGCCCGCCGGCGGCGCAAAACGCAGGGAAGCCGCCCTGGAGGCGGTGGCGGACATACTGGGGTTACCGGCCCCCCCCGCCTGGATGGTGTGCCTCGATGCATCGACTCACCAGGGCTCTAACCCGGTGGCGGCGCTGGTGAGCTTCAGGGACGGCCTGCCGGACCGGCACGGGTACCGGCGATACTCCATCCCTCCTGAACTGGGGAGAAACGATCCGGCCATGATCGCAGACGCGGTGCGCCGGTTCGCCGCCGGCCTCGAGGGGCCCGGCCCCGACCTGTTCCTTGTGGACGGCGGCATCACCCAGCTCCGGGCCGCGTGGAACGCCGGTCGTCAGGCCCTGGCCGACACCCGCTTCGCATCCCTGGCCAAGAGGGAGGAGGAAATCCTCGTCGCGCCGGAGGAGAAGGCGATCCGGCTGCCGGCGGACTCCCCTCCGGTGCTGATGCTCCGGGCCATCCGGGACGAAGCCCATCGCTTCGTCATCCACTTCCACAGGACGAGGCGGTCCCGGGAGACCACAAGGTCCGCCCTGGACGATGTGCCGGGAATCGGCCCCTCCCTGAAGGCCGCCCTGCTCCGGGAGTTCGGGAGTGTGGAGAGAATTGCGGCCGCCGGCGAGGAAGCCCTGTGCCGGGTTCCGGGGATAGGCCGCGAGAAGGCCCGGAGGATAGCGGCGGCCCTGGGGATGCCGGAGTGATTCTTCTGGCGGCGCTGATCGGGGTGCCGGATCTGTCCGGGGCCCCTTTATTTTTCTCGGATCTGGGGTTGCAGCACCCGCTTCCTTTTGCGGTTTTCGAAACCCCCTTTTCCCGGGAGGTGCCGGAAACCGGGGGGCTTTTCTTCCGGGCCGGCGTCGCGGTGGGTAGGAACGGGTGCTTCCAGTGCCGGGGCAACGGGGTCACCCTGGGCAGAACCTTCGCCACCGGAGGGTGCTTCTCCCGGAAGGGCTGGTCGTACACCCTCCGGAGCCGGGACGCCTTCTCCTTCACCCTGGCGGAGGATTCCATCTCTGAAACGGCCCTGCTCGCCGTGGCGGGGGGGCGGCTGACCCTTGCCCTTCACGGGTGGGGCGCCGACGGTTCACCGGCGGCGCTATGGGACTCTCCGGGGCTTTCCTGCACCGCGGGCCCCGAGGGCGCCGGCGCCGGGTTCGCCCTGGAAGCCGCTCCCGGGGTTTTTCTCGGGCCCGCCTTCACCCACCGGGGCCCGTGGCTGAAGTTTTCCTGTTCCCCAGGGCCTTTCGGCTTCACCGTCGGCCCCGGGTTGAACAGGGACGGGGAGGTGGTCAGGTCCGCCGAGGCCTCCTTCGAGGGCGTCGGCTGGCTTCTGGGGTGCATCCTCAACGAGGACTCCCTCAGGCTCGGAGCTTCGGCGGAACTGACGGACGTGGTCGGAGCGGCGGTCACCTGGCCCGGCCCCGGCTGTCGCCTGGCGGTCGGGCTCCCCGGCCCCTTCGCCGTGGAAGCCTCCGGCGACGGCCGGGGGAGGTGGGCGGCGGGCGTATCCGTCGGCCCCCCCTGGGGAACCCTCTCTCTGTGGGCGCTCCGGGACCGGGAATGGTCCCTGGGGATCGGCCTGGAAGCGGGGAGGGGAGCCGTTGAACCAAACCTTGCCCCGTCCCGCCGGTGAGTATATTCTTGCGTTAACAAACGTAAGTGCGCCGGGGTGGTGGAACTGGCATACACAACGGACTTAAAATCCGTTGCCCCAGTGGCATGAGGGTTCGAGTCCCTTCCCCGGCACCAGGTATGCAGGAGGGGCATGGCTCCGGTAAGACGGCTTTCCGATCACGTGATAAACCTGATCGCCGCCGGGGAGGTGGTGGAAAGGCCCGCCTCGGTGGTGAAGGAGCTGCTGGAGAACTCTCTGGACGCCGGGGCGCAGAACGTATCCGTGGAGCTTTCCAGGGGCGGGAGGAAGAGCATTGCGGTCCGGGACGACGGCGCCGGAATGGGCCGACACGACCTTCTCCTTGCCGTGGAGAGGCACGCCACCAGCAAACTGCAACGGCCGGAGGACCTGGACAGGATAGGCACCCTGGGTTTCCGGGGGGAGGCGTTGCCGAGCATCGCCGCAGTGAGCCGGCTCACCATCCTGACCTCCGACGGAGGCGACGGGTGGAAGTTGTCCATGGTCGGCGGGGAGGTAAAGGACCTCACTCCCGCCGCCCGCAGCCGGGGAACCACGGTGACCGTGGAGGCCCTGTTCTTCAACCAGCCGGCCAGACGCAAATTCCTGAGTTCCGAGGCCACGGAACTCTCCTGGATCGAAAGGATAGTCACGGGTTGCGCTCTGGCGTACCCGGAGGTTTCCTTCTCGCTGCTTCACGACGACCGCACCCTCTTCCGGCTTCCCCCGGGCGAATCCGTTGAGGAAAGGCTCAGGAACCGCTACTCCCTGAGGGCCGGCGAGCCCTGTGTCAGCGGCACGGGGGAGGGGGACGGGGTATCGGCCGAGCTGCTGGTATTTCCGGGAAAGCTCTGGACCGGCAGGAGGCACCAGTACATCCTGGTGAACGGAAGGCTGGTCTCCTCGCCCATGATTTCCTCCGTGGTGAACGGAAGGCTGGAGGGACCCGGGGGGAGCCCCCTGTTCCTGTGTTCCCTGGCGCTGCCGCCGGAGGCCGTTGACGTGAACGCCCATCCCGCCAAGAAGGAAGTGCGTTTCCGAAACCACGGGGCGGTGCTCCGGGCGGTGGAGGCCGCCATGGCCGCCATGGTTCCGGAGAGGTCCGCCGGGCTCGAAGCCCGTTACCCCGGGATCTCCCTCCGGAACACGGCGCCCCCGGCCTACCGGGCGCGGCAGGCCGCTCTGGAACTCTCCGCCCCGGCGGCCCGGGAACCGGCTCCGGGCCCCGATCCGGAAGCCCCGGAGCCGGTGGAGTCCCAGGTTTGGGAAGACCCGGTTCCCATCCTCCAGGTGAACGATTCCTACCTCGTCACCGCATCCGGGGCGGGGCTCCTTGTGGTTGACCAGCACGCGGCCCACGAGCGGGTGCTCTTCGAACAGATACTGAAGAACCTCCAGGAGGCGTCTTCCGGCGGCAGGCAGCAGCTCCTGCTCCCCGAGGTGCTGCACCTGGATCGGGACGAGGCGGCCGCCATCGGCCTTTACGGGCCGATGATCACCCGGGCGGGCTTCGATCTGAAGGTGTCGGGGGACACCGTGGAGATTCTGGCGGTACCCGAGGGCATCACCCGGGGGGCGGAGGCCGTCCGGGAGATACTGGAGGCCTTTTCCACCGGCAGGGACCCCACCTTCACCCAGCAGGAGGTTCTTGCCGCGGCCACGGCGTGCAAGGGGGCCGTGACCTTCGGTCAGAAGCTGTCCCGGTCGGAGATCCGCTCCCTTTTCCACAGGCTCTTCGCCACCTCGGACCCCTTCCGGTGCCCCCACGGACGGCCCACCCTCCTGGAGATAACCTACGACGAACTGGAGAAGCGCTTTGGCAGGTAACTCCGGGCCTTACCCGGTGCTGGCGGGATGCACCGCCTCCGGCAAGAGCGAGGCCGCGATGCTGTTCGCGGCCGCCGGCCCGGGGGTGGAGATAGTGAACGCCGATTCCCGGCAGTTCTACCGGGGCATGGACATAGGGACCGCCAAACCCTCCCCCCGGGACCGGGCCCTGGTACCCCATCATCTCCTGGACGTGGCTGACCCGGACACCCTCCTGTCGGCCGGCTGGTTCGCCGGCGCCGCCATGGAGGCGGTGGAGGATGTCTCCTCCAGGGGGGGGCTTCCCGTGACCGTGGGGGGCAGCGTCCTTTACATCATGGCGATGGCGGGAATGATGGATCCGCTGCCCCCGGCGAACCCGGCGCTCCGGAAGGTTCTGGAAACCCTGGAGGAAGAGAGCCCGGGATTCCTTGGAAGGATGCTGGCGGCCCTGGACCCGGGCACCCGGGTGGATGCCGCCGACAGGGTGCGCCAGATCAGGGCCCTGGAGATAACCCTCGAGAGCGGGGAGAGGGCATCGAACCTCCGCCGGGGCGGCAAACCCGGGAAGCGCCTGGTGTTCATCCTCCTGGAACCGCCTCCGGACGTGCTTCGGAAGAGGATTGACGCCAGGGTGGACGGAATGGTGGAGGCCGGCCTTCTCCGGGAAACGGAGGGGCTCCTGGCGGCGGGATTCCGCCGGGAACCGGTGCTGGGACGCACCATAGGGTACCGGGAGATGATTGACTGCCTCGAGGGGCTCTGCTCCCTGGAACAGGCGGTGATGAACGTGAAGACAAACACATGGCGGTTCGCCAGACGGCAGCGCAACATGCTGGAGAGGCTGCCCGGAGCCATCAGGGTCGGCAGCCCCGATGCCGCGGCCGAGATTCTGGAGGGGAGATGGGGCGATGGAAAGGGACAATGAGAGAACCATGGATCACCTCCCCCTGGAGGAGGTGAAACTTTCAGACATCACCGTGACCCCGCCTCCGGCGGAATGGTCCCCGTCGGCTGCGGATGACGGCCCTCAGCCGCCCCCGGTGCTGGTGGAGTCGGAAGGGGGGCTCACCCTGGTGGGCAACCACCGCACCTTCTGGAGGGCCGCCGCCCAGAGCCGCAGCATCATCCGCTGCCTCGTGGTCAGGAGCGCCGTCCAGGTGGCCCCGGCCCATGAATCCATCGGGAACGCCGCTGAGGAGCCGCTGCTCTTCCAGGGCCTCCTCCGGGCGGGCATCGTGGAGAACAGGAGCAGGCTGGCGGACATGCTCGGTTTCTCCCGGGCCAGGATAACCCAGGTGCTGAACCTCCTCAAGCTCCCGGAGGAACTCCGCCGGGAGGTGCTGGCGGACGACGCCATCACCGAGTATCAGCTGAGGCCCCTGATAAGGATAGGGGATCCCCAGCGGCAGATATCCATGTTCAGGGAGCTTCAGAGCCGTAAGCTCACCGGGAGGCAGATGGCCGTATTCGCGGAAAAAGCTCCCGCGCCTCCCCCGGAACCCGGGCCTGCGACGGAAGAAGAGCCCCGGGATTCCACACTGGCCGAGCTGGAGGCCGCCTTTCCGGACCCGCCGCCCGAAAAGCCCTTGGAGAAGGAGCCCGCCCCCGTCCGGGAGCCTTCGGCACCCAGGTTTACGGCGGTGGAAGACACCCCGGCGGGCAACGTCCTCGCCCTGCTGTCAACCCTGGGAACCATGAGGGACGACGGATGGAGGGCCGCGGCGGCGGAGGCCGGGGCGGACCAGCTGGACATGAGGTTCCTGGAGGGGGTTTCCTTCCTGAGAAAAGGCCTTTTTTCCGCCGCCATGGACGCCCTGAGCGATGTGATACGCAGGGCTCCGGACTACAGCGCCGCCTGGTTCTTCATGGGAAAGTGCGCCAACCTGACCGAAGCCCTGTCCGATGCGGAGGAATACCTGCGCAATGCGGTGGAGCGGGACCCGAACCAGCCCGATTTCTATCTGGAGCTGGCGGTGGTCCTGGAAAAGCAGAAGAGGGACGGGGAGGCCCTGTCCCTGTTCCGCAAGGCCAACTCCCTGAGAAAGGCCGCCCGCCGGCATGAGAAGCCGTAGATTCGCCCTCATGCTGCTGGTTGCCGGGTGCGCCAAGGTGGTGCCCCCCGGGGGAGGCCCCGAGGACCGGGAGCCGCCCTTCCTTCTGGAGTCAAGCCCCGGGCCCGGGATCGTGGAGGAACTCCCGACCGGGCTGGTGCTGCTCTTCAGCGAGCGGCTGGGGCCCGGAAACCCGGAACCCCTGTTGTTCCCGGATCCGGGGCACAAAACCCGATTCCGGGGCGACAGGATTGAAGTGACCCTCGACTCGCCCCCTGACGGCCCCGTCCTCGCGCTGTTGGTGCCGCCGGGGCTCGCCGACACCCGGGGCAACCGCTCCCGCTGCCCCCTGCAACTGGCATGGACCACCGCGGACACAGTCTCCCTGGCGTCCCTGTCCTTCAGTGCCACGACAAAGGGAGGGGGAATGACGGCTCCTTCGTCCATCGTGAGGCTCTACATGCTTCCGGACACCGCCGAGCCGGTACGGACCGCCTTCCCGGACACCGCGGGGTTCGGGGTGTTTCCCTGGCTCGAACCCGGCGGGTACCGGGTCTCCGCCTTCGAGGACCGGGACGGAAGCCTGGTCTGGGAGAGTCAGACGGAGCCGGGAACGGAAGTCGAGATAACACTGGAGGCCGGGGCCCGGGAGAGCCTGGATCTGGTGTTCACCGTGGTGGACACCGTGGGTCCGGTGCTTCTGGAGGCCGGGGCTCCGGACGGGTACCATGTTCTGCTCCAGTGGAACGAGGAACTGCCCCGGACTCCGCCCCCGGCGGACTGCTTCAGCCTGAGGGCTCCGGACGGAAGCGGGCCTGAGATACTCGGAACCTCCATGGCGCCCGGCAGGAGTACGAACATGCTGCTGCTGCACACCCGGCTCCTGCCGGACACGTCGCTGACGGTGTACGCCGCAGGGGTGAAGGATGTCTCCGGAAATCCCTCCTCCCCCGACAGCCTCACCTTCTGGGCCTGCGACAGCCTGCCGGAGGAGGCCTTCGACGTGGTTTCGGCGTTCCCCGGGGACGGCCAGAGCGACGTGAATCCGGCGGGGCCGTTCATGCTGACGCTGAACGCGTGGGTTTCCCTGGACAGTCTGGCGGACAGGTACTCCGTCACCAGGGTTTCCGACGGCGTTGCCGTCGAGGGGACCCTGGAGCGGATCGACGCCCTGTCCTTCGCCTTCACGCCGGTTCTCCACCTCCAGGGCCATGTGCAACACAGGATAGACCTTGCGCCCGGGCTCACCTGCCTCTGGGGCGATAGTCTCAAGGCCCGGACATGGGTGTTCGCCGCCGCCTGGAGCACCCTGCCCGGGTCGGTCTCCGGCACCGTCTCCGGAGCCGGCGGCCCGGTCACCCTGGTGCTGGCCCCGGCGGGGGGAACGGGGGAGAAGATCACCGCCGAGACGTCCCCCGGAACCTACACCATGGAGGGAGTGCCGGGAGGGCGGTACACCCTGTCGGCCTTCCGGGACCGGATTGGAAACGGGCTCTGGGACCCCGGGGAACCCTACGGGGCGTGGCCGGGGATACTCGAGGTGCGGCCGGGGCTTGAAACCGGGGGGGCCGACATTGCCGTTCTTCCCTGAGGAGAGCTTTCAAAGGGAGTTGTGCACCGGATGCGGTGTCTGCTCCCGGGTCTGCCCGGCGATGGCGGTGATGAGGGATTCCGACGGTGTCGTCACCGGTTTCCGGAATTCGTGCATCCGGTGCGGCCACTGCGGGGCGTACTGCCCCTCCGACGCGTTCCGTCTGCCGCCGGCGACCGGCTCCGGCGTGGACCCCGAGGCCCTCATGTCTCTCTTCCGGGCCCGGCGGAGTACCAGAATCTTTCTCCCTGACGACATCGAGCCGGAGTGTTTGAGAAGGCTTCTTGCCCCTACGGGCCTTGCACCCACCGGAACCAACGCCGGGGGCATCACGGTCGTTGCCGTCAGAGGGGTGGACACCATCGGAACCCTGGTGGCGGCCCCCCTGAGAAGGCTCCTGAAACTCTTCTTCCCCCTGGCGGCCCTTGCCGGGTACGGGGGGCAGGCCAGGGAGTTCCTGGACGGGGAGGACCCGATCACCCGGGGCGCCCCATGCCTGCTCCTGTTCTTCGTCCCCCGGAGCAACCCCACCGGGGCCGCCGACGGAGTGATCGCCGCCGCCATGGTCACCCTTCAGGCGGAGGCCATGGGGCTGGGAACCCTCTGGAACGGAGTGCTGCAGGCGCTGTTCCCGCTGCTTCCCGGGCTCCGGAGGCACAGGCCCCGGGGAACCCGGCTCAGGGCGGTGCTGTGCGTGGGAAAGAAGGGGTTGGAACCCCTGCACCGGATTCCGGACAGGGACTGGAAAGTGCTGATCCCCTGAAAGATATCGGGGGCGGCGCGGTCGGCGGAGCCGTCAGGGCCGCCAGGGAAGGGGGCTTCTGATACCGGTTCGGCCGGTGCCGGCAACCATGAGGTTGCTCCATTGCAGGAGATGCCCGACGGAGTAGAGGCTCATATCTATCCTGCCGATATGGAACCGTTCCGGGCCCCCGTCGAGGACCCGGGAGAAGCCCGTCACCTTGCCGTCCACCACGAAGGCGCTGGTCACCGAGGGTCTGCGGCGCCAGGTGAGGCCCGCCATGAACCCCCTGAAGGCCCCGCCCCGGGGCGGCTGCCCGCCGGGGTAGGCAAGGGCCCGGACCTCTCCCGTCCTCATTCCCAGGTACTTCGCGAAACGGTCCAGGGCGCCGTTGATCTGGCGGCGCCACCCGTCCTCGGAGATGAGCTGGAACTGGGCGTGGCTCAGGGAGTGGTTCCCCACTTCATGCCCCAGATCGAGGATCAGGTTCAGCTTTTCGCCGGTGTCCTCCCCGAAGGGGGTTTTGTCCCAGCTCACGAAGAAGGTTACGCCTCCGCCGAAGTCGGGGTGCTCATCGAGGAACCCCTCGACCACCCCCAGGGCGCACAGGGGGTCCAGTTCCCCGGTTCCCGGCAGAAAGCGGCAGTGGTCCTCCCAGCCGTCGTCGAAGGTTATCATCACCGGCCGCCTGTCCCTGGGGACCTGCATCAGGCGGTTTTCCAGGTCACGGGGGGTCACGAGGTAGAACCCGTTCTCGTAAAGGGCCTCGAGGTCGCCCCTCAGCCGGTAAGGGGAGACCCCGTAGGGTACGGCGGAGCTTCCCACATGATGGTAGCACAGCACCGGAATACCGCTGGGATGGTCCACGGGAACCGGTTCCCGGTACTCCAGCGGGGGCGCCGGGAACACCCCCGCCGAGACCAGGGCCGCGGCGAACAGCCCGGTCACAGGTCCGGGATCACGGTGAAACGGTCCAGCTCCACCCGGATGCCTTCGTCCACGAAAACCCCGGCGGCCCCCAGGGCGGGCATCCTGAGCCGGACCACCTGCACGAGCTGACCGTTCACTGAGAAATCAACGTAGCTTCCATGCACCACCGCGGTGAGTTCCACCCAGGGCGGGGAGTAGGGGAGAAGCCTGCTCGCCTCGAAGGATTCGAGCCCCATAACCGTGTACCACAAACCGTTGCGGCATTCCTGCACCGTGTACTGTCCACGGGAGTTAACCCCCATGAGAACGAAGTTATTCCGGTCGGAAGCCCGAAGGACAAGCCCCACCACCGTGTGCAACGGCGCCTCCACCAGGTTGAACCTGGCCTGGATCATCCCGTCCCGGAGAAGGCCGGCCTCGCTCAGCAGCACCGCCGGGGCCCGTCCCGGCCGGTTGTCAATCTGAAGGGCGCCACCGTAAACATCGAAGGGCACCTGGCCGAAGGGATGGTCCGACGGGCGGTTGAACTCGCAGTTCACCAGGGTGTCGCCGGGAGTGAGGGAAGCGGAGGCTTCTTCGGTCGCCCCGGGGACATCTCCCACCCCGCCGCCGACCGTACCGCCGGTGAAGAGATCGGCGGTCCCCGCGTCCCTCCCGCAGGAAGAGACCAGGAGCGCAAGGTACTGGATGGCGACGAGCAGATATTTTTTCATAACCCGGTTTCCCACGAACGTTTCCGTCGAAGCGCCGCCGGCGGACATTGCCGACGGAGACTGCGATAGCGATACTCGGAGGATGTGGAAAGCTAAGTACCTTCTTCTTCTTTGTCCAGTGCTGTCCTGCGGCGGCGACCGGGAAGCGGCTCCCGCCGCCGTCCCGGCGGAGCCCGCAGCGGTGACGGCCGGCCCCGGGATCACGGTCACGGTCAAGGCGGTGGAGACCGTCCCCAGGCCGGTCCTCATGACGGAACCCCGGCAGATGGTGCTGGACTCCCTTTGCGCTTCCGGCCCGGTGACACCGGGGGACACCCTGGCGAGGCTCGCGGACCCGGTGGCCCCCTTCCTGGAGTCGAGAACCCTCATGGAGCTGTCCCTGGCGGAGTTCCGGGGAGACCTTTTCCGGGCGGACAGCCTGCGGGCGGTGCTGGACTCCCCCCCCTGGCTTGCCTGGATTCTCTCTCCCCTGGAGGGCGAGCCTTCCTTTCCACCCCGGGGGACCATGCTGACCCCCGGCGACACCCTGGCGATGGTATCCGCCCCGGTGGACTCCCTGTGGGTACTGTACCCCCGGACGACCCTGTCCCTCTGGCCCCCGGTTCCCGGAGCGGTTTTTCTGGAGTCCGACGGGGATTCGGCCCTGGTGAAGGGTTCCGTACCGGAGGAAGGTTTCGTCATCCCCGGCACCTGGACCCTCCCCGGCACGGTTCTGAGGGAGCGGGGCCTTCGTATATTCGTCATTGCGGCTCCGGACGACACCCTCCCGGTGAGGGTGCTGGGGGAGGACCCCCCGCGGGTGCTGGTGTACTGTGAAACCTCGCTGGATTCCCTGCCGCTTTTGCCCTGGGCGGTGGAATGGAGTGACAAATGACGGACATGGTTTTTCGAACCTCCTTCGACCACCCGGCGCTTCCGGTGAAGGCGGTGGAGCGATTCATGGACATGAAAGACCGGGGAGAACTGGGATTCGTGTTCCTGCCCGGGGACGAGGCCCTGCTGGAGGCATCCGTAGAGGAGGCCCGCCGGGCCGGGGCCGCCGGGAGGAACATGCTGGTCTGCGGAATAGGCGGCTCCTCCCTGGGGCTCCGGGCCCTGCTGTCCGCCCTGGGCACCCCGTCCGGCTGCAGGGTGAAGGTGATGGAGTCCCCGGACACCCGGCTCGTCAGGGCCGTGATGGATTCCTGGGATCCACGGGAGACGACTCTGGCGGTGATAACCAAATCCGGCGGCACCGTCGAAACCCTGTCGTTGTTTATGGAGTTTTACCCCTGGATAGGTGACGACTCCCGGGTGGTGGCGGTCACAGACCCGGAAAAGGGGGACCTGCGGCGGCTGAGCGGGGACCGGGGCTGGCGGACCCTGCCGGTGCCCCCGGCGGTGGGGGGCCGGTACAGTGTTCTGAGCCCGGTGGGCATCTTTCCCGCGGCCTTCGCCGGGATAGATGTCCGGGGGATTCTCAGCGGGGCCGGGAAGGTCCTGGAGGACTTCCTCGAGTCCGGGACCGGGAGTCTGGCGGCCAGGGTGGCGGCGGCGGCCCTGCACTGCTTTCACAGCCATCCGGTTCACGTCTTCATGCCCTACACGGACCTGCTCTACGATACCGCCCTCTGGTTCGCCCAGCTGTGGGCCGAAAGTCTGGGCAAGGCCGGCCCCGTCCGCACCGGACAGACTCCCCTGGCCTGCAGGGGCCCCGCTGACCAGCACTCCCTGGTGCAGCTGTTCATGGAGGGGCCCATGGACAAATTCGTGACCGTCATCGGGGAGACTCCCCCGCCCCCGGGCCGGGTGCGCCCCGGTCCCTTCGCCGGATACCCGTCCATGGCCTACCTGGAGGGGAGGAGCCTCGACGAACTTCGGGCCGCCGAGGAAGAGGCCACCGCCACGGCCCTCGTGGAAAGGGGGCTGCCGGTCTGCCGCCTCGGGATTCCTCCGGTTTCCCCGGACACCATGGGAATGCTGCTCATGCTTTACCAGATCGCCACGGTGCTGACAGGGCTCGCCCTGGGAATCAATCCGCTGGACCAGCCGGGGGTGGAGCGGGGTAAGGTTCTCATCTACAAAGCCATGGGCAGGGAGGGATTCTGACGCTTCTTCTGTTCCTGGCCCTGGCTGCCCTTCCGGGGGACCCGCCGTCCCGGGACTGGTACATGCTCCTGCAGGACCGGTGGGAGTACCAGTCCACCGCCTCCTTCATGACGGCGGGGGGCGCCGGAACGGTTCTCATGGACGGCGTTCCCCTGGTTCCCTTCGGTTCCGGACCGATTCCCCCGGCGGCTTCGAGGTCCGGAACCTCCATAACCGATCCGCTCTCCTCGGGCCTCTGGGGGGGCGGACGCTGGTGCATGTCCGCATCCCGGGCGGAGGTGCCGGACAGCGCCTTCGAAACCGGCATCAGCCTGCTTCAGAACACCGAGGTGCGAAGCCGCTACGGCGTCTATCTGAGGCGAAGGGTCCCCCCGGGCATGCTGGGAGGGTTCTACTGGGCCCGGGGCGACTCCGCGGCCGTGTCCCTAGTCGCTCTGGAAAGGGGTCCGGCCACGGGCACCATGGTCTTCTGGCGGGACGGCTACTCCCTGGGGGGAGGATACGCCCCGGGGCCCGTCAGAACGATGGCCGGGTTCTCCAGGCTGTTCCATGGAGACCGAAGGCCCTGGGTTCTGGCCGAACTCAGATCCGATACCGGCAGGTTCTTCTACGGGGCGGGAGCGGGGGCGGCGTGGACCGAGCCGGCGATCCACTGGAGAACCGCCCTTTCGGGGGGAGCGGAGATCGCCGGGGCGACGGTCTCTTTGAACGGTGAAATGAACGACGGTCGTGCGGTTCTCTGCACCGGCATCAGACTGCCCGGGGCTCTTAGCCTTGGGGTGGTGATCCCCGACTCGGGGCGGGCCGGCGGATTCGCCTCCGGAGGCCTTGGGGCCTTCTCCGCGGCGGCCAGGATCAACGATGTGAACAGGGCGGCGGTTTCCGCCGCCCTCGAGGGGAACATTCTGAGGGGGAGCGGGGGAGTCTGCTGGGACTTCGATCGGGATTCCCTGTCCCTGAGCGCATGGGTTCTGCCGGGGGTGAACTGGTACCGCGCCAGACTCGAGGCTGGCGGCAGGATCCGGGGGGGTGTGGACGACGGGGGATGGCAGGGCACGGTGGACGCCCTGGCGGGATTCACCCTGCGCACCTTCTCCTTCGCCCTGGCCCTGGAGGACGTGACGGATGCGACCTCGAGGTCCTGGACCTTCGGGGTGACGTGGAGTTTTTCAGAGAAGCCGCCGGTGTTTTCCGGCGAGGAGGGGGCGGACAGATGAGCGGCACGGCGGTGGCGGTCCTGGCCGGCGGCAGGGGGAGCAACTTCGAGGCCCTGGTCCGGGGAGACACCGGCGACGGCAGGGTGACCCTTCTGCTCAGCGACAACCCGGAAGCCCCGGTTCTGGCCAGGGCCCGGGAAATCGGCGTCGAGGGGAGGTACATCGACCCCGGCCCCTACCGTACCCGTTTCGGCCTCAGGGAGGAGGGCGACTGGGCCGGATTCCTCATGGACAGGGGAATCGGCCTGGTATGCCTGGCCGGGCTTATGCGGATTATCAAGGGCCCGCTCCTGGATGCCTTCGAGGGGCGGATAATGAACATCCACCCTTCGCTTTTGCCGGCCTTTCCGGGGCTGGAACCCCAGCGGAAGGCTCTGGAGCACGGAGTGAAGGTTTCGGGGTGCACCGTGCACTATGTGGACCGGGGCACGGATACCGGCCCCATCATTCTGCAGGCCCCGGTGCCGGTACTCCCGGGGGACACGCCGGAAACCCTTTCCGAAAGGATCCTGGCGGAGGAGCACCGGATCTACCCCGAGGCGGTGAAGCTGCACTGCGCCGGAAGGCTCAGCCGACGGGGGCGGAGGGTGACCGCCCTTGAGGATTCCGCGCATTTAAGAGATATTTGACAGTTGCGGATCAACTGAAAGGCGGTTCAGATGGCGTTTTCCGTGGCAAGCTTCATCTGGCTGCTGCTCATGGGGGCGGCGGAGGACCCCCTTCCTGCACCCCCGGCCTTTTCAATCTTGGTGAACGGCTCCCCCCTGTCCCCCCACATGGCGGCCTTCACCGCCGTTCCCGGGGGCCAGGTGCTGGTTTCATGCGGTGATTCCCTGTCCTGGAGCATCCTCGATACCTGCGGGCGGGGGCGGGAGTTCTGTTTCACCCTTCCCAGGTCCCACGGGGTGTTCACCCTCACCGGCAGGGCCGGCGATGTGGTCCAGGAGTGGGCGGTGCTGGTCCCGGTGGACGGCAGCAGGATGCGGACCGCAACCCTGAACTCATATCCCATGGGCATTTTCGGCGGCGCCGACGCCGTCGGCAGGGAATTCATACCCGACGGCTTTCTCGAACTGAGGCAGACAACCTACAACACAAGGCTCTCCACCCATTTCCGTGTGGGGGACTTTCTTTGCACCCTCCGCGGGGACTGGCCCCAGTACATGGCCCTGGATCTGAACCTCGTCCGGAAACTGGAGGCGCTCCTCGAGGAGGTCCGGTCGTACTACCCCGACGCCCGGAGCATCCACGTGATGAGCGGCTTCCGAACCCCGGCATACAACTCCGCCATAGGCAACGAAACGGACATGTCCATGCATATATACGGGAAGGCCGCCGATATCTGGGTGGAGGGATGGCCCCCGAACAACCTCATGGACGACATAGACAGGAACAAGAGGATTGACGTTTACGACGGGGAGTTCCTGGTCTCCCTGATCAGGGGGCTGGAGATCCGGGGGGAGGTTCCCGTCGGGGGGGCCTCGGCCTACCGGTGGACCGAGTCCCACGGCCCCTATACCCACGTTGACACCCGGGGAACCGCCGCCCGCTGGCAGACCAGGCGCAACCTGGTGGAGAACCCGGTCATCTGAGACCCACCGAAGGGAATGAGTTGAAACCGAACCAAACGATATTCCTGGTCAGCCTGGCGGTGTGCCTCGGGGTGTGTCTCCTCACCCTGGCGTACTCCGCCCGGAAGGTGAACGCCTGGAGCGAGGAGGCGGAGTTCCGGAGGGCGGAGGCCCTCAAAGCGAGCCTCCGTTGCGACACTCTGTCGGCGGTCAACTCCTTCCTGGCCGGGGAGGCCGAAAGGGCCACGGAACTCAGAATGCGGAACGACAGCCTGAGGCTCCGGCTGGAGGAGGTCCGGCTGGCGGAGGAATATCCCGGCTACTACCTGGTCATAGACACTTTCCAGAACCGTTTCCACCTTCGCCGGGGGGGGATGCTGGTCCGAACCGGCTTCGTGGGCACGGGAAAGGGGTGGACCGAGGCCGCCGAAGGGCGTATCTGGGACTTCAGCACCCCCCTGGGCCTTCGCCGCGTCCTCTACAAGACCCGGAACCCCTACTGGTTCAGACCGGACTGGTACTGGCACGAGCAGAACCTCAGGCCTCCCACTCCGGACCAGGAGGTGGTGGTCCCGCAGGACCTGAGCTGGGAGGAGCAGGTAGCCTTCTTCAACGATTCCCTTACCGCGTCCCAGAGGCTTCAGGTGCGGGTGGTCCCCGGCGCCCTGGGCAGCTACGCCCTCGATCTGGGCGGAGGCATACTTCTCCACTACGGAACGGGCCGGGGCCACAACGTGAGCCACGGCTGCATCAGGCTCGGGCACGACGATCTGGAAGCCATCTTCAGGACCCTGGAGGTGGGCTCTCCGGTGGTCATCTATTGAACCGCCGCCCCGGCGTACCAAGGAGAACGGAGGCAAGGTGTTTTCCCTGATCACCCAGGCCGGCGGAAAAAATCAAAAACAGGCGGTCATGCTGATTCTCCTGTGCGCCGCCGCCGCGGCGGCGGTGCTGATAGTGATCAAAAGGCCCGAAAACCGGATGGAGCC
Organism: Candidatus Fermentibacterota bacterium; assembly: GCA_029571005.1. Lineage (GTDB taxonomy): Bacteria > Fermentibacterota > Fermentibacteria > Fermentibacterales > JCC-6 > UBA6080. The sequence continues at coordinate 36,724 of JAKPTG010000079.1, forward strand.
GACCCGGGAGGAGCCGGAAGCCCCGGCCCTTCTCGCAGTCGTGGAGCCGGCCGGGACGGTGCATGACCTTCCGGCGGTCTGGCCCCAGGCCGGCTGCACCTCCGAGGGGAACCCGGCCTGGGGGGATCCGGCGGCGCCGCCCTTCCGGGAGCTTTGGCGCCTGGAGACGGGCTACGAGTTCTTCTCATCCCCGGTTCTCCTTGACGGGGTGCTGTACATCGGCTGCAACGACTCCCGTTTCCGGGCGGTGGACGCCATGACCGGGGAAACCCTGTGGTCCTTCCCGGTGGTCTGCGGGCTGTCCGGCGGCGTCGCCGGAGACGGCTCGAGGGTATGGTTCGGCGGACAGGACGGGATGGTTTACTGCCTTGACCGGCGGACTGGAACGAAAATCTGGTCCACCGGACTGGGTTACCATGTCTTCAGCGATGCGGCGCTCTTCGCGGACACCCTGGTGCTGGCCGGCACCAGCATGGGCGGAATCGCGGCTCTGAACGCCGGAAACGGCGGCCTGGTCTGGGAAGGCGCCATGAACGGGCTCGTTCTGGGGCCTGCGGTATTGGACTCCACCGCGGTTTTCGTCACCGAGAGCGGTAACGTGACCGCCTTCGACCCCTCCGGCCGGGTGCTCTGGAACCGGGAGTTCACCTCCCAGCCTTCGCCCCCCACCATAAGCGGTTCCAGGGTGTTTGTGGGTTTTTCCAGCGGAAAGGTGCTGGCCCTGGGGCTGGGGGACGGGGCCACCCTCTGGGAGACCAGGCTGCCCCGGGCGGAGGGGAGAACCGTGGTTTCCCGGCCCGTATCCGTCGGCTCGGCGCTCCTGGCGGGCACCTGCGACGGCAGACTGGTCTGTCTGGACGGCGACACCGGAACCCTGATCTGGGAGACATCCTTCGAAAACTGGATGCAGGTCCCTCCGGCGGTGTGCGACACCCTGGTCTACGCCTCGTGCGACGACATGCGCCTCCATGTGCTGAGCTTCCGCACCGGGGAGGAGTTCTGTTCCCTGGAGCTGGAGGGCTACTCGGGAACCCAGCCGGTGGTAGCGGGGGGAGTGGTGTTCCTGGGCACTGCGGGAGGGGATTTCATGGCCCTCGAGGGGACGCCCCCGGGGGATGATGGGGCGGAAAACCCAAGATGACCGGCCCCGACAGGATTCCAAGCGGTTACGTACTGATCGCCGGCCCGGGCAACACCGGCAAGTCCAGCCTTCTCAACCGTCTTGCCGGAAGTCCCCTGTCGCCGGTGCATTCCGAACCGGGGACCACCATATTCCCCGTCACCGGCGTCTGCACCTCTCCTGAGGGCCAGGCGTGCTTCGTGGACTCCCGGCCCCTGGAACACTCCCAGCCGGAGGAATGGCTCCGGGCCTGCGACGCGGCGGTGCTCCTTCTGGACGCCAGACGGCCGGTGGAACAGCTCGAGTCCCCTCCGGTAAGGGATTTTCTGAACTCCACGGTCCTTCAGGGCAAACCCGTCCTCACCGCCCTGGGCCACAGTGATCACCTGCCCAGGCGATTCAGGATTCCCCTGGCCCTTCAACTGGAAATGGAAGCCCGCTGCGCCGGGGTGTTCACCGTGTGCCCACCCCTGGGTGACGGAGTGGAGACCCTGAAGAAGGCGGTCCTCAAGCTGCTCCCGGTAAGGGAAAGGCTTTTCCCGGAAGGGGTGAACACCCTCAACTCATGCAGGTTCCTGGCTGCGGAGCTGGTGCGCTCGGTGCTCCTTGGCGTCCTGGCAAGGGAGACGGCGGAATCGCTGGCGGTTCAGGTGGAGGAGTACACCCGCACCAAGGACAGGGTCTATATCCGGGTGAATCTGCTGGCGGCCCGGGCCGAAGACCGGGGCATCGTCATAGGGAGGAAGGGCCAGACCCTGGCCAGGATTCGGAAAGACGTGGAAACGGCGCTTCAGGAAGCCTGGCGGGGATCGGTGCAGACGGAGATATGGGTGAAGGTCAGGGAGGGTTGGGCGGAACGCCCGTCGGTGCTTTCGGAACTGGGATATGATTTCTGAGGCCGAGCGCACCGACAGCGGCGCCTGCCGGGTGTCCCTGGCGGAGTTCGAGGGACCCCTGGACCTTCTGCTCTACCTGATCCGCCGGGACGAGATGGATATCACCCTGGTGATGGTTTCCCAGGTGGCCCGGCAGTACCTGGAGTACGTGCGAAACGCCTTGGAACTGAATATAGACCTGGCCGGCGAGTACCTGGTCATGGCCGCCACCCTGACCCGGATGAAAAGCGGTTCCCTGCTGCCCTCCCGGAGCGGTGCCCCGGAGGATCAGGATGACCCGGGCAAGGCCCTCCTCAGACAGCTGATCCTGTACCGCGCCTTCCGGGAGGCGGCGGCGGAACTCAGGGAAAGCGAGGGGGCCTGGCGGGACGTCTTCACCCCTCCGGGAGAGAGGGAAAGGTTCCAGGAGGGCGCCCGGCGGGAAGAGGCCGGACGGGAAGCCGGTTCAATAATGGACCTGCTGGAGGCCCTGGAGGCCCTGGCAAAGAAGGATCAACCGCCGACGCCCCGGATAATAGAAAGACCGGCGCTATCCATAACCGAATGCATCCAGGGGCTGTCTTCGGCCCTTCCCGGCGGCGGGCGGGTCTCCTTCCGGACGGTTCTCGGGGAAAACCGCGACCGGCGCCGGGTGGTGGCCTTCTTCGTGACGGTGCTGGAACTGATCCGCCGGGGATGGGTCCGGTGTCGGCAGGAGAGTTCTTTTGGGGGCATCACCCTGGAACGGACGAAAGAATGGGCATGACCCTGGACAGGCTGGCAAGGGAGGTGGAGGCCCTGCTCATGGCCTCGGAAAAACCCCTCTCGGTGGAACACCTGTGCGAACTCACAGGAGCCGGGACGGAGGCGATAGAGCAGGCGGTATCGAGGGTGGAGAACGCCCTTTCCCGGGGAGGCCACGCCATGCAGGTGGTTTTCCTGGCCGGCGGCTACCGGCTGGTCACGGATCCGGAACTCGGGGGGGTGGTTTCCCGCCTCTTCGAGGGGCGCCGCCCCGGCAGGCTCACCAGGGCCGCGCTGGAGACCCTGGCGGTGGTGGCCTACAGCCAGCCCTGCACCAGGGCGCGCGTCGAGGCGGTTCGGGGGGTCAACTGCGACAGCGCCATGAAAACCCTTCTGGAGAGGGAATTCATCGTCATAGCCGGAAGGATGGAGACCCCGGGACGGCCCCTTCTGTATTCCACCACCCCGGCATTCCTGGAATACTTCGGCCTTGGAGCCCTTGAACACCTTCCCAGGCTGGACGAGATAGGCAAGCTGCTGGCCCTGGGGGCGGACGACCTGGAAAGAGCCGCCGGAGAAATCCAGGAAGAGGAATATGAGAACCCCTGAGGAGGGGATGAGGCTGAACCGCTTTCTGGCCCGGGCGGGCCGGGGCGCGAGGCGCTCGGTGGAGGACGACATCCGATCCGGCATGGTGACCGTGAACGGCGTGGTGGTGAGAAACCCGGCGGTCCGGGTGACCTCCGGAGACCTGGTTCGCTTCGACGGGGCGAGGGTTATCGTGAGGGCGCCCTTCCTGGCGGCCATGAACAAGCCCGTGGGAGTGGAGACCACCATGGACCCCGAAGCGAAGCGGGGGGTCCACACCCTGGCCGGGGGCATGCCCCCGGGAACCGCACCGGTGGGAAGACTGGACATCAGGACAGGGGGGCTTCTCCTGTGGAGCAGCGACGGGGAGCTGACCTACCGCCTCACCCATCCCAGGTGGGCGGTTGAAAGGGAGTACATGCTGCTGTTCCACGAACCGCCGACCCCCCGGTCACTGGAGTCGCTCAGGAAGGGGGCCTTCATCGCCCCCGGCCGGTTCTCCAGGCCCCTGTCGGTGACCCGGGCCGGCGGGGACGAACGGCTGAAGCTGGTCATCGCCACCGGCCGGAACCGGGAGGTCAGAAGGCTCTGTTCCGCCTGCGGCATCAACCTTTCCGGGCTGGAGAGGGTCAGGTACGGCCCGATTTCCCTGAAGGGGATTCCCCGGGGGGCCTGGCGCCCTCTGAACGGCGGCGAAACCGAGGAACTGTATCGGGCCGTAGGGCTGAACCCTTGACCGGGTCCCCCCTCATTCCGTATTATCGGCGCGCTACTTTCAAGGGGGGGAAGTGAAGTTGCCTGCATAGGGTCATCGCGATAGACGGCCCCGCCGCCAGCGGAAAAAGCACTACGGCCAGGCGGGTGGCGGAGCATCTTGGCTTCTCCTTCCTCAATACGGGCGCCATGTACAGGGCCTCCGCCCTGGCGGCCCTGCAAGCCGGAATACCCTTGGACGACGGTCCGGCGGTGGCGGCCCTCCTTGAGTCCCACACCTTCGGATTCACCCCTGAAAACGGCGTAACCCTGGACGGGCGGGACGTCACCGGGCTCATCGCCGCCCCCGGGATAGGGGAGGCTGCCAGCATCATTTCCGCCGAAAGCCGGGTAAGGGCTTTCCTCGTGAAGCTTCAGAGGCTCTTCTCCAGGGACAGGAACACGGTGGCCGAAGGCCGGGACATGGGCACCGTCGTGTTCCCCGACGCCTTCCTGAAGGTATATGTGGTTGCCGACGCCCCGGTCAGGGCACGCCGACGCCTCAAGGAGCTGAAAAGCGGCGACATGGGGGAGACGGTCCGCCATGTTCTCCGCCGTGACCGCCGTGACCGCTTCCGGCAGGACAGCCCCCTCAGGGTCCCCCCCGGAGCCTTCTGGCTGGACGGCACCCAGATGACTCTGGAAGAGCAGGTGGAAGCGGTGCTGACCCGCTACGCCATGCTGGAGACAAGGTCATGAGGAAAGGGCCGCTTCCCCTGCTTTACCGGATGGCACGGCTCGCCGCGAAGGTTATCTTCCGGCTCCGGGACCCGGGCAGGAACCTGATCCCCGCCTCGGGGCCGGTGATACTGGCGGCCAACCATACCTCCGACTGGGACCCGCCGGTGCTGGGGATAGCCTCCCGCCGGATTCCGTACTACATGGCCAAGGCCGAACTCTTCAGAAAACCCCTGGTCCGCCGTCTGCTTACCTGGGTCGGCGCCTTTCCCCTGAACCGCCGCGACGCCGACACCGGAGCCATCCGCACCGCCCTGGAGATACTGGGACGCGGGGAGGTTCTGGCCATGTTCCCGGAGGGCACCAGGAGCCGGGACGGGCTCCTGAGAAGCGCCAGGCCCGGGGTGTCCATGCTGGCCCGTCGCAGCGGCGCACCGGTTGTCCCGACATACATCAGCGGTACCGCGAGACCCCTGCGGGGGCTCACCGTGGCCTTCGGCCCCCCGGTGACCCCGGAGGAGATCGAGGATCTGGCCCGGAGGGACGGGGACGGTGCGGTGTCGCGGCTGTTGACCGACAGAATCGCCGACGCGGGCCGAAGGGCCGGCGTCTTCAAGGGATTCGCAGACCATGAAAATGAACCATCGAGAAGGGAAAACACATGAGTGAAGGCAAGGAATTCGTCGTCGGTCTCTCGGAGGCTGAGATCGAGGCCATAGAGGGGCAGGATTACACCAGGGAGGAACGCCGTCTGCTGGAAACACAGTACGACAACACCCTCGGACAGACCGTGCTCCGGGTGGGAACCATCGTTCCGGGCCGGATCATCGGCGCCAACGACAAGGAAGTCCTGGTCAACATCGGCTACAAGAGCGAGGGGGTCATCCCCAGACAGGAGTTCCGCTCCGACGAGGTCATAGACGAGGGTACCAGGGTGGACGTGTTCATAGAGAAGCTCGAGGACGACGACGGCCGGGTTTCCGTCAGCAAGGAGAAGGCTCACTTCCATCGGGTGTGGAACGACATCAAGGCCGCCTACGATGACGGCACCGTGCTCCAGGGAACGGTCATCAAGAGGATCAAGGGCGGTCTCACCGTCAGGATCATGGGTGTGGACGCCTTTCTTCCGGGCTCCCAGGTCGCCCTCCGGCAGGTGCCGAACCTGGAGAAGTTCTGCGGGGAAACCCTGGACTTCCAGGTCATCAAGCTCAACAAGAGGCGCCGGAACATCGTCGTCAGCCGCCGCCAGGTGCTGGAGGAGGCCAGGAGCGAACAGAAGGAAAGCCTCATAAAGGACCTGGAGGAGGGCCAGGTACGCACCGGTATCGTCAAGAACATCACGGACTTCGGCACTTTCGTGGACCTGGGCGGCATAGACGGCCTGCTCCACATAACCGACATGAGCTGGGGC